>JBPCIT010000330.1:0-14511 GCA_051006015.1 Longimicrobiaceae bacterium
TGAGGGGGGGGAGTTCGGTGTAGGTGGTGAGGGGGGATGGCAGCCCTGCTCCGGGGGGGGAGGGCGGATGGCGCGGGGGGTCCACCCTCGTGCCCCCGCTTTTCATTCAGTCACCCCGATCTCACACCGAGCACTCGCCCCCGCGGGCGAGGCACTCCGCCTCGGGGATCGGGAAGCGTTCGTGCACGCTGTGGCCCGGCAGATCGCGCGGCAACTCGTCGAGGCGGCCGAAGCGCCGCATGTCGATCCAGCGGTGGCCACCCTCGAAGAGCAGGGAGTAGCGCCGCTGTCTGAGCAGCTCGGTGACAAAGGCAGCATCGTTGGCGGGTATGCCGATCGGCGCCAGCCCGCCAGCCGCCTGGCGGATGAAGTTCAGGTCGTCCGTCGCGCCCTGCCGGTTGCCCGTGAACCAGCGCGCCTCTGCCCGCAGCAGGATCAGCTCCTCGTTGCGGATGATCGGCACCGGCGAGTTGGGCCCGGTATAGATCGCGAAACCGTGCTCGGAGCCGATGTCACGCTGCGTGAGCGGGGGCGCTGCCCTGATCTTACGCTGCACCCGCAGGTCGATCTCGCCGTTGGGGCGCCGCTCCGCGTCGGTGACAACCGAGGGATGCGCGCGGATCGTCGCGGCGATCAGGTTGTTCGCCGTTTCTCCGGAACCCGTCGCGTACGTGTGGTATGCGCCCCGGTCGAGCGGCGCCTCGGTGCTGACGAAGGAGCCCTGCAGCGAAGTGAGAGCCAGGGCGTACTGGCCCATGTAGACGTCGACTCGCGCCTTGATGGCGCGGTTTACCTGGCGGAAGGTAGCCGGCGTGTTGAACCCGGCAAAGCCACCACTGAGCGGAAATGGGAATGCAGTACCGGCTGCCTGAAGGTGCTGGTCAGCCTCGTCGAGCAGCCTGACGATGTGGGCGAACACCTCCGCCTTCGCAACGATCGGCGCGGGATCCGCACTGAGAGGACGGTCCACATCGATTGGCGCCCCGTTCACATCGCGGGTGTTGATGACGAGCAGGAAGTCCAGCGCCTGGATCGTCTTGGCGAAGCCGCGGACCGCCTCCTTCTCGGCTTCGACCATGCCGGCGACCGGGTCGTTGGGAAGCTGTTGCACCGCGTTCAACACCAGGTTCGCGTTGCGGATGTTCTGGTACCGGATGGCCCACAGGTTGCCGCCGAACGCGCCGCTGGGGCTCATCTGGTTCCTGGCCGCCTCGAGCATCTCCGTCACGAAGCGCGGCTCCGAGCCGTCGAAGTTGTATGATTCCCGCCCGAGGATCCCGAGCAGCGATACGTACTGGTTCGGACCGGCGATGTTCGCCCGGGCGCCGATCAGCAATCCTGTCGCCGCGGTGATCACGGCGCCGCGGGTGGGATTCGCCTGGATCTGATCGATGTCGGGGTTGTTGTAGTTGGGTACGGTCAGGTCTCCGCAGCTCGCCAGCACAAGGCCCAGGAGCGCGGCAACGACGGTTCTCCTGCCCGTCCGACCCCCCCGCTGAATGCCGTCTGTTCGCTTGTGCATATCGCTAGAACCCCAGGTTGATGGAAAGCCAGAAGCTTCGGCTCGGCGGGAACGGTGCCACGTCGATGTTCCGCGCGATCGACTGGTTGCCGAAATTGCTCACCTCCGGGTCCAGCCCGGTGTAGTCGGTCCAGGTGATCAGGTTGCGGCCGCTGAGTGAGATCTGCGCGGTGCCCACCTCACCCGGTATCATACCCCTCAGGCGCTGCGGCAGGTTGTACGACACCGTAAGCTCCCGCAGCTTGACGAAGCTGGCATCCTCGATGTACGGCCGCGTCTCGGTGCCGAAGCCTACGATGCGCCGTTCCCCCCGCGTCATGACGCGGTTGAACTCGCGGCCGAAGAGCGTGTTTACCATCTGGGGGTCTTCAGCGAAGTCGGCCGTGTTCTGGCCGAAGTCGAAGAGCAGCTTGGTCAGGTTGATGACATGGCCGCCATTCTGCCAGTCGAGCAGACCATACAGGTTGAACGCCCCGAAGTTCAGCTCGTTGGCGAAGCCCATCCGGAAGTCCGGGTTGGCGTCGCCTACGGCCCGGATCACCATCCTGCCCTCCTGCTCATCCCACGTGTTCGCCACGATCTGGGTGGCCGACTTACCCTCCTCGATCTGGAACGCGCCGAGCGCCGTGCCGAAACCGCCGGTACGGAAGGATGGCACCGGCAGGTCGGTGATGGTGCTGCGGTTGCGCGAGAAGGTAGTGCGTGTCAGCCAGCCGAACGCACGCGTCTGGACGGGGAGTGCCTCCAGCGAAACCTCGACTCCGCGCGTCTGGAGCCCACCGCCGTTGAAGACCTGAGCGGTGAAGCCGGATGACGGCGCAACGGTCCGCTCCAGCAGCAGGTCCGAAATGTCCTGGTTGTACCAGGTGAACTCGAAGCGTCCGCGCCCGTCCAACATGGACACGTCGAAGCCGGCCTCGACCTCACGCGTACGTTCCGGGCGGATGTCCGGGGAGCCGGCGACCGGGAACACCACGATGCCGGGCAGTCCCTGGATGTTCTGGGTTGCCGTGAGAGAAATGAACTGCTGGCCGAAGAGCGGTTGGTTGCCCGTCTCACCGTAGGCGATGCGCAGCTTCAGCTCGTCCGTACGCGGCAGCAGGTTCGGCAGCCGGTACGACGCGGAAGCTTTGGGATAGTAATGGAACTGGTCCGGATCTCCGTTCGCGCTGCTGCGGTCGGCGCGGAGACTGCCGGTCAGCATCAGGAGCTCGTCGAGCAGGAGCACCTCCTCCTGCACGTAGAAGCCGAAGTCCCGCACCCGCTGCCGGTGCTGGAAGACCTCCGGTGGTACGGCGCCGGCGTTGATCCCCCGCTGACCGCCGATCAGGTAGCGCGCGACAGTGCGGGACTGGCTGAGATCACGATCCTCGTACTGCATGCCGGCGGAGGTGGTCGCGCTGAACAGCCTGGACGCCGGGTTGAAGACGTGCACCAGGTTGCCGTTCCAGTTCAGGTTGATGTTGTCGCTGTTGCCGAGCAGCGAGGTGCCCGGCAGCTGGTCCAGCGGCTCGAACTGCAGTTCCGGCGGGAAATACAGCGTGTTCTTCTGCTGGAAGTAGTCCGCGCCAGCCGTCATCAGGAAGCGCAGCGAGTGATCGTCGCGCTTCAGCAGATCGACACCCAGGCTGCCCACGCCCACCAGCCGCCATACGTCCTCGTCGTTCTGCATCAGCGCCGCCGTCTGGAACGGATTGCTGCGCTCGAACGGATTGACGGGGAAGGTACCGTCGGGGCGCTGCCGCAGGTCGACGAAGTTGGGCGTGAAGGGGAAGACCATCCAGAAGCTGGTGCCCGTGTTGTCGTTGTTGGTCAGGCCACGGCTCCCGACGGTGTGCAACAGATTGGTGTTGACGCCGATGCTGAAGCGCTCGCCGAGCCTCTGGTCCAGGTTCAGGCGGAGCGACTGCTTCTGGAAGCCGGTGTTCTGAATGACGCCTGCGTCGTCCTGCCAGAGACCGGAAATGTAGTAGCGCGTGTCGGCGATGCCACCGCTGATGCTGAAGGAGGTTTCGGTGGACAGGTCGGCGCGGCCGGCGAGCTCGCGCTCGTGGTCGAAAACCTGCCGAGGGGCACCGCTCGCGTCGAAGAACTCGCTCGCCTGCGCCTCCGTAAGACCGAACCCGGCGACCGCCTCGTCGCGGGTCCACTGCCGCATCCCCAGCGTATTGGAGAGACGATACTGGCCGAAGCGCTGGGCGACATTGATCCGCGGGGCACCGCTCTGCCCACGCTTGGTGGTGACCAGGATCACGCCGTTGCTGGCCTTCGATCCGTAGATCGCCGCAGCCGAGGCGCCCTTGAGCACTTCGATCCGGTCGATATCTGCCGGGTTGATGTCCGCGATGCGGTTCACCGGCGCGTCCTGGTTCGAGGCGTTCGAGCCGGCACTGGCGCGCGTCACCGCGTTGGCACCCGAAGCGATCGCCACGTTGCTGACGATCACGCCGTCCACCACCCAGAGCGGCTCCGACGCCGCGTTGATCGAGGAGACGCCCCGCAGGTTGACCTGCACGCCGCCGCCCGGCGCGCCCGAGTTGGTCTGGATGTTGGCACCGGCGATCTTGCCCTGCAGCGCCTTGTCGACGGTTTGCGCCGGCACCCGCTCCAGTTCCTGGGCAGGCACCGTCGCCACCGCGTTGGCCAGGTTGCGCCGGGCCACGCTGGTCGCCTGCCCCGTGACGACCACCCCTTCGAGGTTGAGCACGTCCTGCTCGAGGCTGACGTTCACCGCGCCCTGTCCGCCGGGCACCTCGACCTCGGTGCTGCGGTAGCCGATCAGGCGTACGCGCAGGCGGACATCGCCGGCCGGCACAGGAAGTACGAAGCGCCCGCTGGCATCGGTCAGCGTTCCCACGTTGGTCCCCGCCACCACCACGTTGGCACCAGCCAGTGGCCGGTTCTGGGACGCATCGGTGACGGTGCCGCGCAGCTCACGCTGCTGCGCCTCGGCGGTCTGGACACCGCCCAAAACGGCCAGCACGGTGACTAACAATACAAGGTGCCTCAACACGGTTCCTCCTGAGTTGGGGGGTTTGCATGCACACCAGGGGTCGTACACAGCGCCTCCTGTCGGTTGCAGGGTGGAGTGTAGAGCGCCGACGCCGGAGGTGGCGTCCGCAACCGGCTACGTCTCGTTCAGGCTGAGCGAGTGCGGGCGATACCTGGGATACCTGGCCCAGGGTGGCTACCCGCCAATATTGACGCCAGCTTCTTCTGCCGCAAGAGGATGCCGGCAGATGTGGTCGGCGGGCGCGGCGAACGAAGAACGGCCGGCGCATGTGCGCCGACCGCTCGCGGTGAGGAGATCCTGCCGCGGATCAGGCCGGCTGCAGGTGCTGGCTTACGAGCTTGGTCATCTCGAACATCGAGACCTGCTGCTTCCCACCGAAGACCGGACGCAGCTTGTCGTCGGCGTTGATCATGCGCCGGTTCTGATCGTCCTGCAGGTTGTTGCCCTTGACGTAATCCCACACCTTCTTGGTCACCTCGGCGCGCGTCATCTCGCCTTTGCCCACCACCTTCGCGAGGTCGTCACTTGGCCGCACCGGCTTGGCGAGCCCGCCGCGGGCGTTGCTCCCACCCTTCGATCCGGACTTCGCAGCCTGCTTCTGGTCGCCCTTCTTCGCTGTCGCCATGGTGGTCTCTCCCGTAAGGTGTGTGAGGGGCTGCCGCGAGGTGAAACGATCCTGCCGTGCCGCAAATTACGGAGTTTACGCGGGAGCGCAATGCTGACGCGCGAAATTCCACCGCTGGCTCCCCCAACCGAACACCATCGCCCCCAACCTTACCGGCAGGAGAACCCGTGGAAGAGGAGCACCACCGCACGGAAGAGAGCTCTCGCTTGACATCCGCCTTACCTACGATTATGTTGTCTGCTGAGCGAGTTGAGAAGAATACCGGGGACCAGAGTGCGAAGAGGACCTGGATACTTTCGTCCGGGTCCTCTTTTCTTGTTCTCCAACGCCCGTAGCGGGGGGCGATACGACCCGCAAAGCATCGGCTCGGAGGGAACGGAGATACCGCACCTCCAGAGTCAGTCACAGAGTTAAGGAGTAGGTATGCGCACCACCGGAACGGTCAAGTGGTTCAACGACAGCAAGGGCTTCGGCTTCATCACGCCCGAAGACGGGGCGAAGGATTGCTTCGTCCACCACTCCGCCATCCAGGGCAGCGGCTTCAAGTCGCTTACCGAGGGTGAGCGGGTCGAGTTCGACGTTGTTCAGGGCCAGAAGGGTCCAGCCGCGGAGAACGTCGTCCGCATCGGCTGATCGAGCGCGGCTCGCGCCGCGATCCAGCAATCGACGAGGGGCTGTCCCGATTCTTTCGGGACAGCCCCTCATCTTTGGTCCACTTCCGGTCTGCTCGTTACATCATGCGGGCGCGACGAGCACGTTGGACGCCGCCGCGAAGAACGACCGGGGCTTCGGGTGGTCCGACAGGCGGATCTCCAGGAGACGGCTGCCGTCGCCGGTCTTCCCGAGTACGGCCGCCACCTCTCCGACACCCCCGGCGCAGTAGACCTGCTCTCCGACGTGCGGGAGTCGCTCCTCACCCGTAAGCCAGCCGGGACGATCCTCCGCGTTCACATAAAGCTCGGCGCTGTGGATGCGCTTCGATTGGTTGCTCTTCGCCATCCTCTCCTCTCCAGAAATTCGTTTCCGAAATGGGCCGATCAAGAGAAAGCCGACCTACTGCGCTCAATCCGGGAGACCGCAGCCGCAGGCGCCACAGGAGCAGAGCACACCATTACAGACGACACATTCGGCACCTACGAAGTCATCCAGAGCGATGCCGCAGCTGTGGCACTTCGTCCGGCGGCGCCGTTTCAGCCCCGCGGGCTTCTTGCCCTCGGTGTGCGCATCACGTACCCCCTCATAGGGGAGGTTGCGCCCCTCCAGGAACTGCTGGTGCTGCTCCAGGATGCGCTCGCGCTGGTGAGTGCGGGCTGTCGCGCGTGCGGCGGTCTGCTCCTCCTCGTGGGTAGCCTTGAGTGACGCCCATTTCTCGTACTGCTTCTTCGCCTCGGAGCGCTGGCGCTTGTCGGTGATCTCGGCGATCTTCTCCTCCACGGCTCCGCGCGGAAACGCCCTGCGGCGGAACTGCGAGAGGCTGAAGAAGGAGAGGTTGCTCGCGGTTGGATCCGTCTCCGTGGGATCGAACACCAGGACATCGCCATCCACGGAATGCCGGCCGATCCAGAGGTCGCCGCCGTTGAATCCCTTGTCCTGCTCTCCCAGCCAGCCCTCGGCCGGGTCGGTCGCCTGTCTACTGGTAGCCATTAGCGGAACCTCGCTCAGGACTTGTGGCGGTAGGTGATCCTGCCGCGGGAAAGGTCGTACGGGGAGAGGGAGAGCGTCACGCGGTCGCCAACGAGAACACGGATCTTGAACTTCGACATCTTGCCGGCACCGTAGGCGAGGACGATGTGGCCATTCTCCAACCGAACACGGAATTTGCGGTCGGGAAGCACCTCGGTGACGAGGCCCTCTACTTCGATTCCCTCTTCCTTGGCCATCCTGATCGCTTTCTGCCGCCTGATGTTGCGACGGCACACAAAGAAAACCCGCGACTTGCGTCAGCGGATCGCACACCGCGGGCGGCTCGCAAGCGAAGACCCATTTTGGTCCCGGGCGATGTGGTTGGTATACACTTCGTCTGCTGTTACGTTCCTGCGGGGCGGGCGAGCCTCGGCCACCAATCCGGCTTGACGCCGCCCTGCCACCGCCCCACTTTCGCTCCCTCACCCCACAGTTCGACCTCTTCCACCGCGAACGATGCACAGAACTCGCGCTCGACGTGCCACACGGCTCTGGCTGCCGCTCCTCGTCGCGACGCTGGCCGCTCTCTCCGCCACGGACGGAGCCGCACAGGCGCCGGCGCTGGAGGCGATCCTCTCCGCCCCCTTCCGCTCGGATCTCGCGGTGGCACCCGCCGGTGCGCGCGCAGCGTGGATCGAGTACCGGGAGGGGGTGCGCAACCTCTGGATCGCGGAGGGCGCCGACTTCCGGCCGCGGCAGCTGACCGCCTACACCGAGGACGACGGGCAGGCACTCTCCGACCTCGTCTTCTCGCCCGACGGCGCCACGCTGCTCTATGTGCGGGGAGGCGGAAGGAACCGTGCGGGCGAGCACCCGAATCCCACCAGCGACCCGGAGGGAGTGAGGCAGGAGGTCTGGGCGATCCCCACCGCTGGCGGTGCGGCACGGCGGGTGGCGGAGGCATCGAGCCCCTCCTTCTCGCCCGATGGCGCACGCGTCGCCTTCCTGCGCGAAGGGAGAGCGTACCTCGTCCCGCTCGCGGGTGGAGAGGAGCCGCGGCAGCTCTTCCAGGTTCGAGGGCGGGTGGGTGAGCTGCAGTGGTCGCCCGATGGACGGCAGATCGCGCTGGTGAGCGAGCGGAAGGACCATACCTTCATCGGCATCTACGACCTGGAGGGGCGCAGCATCCGCTGGATCAGCCCCTCGGTGGACCGGGACCGCAACCCGCGCTGGTCGCCGGATGGGCGGCGGCTCGCCTTCTACCGCTTCATCGCTTCGACGCTGGAGGTGGGGGACATCTCCTTCGGCCGCTACAGCGCACCCTACGCGTTGATGGTGGCGGACGCGGCGACCGGCCAGGCGCGAGAGCTGTGGCGCTCGCCGGCAGAGGATCGGCAGGGATACCCGAGCATCTCGGGCGTGCGCGAGCTGCACTGGGCGGCGGGGGATCGGCTGCTCTTCCCGGCCGAGCTGAGCGGCTGGACGCACATGTACGCCATCCCTGTTGGCGGCGGGACGCCGGTGGACCTCACGCCGGGAGAGTGCATCGTCGAGGACAGTCATCTCTCTCCCGACCGGGAGTGGCTGGTCTACAATCACAACTGCACCGATCTCGACCGGCGGCACCTGGCCCGGGTGCGTGTCTCGGGCGGCCGGCCGGAGCAGCTCTCCACCGGCCAGTCGATCGACTGGAATCCGGTGCTCACCGCGGACGGGCGCACCCTGCTCTTCATCCGTGCCGACGCGCGCCTTCCCGGCACCGTACACCGCATGCCGGTGGGCGGCGGAAGGGCGGAGGCAGTCTCCGAGAGCGCTACCTCCTCCTTCCCCGCCCGCGCGATGGTCGAGCCGGAGCAGGTGATCTTCACCGCGGAGGACGGGCTGCGGATCCACTCGCAGCTCTTCCTCCCGCCGAATGCGAGGCGGGGCGAGCGCCGCCCGGCGATGATCTTCATCCACGGCGGCTCGCGCCGGCAGATGCTCCTCGGATGGAACTACGGGGGCTACTATCACAACAGCTACGCCTACAACCAGCACCTCGCCAACCAGGGGTACGTGGTGCTCTCGGTCAACTACCGCAGCGGAATCGGCTACGGCACGGAGTTTCGGCAGCCGGCCGAGTACGGCTGGCAGGGGGCCTCGGAGTACCGCGACATCCTGGCGGCACAGCGCTACCTCGCCGCACGGCCCGATGTGGATCCGGCGCGGATCGGCCTCTGGGGCGGCTCCTACGGCGGGTACCTCACGGCGCTCGGGCTGGCGCGCGACTCGGATCTCTTCGCCGCCGGGGTGGACATTCATGGCGTGCACGACTGGGCGAAGGGGCTGCAGTACTTCGGCAGCCGCCTCTTCGACTTCGACGCGCAGCACCCGGGACGCGCGGACTCGCTGTACGCGCTCGCCAACGCTTCGTCGCCGCTCGTCAGCCTGGCGGGGTGGCGCTCGCCGGTGCTGCTGATCCACGCCGACGACGACCGCAACGTGGACTTCTGGCACACCGTGGAGCTGGCGAGGCTGCTGCGGGAGAAGGGGGATGTGGTGGTCGAGACGCTGGTCTTCCCCGACGACGTGCACAGCTTCCTGCTGCACCGCAACTGGGTGGAGGCGTTCCGCGCCTCGGACCGCTTCCTGGAGCGGCACCTCGCGCCGCGCACCGCGGCAAGAGGTGGGCGGTGACTGGATGTACGGCGGGAACGCAAGATCGCAGAATTGACAACCGCAGACCACCGGGCTAGTATGCTCCTAACTCTTCGAATTGTCCGCGGCGATCAGCCCGATCACCCGGCCTGGGGTGCGCCCGCTGCCGTTCACTACCTCCAGCCCGGCCGCTCTCCACGTAAAGAAAGGAGGGATAGCCGCCGCCAACTCCCGCAGTGAGCCGGGGCGCGATGCACCTCCGACTGCGCCTCCTCCCGTTCCCGAACATCAGAGAATCGAATCATGAAAGCAGCTTCCATGTCCGCGAACAGCTTTCGCCGAGCCAGAGCACTGGCGGCGGTGGCCGCGCTCGTAGCTGGCGCACTCCTGCTGCAGCCCGCCCCCGCGCTGGCGCAGCAGCCGGGCCGGATCACCGGCCAGGTAGTCACCGCCCAGACCGGGGAGCCGGTGGCGAGCGCGCAGGTGGTAGTCGTCGGCACCAACCGCGGCTCGCTCACCGACAACCGCGGGAACTTCATCATCACCAACGTGGCGGCGGGCTCACACCAGGTGCAGGTGCGCTCGGTGGGTTACCGCACCGCGACGCAGACGGTGCAGGTGGCGGCCGGCGAGGCGGCGAACGTCACCTTCCAGCTGGCGATCTCCGCTGTGGCGCTCGATGAGATCGTGGTGACCGGTCAGGCGACCGGCACCGCCCGGCGCGAGATCGGCACCTCGATCGCTTCGGTCAACGTGGCCGACCTCGATCACGCGCCGGTCGCCAACTTCTCGCAGCTCCTGCAGGCGCGCGCCCCAGGGGTGAACGTCCTCTCCGGCGGCGGGAAATCCGGTCAGGGGACACGAATCGTCATGCGCGGCGCGGCGAGCATCACCCAGCGCAACGAGCCGCTGATCTACGTCGACGGCGTGCGCATCGACAACTCGAGCGCCAGCGGGATCAGCACGACCACCGCGGGCGTCTCCTGGTCCGGGCTGGACGACATCAACCCCGCGGACATCGAGCGCATCGAGATCATCCGGGGCGCCTCGGCGGCGACCCTCTACGGCACCGAGGCGGCGGCCGGGGTGATCCAGATCTTCACCCGCCGCGGCCGCGAAGGGACGCCGACGTGGAGATACGAGGGGGAGTACAGCCTCCTGAGCACTCCGCGGGAGTGGTGGGACGTCTCGGCCTACAGCGACTGGTACTACGATGCCATGGTCGAGACCGGCCACCAGCAGGGGCACCAGCTCTCCGTCAGCGGCGGCACCGCGAACTTCGGCTACTACGCGGGGGTGAACTACCGCACCGAGGACGGGATCCTGCCGAACAGCGGCGAGGACTTCGCCAGCGCCCGCTTCAACCTCAGCCTGCTCCCGCGCCAGAACCTCACGCTGCGGCTGAACAGCGCCTTCTCCCGCCGTTCGGTGCAGCACGTACCCGACGCCAACAACACGCGCGGCTACACCATCAACGGCCTGGTTGGCGGTCCGCGCGGCCAGTTCGGCACACCCACGCTAGAGCACACCCGAATCGAGGCATTCCAGAACGGGAACCGTTTCACGGGCGGGGTGACCGCGGAGCACAATCCCTTCGATTTCTTCTCGCACCGTATGGTGCTCGGTGCCGACATCTTCAACTCGGATGAGTACCAGCTCTTCCCCTTCGGCGCGATCCAGAACATCGAGCGCGGCTTCCGGAGCAACTACCGGCGTCAGAACCTCAACCTGAACGTCGACTACGGTGCGACGGCGCGCTTCCAGCTCACGCGGAACTTCCGCTCGACCACCTCGGCGGGCTTCCAGTACTTCGACCGGGACCAGGGATGGAGCTCTGCCATCGGCAGCGATTTCCCCTTCTTCGGCCTCGAGACGGTGAGCGCGGCGATCACCACCACCGGCGCCGAGGGCCGGCTGCAGGAGAGGACGGCAGGCTTCTTCGTCGAGCAGCAGTTCGGATTCTGGGACCTCTTCTTTCTGACGCTGGGCACGCGCGCCGACGCCCATAGCGCCTTCGGTGAGGACGTCGACTACCAGCTCTACCCGAAGGCCGACGTCTCCTACGTCATCTCGGAGCACGCCTTCTTCCCGCGGCAGCTCGGCACACTGCGGCTACGGGCGGCGTACGGCACCGCGGGGCAGCAGCCAACCGCTTTCTCGGCGGTTCGCACCTGGTCGCCCGAGGCGGCGGTAGGCGCGCAGCCAGCAGTGATGCCGGACAACATCGGCAATCCGAACCTCAAACCGGAAGTCAGCCACGAACTCGAGCTCGGGCTCGACGCCGCAGTGCTGAACGAGCACATGAACGTCGAGGTCACCCGCTACGAACAACGCACCGAGGACGCGCCCTACCGGGTGCGCCAGCCCCCCTCGCTCGGCTTCCTCTCCCCTCAGCTCGAGAACGTCGGCGAGATCCACAACGAGGGGTGGGAGCTGTCGCTGCGCGGGCTGGTACTGGATCTGCCACGCCTGCGCTGGGAGGCGACGGCGAATTACTCGACCAACAACAACCGTATCGTGAACCTCGGCGGCGGAGCGCCCATCCAGCTGCAGTGGCTGCAGTTCATGCGCGAGGGGTATCCCGTGGGCTCCTTCTTCGGCGACCGCGTCATCCAGGTCGGTGACTCGGTCGATCTCGCCAGCCGGCTCCTGCGGCAGCCGGACGGCAGCCTCCCCGAGGGGTGGGACTACCTCGGCCAGCCGCTTCCGACCCGCTCCATCCAGCTCGGAAGCAACTTCACTTTCGGACCCCGCGTCTCGCTGAACGTGCTGGTGGACCACCGCGGCGGGCACCATCTGCAGAGCAGCACCATGCGCTGGCTGATGGATCCGCGGCGCGACATCCTCGATGATCCCGCCGTCCATCAGGGTGCAGCCACGCCGGGGCCGGTCGCCAACCGCTGCCGGAACAACCCGGACGCCGTCACCCAGGTAGTGTGCCGGACCAACTCCGCGCTGACCCAGGGCGACTTCGCCTATCCCGCCGACTTCTGGAAGCTGCGCGAGGTCAGCCTCGCCTACCGCCTTCCGGACGCGTTCCCCCAGCGCTTCGGGCTGTCCTCCGCGTCGGTGTCGCTCGCCGGCCGCAATCTCTGGCGGCACCAGAAGTACCCGGGGCTCGAGGCGGAGGCAATGTACCGCAACGACCTGGAGGATTCGGCGATCCGCAATCAGATCTTCTTCGACACGCCGATCCCGCGCCGAATCGTTCTCGGCGTGAGCGCGCAGTTCTGAACCCGGGCATCCTCAGGAGAGATTATCACCATGCGTAACCATAAAGAGGCAGGAACCGGGCGCCGCCCCTCTGGACGGGAGGCGCTGACCGGCCTGGCCGCCGCGGGGCTGCTGCTCCTCACCGGGTGCGACCTGGGCGTTCGCAACCCGGCGATGATCGACGAGGGCGACCTCGAGATCTCCGGCGCCGTGCCGGCGATCGTCAACGGCGCGCGAGGTGCGTTCGGTCTGGCCACCACCATCTTCGGTGGCGGCGGCGTCTATACCGCGAGTGCGCTGCTGACCGATGAGCTGGTACACACCGGCACCTGGCAGCCGCTGCGTGAGATCAGCGACGGAGCGCCCAACAACGAGTCGCCGGAAAACCAGTCGCACTGGGGGTACTCGTCGCAGGCGCGCTGGCAGGCCGAGGATGCGATCGTCAAAGCGCAGCGGCTGGTCCAGAACCCCGCGCAGGACCGGTGGGTAGCGCTGGCCGCGGTATACGCCGGCTTTTCGAACCGGCTGATGGGCGACATGTTCTGCGACGCGGTGATCAACGGCGGGCCGCTCCAGCCGTACACGGCGTTCCACCAGCGTTCGGTGCAGTACTTCACCGACGCGCTTGCGATCGCGGCCGCGGGTAACCACGCGGAGCTGCAGACGGCCTCGCTCGCCGGGCGTGCGCAGGCTCGCATGATGCTGGGGCAGTGGATGGAGGCGGTCGCCGATGCGCAGCAGGTGCCGACCAGCTTCCGCTACGAGCACATCCACTCGGAGAACTCGCCCAACGAGATGAATGGGCTCTTCCGCTGGTCGGGTGAGGGTTTCGAGGGCAACCAGACGACGGTGTGGGGTACCCCGTTCGCCGAGTGGGGGACGGAGGTGACGGGCCGGGTCACCTCGGAGGGAGACCCGCGGGTCCGCTACCAGGTGGCGGTGACCGCTACCGGTGCGATCCGGCAGGGGGCGACAACCGGCGCCCGCTCTGGTTCACCCGCAAGTACGCCGATCGCTCGGCCGGCATCCCGCTGGCCAAGGGCACCGAGATGCGCCTCATCGAGGCGGAGGCGGCGCTTCGCAACAATGACATCTCGGGAGCGGTGGGCAGGATCAACGAGGTGCGCGCCTTTCACAGCCTGCCGTCGGTTTCCGCAGGCACCGTGGATGAGGCCTGGGTGCTCCTGATGAAGGAGCGCGGCATCGAGCTCTGGCTCGAGGGGCGGCGTCTTCCGGACCTGCGCCGCTGGGCCGCCGAGCCCGCCATCGCCGCCCGCGTACCCTTCCAGGTGGTCCGCGGCGTCGCCACGGGTCAGACTGCCGCGGCGGACCCGCGGCGCAACGTCGTCGAGGCGACGCCGCTCTGCCTGCGGGTGAGCACGAACGAGATCTTCTCGAATCCCAACCTGCAGAACAACCCGCCGCGGTAGCTCAACACCGGGCCGGTTGCCATGCAACGAGGAGCGCCCCCGCCGATGCGGGGGCGCTTTCGTTTCCGGACCGCCGCTGGAGCCAACCTTTCCGGCGGCCACACCACGGCTTACTCGCGCGCATTGAGCTTCTCGAGCGCGGTACCGTCCGGGTCGAGTCGGGAGAGGGGGCTAGTGCAGGTTCAACAGAGGGCTTCGGCACGTGATTGCTCGGCTGATGGCACGCACCCGCTGCGCTTCTGCCATGAGCGGCTACGCCGCTCTGCCGGTGCGCACCGAAAAAGCCGATTGATCCTGCACTAGGGGGTGAGGGCTCTCTCGCTCAGCCCTTGACCGCTCCCGCCGTCAGTCCCTGTACGATGCGGCGCTGGAAGGCGAGCACCAGCGCCGCGACGGGCAGGGTCGCAATCACCGCCGCGGCCAGGATCTGCCCCCAGGGTACCTGGTA
>JBPCIT010000331.1:0-12056 GCA_051006015.1 Longimicrobiaceae bacterium
ATCCGCCTGATGCTGTGTCGTCTGGAGCGGGCTGCCTAGGTTTCTCGACAGCTTCTTAGCGGATTGGCAAGATCTCCTCGACTTTTCACAGCGGCAGTGAATTGATCCAGTGCCGCTATCGTTCTCGCGTCGGTGGCTATACGAGCAAGGGATAGTGCAACATCATACGCCACAGCCTCGGCTTCACGCAGTTCACTGCGAGCTTGGGCGACTGGGGCTTCCGCCTGTATCGCGCGCGCGATTCGCTCTGCCTCACGGGCATACCTCAGGCTTGAAACCTGTTCATCATCTAGTGGAATGATCTGCGGTGCAGAAAGGTAAATAGCGCTTCCTCCGGACGGAAGCCGCCAGCGAAACCAACATGTGCCGAGGTCCTGCGCGAGCACGCGTATCGGGTAGTCGGCCGCCGTGCTTGTTGCTATGATCGTGGTATCGAGCATCGCTGCCCACGTTTCACCTTCGTCACAACTGCGCAAAACCTCAAGTCGCAGTGACGCCCCGGCGGCGGTGGATGCGACAAACCGTAGTTCGCCAGGGTTGCTCTGATTGAGGAGGACGGCCGTTGATGTTGCACCGCCTAGAGCGATACCACGGCCGCTGCCAGTCGGAAGGTCGGTGATCCGAAGGTCAGCCGGACTCCACCATGAAGTGGGAGGTTGAGATCCGGAGAAATCGTTGTAGGGCGTTTGGGCTCGTGCCGGCAGGGTGATCAGGATGAGTGCCGCCGTGGCAGCGAGGAAAGATCTCATGTCGCACCAAAGGTGTGGGTTGATAGGGAGTACTGCTGGTTTGGCATGTTCAATCCGCTGGCAGAGGCTCCATATGTTTGGATGTAACCGTTCAGTCCCGCATGGGGATGGCGTGAGAGATGCAGCGATGCAGGGGGCATGAGCGCCCTTGAGCGGCTGGAGGCGATGGGCGAGGTCCTCTCGCCTGCGGTGCGGGCGGTGATCCTCGCGCAAGAGGCCGAGATCACGGCGTTACGAGCCCGCGTGGCGGAGTTGGAGGCGCGTCTGGGAATGAACTCCACCAACTCCCCGCGGCCTCCCTCCTTGGATCCCCCCGGCACGGCTCGCCCAGCGAAGCCACGGAGCGGCCGGCGGCGCGGCGGCCAGCAGGGACACCCGGGGCACCATCGCTCCTTGCTGCCGCCCTCGCGCGTCGATCACCTCATCGAGCACCGTCCCGCGGTCTGCCGCCGCTGTGGAGGCTCGCTGGCGGCGGGCCGGCCGGTCGGCGGGCCGGAGGTGCACCAAGTCATCGAACTGCCCCCGGTGCGGGCCGTGGTCACCGAGCACCGGGCGCTGGCGATCGCACATTCGAGGAGCAGAGCTTCTCCAAAAGTACCTGTAACGAGCCAGCTTGGCCACGTTCGCTCCTATCGCAGCTTCGCGATTTCCTGGCGCATCACGACTTGCGGTGATTCGGGTTCCCGCGGGTGCCGGACAACGTGCCGATTCCGAGATTATCCGGCGCGGCGCCCGAGAAGGTCGCGTGTGAGGTGCAGCGGCAGTATACACGCGTTTGCCCGAGCCAGCAAGAGCGATGGCCCAGCGCAAGCTGGGTGATGGCTCACGCTCGGTTGGTGGAGCCGAGGGCGATTTCCCACGACCCGGGCAAGTGGCACGTCCGGTTGCCAGGCGCATGGTGCCGGGGCCGGACGTGCCCGTGAGGGTGCAAAGGGCCTGCCGATCCAGAAGAGCAAGCGATGACGGGGAGGCGGTGTTATCGCGGGCGGCTGCGAAGGTACTCGGCGGGCCGAACGATCTGCACACCCTCGATGCTCTTGCCGAAGTAGGGACCGAAGTGCGCCACATCGCCCGTCAGCAGGTGCGTCGCCCGCGCATGCAGTGCAGCCAGCAGGATCGGGCGATCCTTGGCCGGCAGATCCACACCCGTCGGCAGCGGAAGCTCCATCACCTCACCGCTCACCTCCGTAACGGCAAGCAGGGATTCGAGCCGCATCCGGGGCTCTCCCTCGGGCAGGTTCCGGTGCGCTTCCGCTGCCGCGTACCCGGAGGTCACGAGCTGCACTTGCTCCATCTCCCAGAGCCGCCGCAGTCCGGAATGCTCACGATACGCTGCCGAGAAGAGGACGTTGGCATCGAGGAACACCCGATCCAAATGCTACTCGTCCGGCCTGCGGTGCACGATGCGATCCGGGTCGAGACCCATTGCTCGGACTTCGCGGACGGCGGACGCGTAGTCTTCCGCATCCACCGCGTTGGAGAGCAGGAACTCCGCCCGGCGCTCCGGCGTGTAGGTCTCCAGCGGTAGGGCTACGGCGGGGCGAATCAAAATGCCCTCCGGCCGCTCTTCCGCAATCACCAGCGATCCCTCCTCGATCCCGAACCGCCGCCGCAGCGGAGCCGGGATCACGACCGTTCCGCGCTTCCCCACCCGGCTCGTCTCGGCCATAGCTCACCTCGCAGATCGCCCGAATGCCTGAATTTCCGGCAGCCGCAAGCTACCTGTCCGTTTGCGGGAGATCAATCCCCTCCGGATCGGCCGCAGTATCGCTCCGACCGACGTGTGTAACGGTGTGACACGCTCCCCGCCGGTACTGCTGCGCAACGGCGGAGTCATACCGAATCCGCCAGAACCGTCACCGCTCCCGCCGCCGCAACTCGCCTCCCCCGGCCCCTCCCCCACAGTAGTCCGGTGCGAAGCAGCGCCAGGGGGAAAGGGAGAACTGCAGATCGTGCCGTTGCTGAAAGGCCGAGGCTTGGCAGGATCGAGTCCCCCCTCTCCCAACATCGGGAGAGGGGGCTAGGGGGTGAGGGCGCCGTGGGGGTGAGGGCCTCCTACTCCGCTCTGAGGGCGATCATCGGGTCCACGCGCGTGGCGCGGCGGGCGGGCAGGTAGCTGGCGAGAAGGGACACTGCGCCGAGCAGCAGCGCCACGGCGAGAAAGACCGAGGGGTCCGTGGTGCTGATGCCGTAGAGAAGGCTGCCGAGCACGCGCGACAGGCCGAGCGCCCCCAGCAGGCCGAGCCCCACGCCGACCAGCGCCGCGAGCAGCTCCGGACCCAGCACGGCGGCCATCACGCGGCGGTCGGAGGCCCCCAGCGCGACGCGGATACCGATCTCCCGCGTCCGCTGCGCGACCGAGTAGGTGAGCACCCCGTACACCCCCACGACCGCGAGCAGCAGCGCCAGCGCCGCGAAGCTACCGAGCAGGACGAGCAGGAAGCGCCGCTGGCTAACCGAGCGGGAGAGGGTCTCCGCCAGCGGCTCGACGCCGAAGACCGCAAGCGAGGGATCGAGCTCGTGAACCGCCGCGCGGAGGGCCGGCGCCAGCGCCCGCGGGTCTCCGTCCGTGCGCAGGAGCACGTTGCCAGTGGCCGACGGGGCCTGGGCCAGCGGGACGTAAACGGCGGGCGGGGCCGCGTTCGCGAGGCCCTGGAAGCGCTCGTTCGCCACCACCCCCACGATCGTGCGGGCCGTGCCCCAGAAGGCGACCTGCTGCCCGAGCGGCTCCTGATCCGCGAAGAAGCGCTCGGCTGCTGCCTGGTTGATCAGCAGCACGGGCGGCGACTCGGCGCCGTCCTCGGTGCCGAGGGGGCGGCCGCGCAGCAGCGAGACGCCGAGCGTGCGGAAGTAGCCGGGCGTGACCTGGCGGACGGAGATCTCCGGCCACTCCTCTGCCTCCACCTCGCGCCCCACCACGGTGAAGGAGTTGGTGAAGCCGGCGTTCAGAGGATGCGCCCCCGCGATCGCCGCCGCCTGCACGCCGGGCAGCGCGCCGACGCGCTCGAGCAGGCCCTCATTGAAGCGATGGATCTCCCGCCAGTTCGGCCATACGCTGAAGTCGCGCGGATAGCGGGTGTCGGGAAGCTGGTACTCCGCCTTCAGCACCTGCTCCGTGCGAAAGCCCGGGTCCTCCCGCAGCAGCGTCCAGAAGCTCTTGAGGAGGAGCCCGGCTCCGACGAGCAGCATCACGGTGAGCGCCATCTCGATCACCACCAGCGCCGCCCGTGCCCGCCCCGGCTCCCGGCCGGCCGTCGCGCCCCGTCCTCCCATGCCGCGGAGCGAGGCCTCCAGATCCACCCGTCGCGCCTGCAGCATGGGAAGCAGGCCGAAGAGGGTGCCGACCAGCAGGGAGAGCAGCAACGTCACGCCGAGCACCCGCACGTCGAGCCCCACCTCGTCCAGGCGAGCGATGTCCGCAGGCGCCAGCCGCACCAGCAGGTTCAGGCCGGCGTAGGCGAGCAGGAGCCCGATCGCCGCCCCCGCCAGGGCGAGCAGCAGGCTCTCCGTCAGGAAGAGACGGGCGAGCCGCCGCGTGCCGGCGCCGAGCGCCCCACGCACCGCCACCTCGTGCAGCCGCGCCGTACCGCGAGCCAGCAGCAGATTCGCCACGTTGGCGCAGGCGATCAGCAGCACCAGCCCCACCGCGCCGAGGAGAACCAGCAGCGCCGGGCGCACAGGCCCGAACACGACCTCCCTCAGCGGCTGGAGGTGGACGCCCCGTCCCCTGTTCACCGGGTAGGTGGCCTCGAGCTGTGCGGCGATGGCGCTCAGCTCCTGCGCCGCCGTGGCGAGGCTGGTCTCCGGTCGTAGCCGCCCCAGCAGGAAGGCGGGGTGGTTGGCCCGCGATTCAGCGGTCGACTCGGGCTGCAGCGGAATCCACAGCTGCGCTTCGGTGCGACTGCCGCGGTCCGCGAAGGCGCCTCCCCCATAGTCCGCGGCGGAGAGCAGCTGCTGGACGCCGAAATCGGCTCCGTCCGGCAGCACGCCGACGATGGTGTGCTCCTCCTCGTTCAGACGCAGCGTGCGCCCGAGGACGCTGGGGTCACGCCCGAAGCGCCGCTCCCAGAGCTCCTCACCAATGAGCACCAGCTTCGGTCCGCCCGGCTCATCCTCGGCGGCGACGAAGGCGCGGCCCAGCAGCGGCTGCACTCCCAGCACCGCGAGGAATCGGTGACTCACGGCAAGAGCGGCGAGCCGGGAAGGGTCCTCGCCCGCGGGAGCGAAGTTCATCTCCAGCGGGATGAGGGCGCCCAGCTCGGCAAAGCTGGTGCTCTGCTCGCGGAAGTCGATGAAGTCCGGCACTGACGCGGGCTCCTGGAGGGTGCCGCTGTTGCGGTCCGTCTCCCACACCGCGACGATCCGGTCGAACTCCGCGAAGGGAGCCGGCCGCAGCAGCACGGCATTCACCACGCTGAAGATCGCGCTGTTCGCGCCGATGCCGAGCGCCAGCGTGAGCACGGCGACCACGGTGAAGCCGGGGCTGCGCAGCAGCCGGCGCGCGGCGTAGCGAACGTCCTGTAGCAGTTGTTCCATGAGGTAATACCAGCGCCGAGTGAATGGCCCTCACCCCCTAACCCTCCCTCCCACAAGGTGAGAGGGGGAACTCCATCCTGCCAAACCTCGGCTCCGGTGCTGCAGCAGGATCTGCCGTGCTCCCCCCCTCCCTCCTTGGGAGAGGGGGCCGGGGGGTGAGGGCCTCCTACTCCGCGCGCAGCGCCACGATCGGGTCCACGCCCGACGCGCGGCGTGCGGGGAGATAGCTGGCCAGCAGCGCCACCGCCGCCAGCAGCACGGCGACGGCAACAAAGGTGAGCGGGTCGGTGGTGCTCACCCCGAAGAGGAGGCTCTCCAGCAGCCGGGTGAGCGCCAGTGCCCCCAGCAGCCCGACGGCGACGCCCAGCAGCGCCAGACGCAGCGCGCGCCCGACCACCAGCTGCAGCACGCGCTGCGGCTCAGCCCCGAGCGCCACCCGGATCCCGATCTCACGGGTGCGCTGCGCCACCGAGTAGGACATCACACCGAAGATGCCGATCGCCGCCAGCGCCAGCGCCACCGCCGCGAAGACGGTGAGCAGTAGCATGTAGAAGCGCGGCTGCGCCACCGACTGCGCCACCAGCTGGTCGAGCGTGCGCAGATTGCTGAGCGGGAGGTTGGGATCGAGCTCGCGCACCTGGCTACGCAGCACGCCAGCGAGCGCCAGCGGATCGCCCGCGGTGCGCACGATCACACTCATCTCGCCCACCGGAACCTGCGCGTGGGGAAGGTAGATCTCCGGCAGGAAATCCTCGCTGGGACCGACCTGCCGCACGTCGCCCACGATGCCGACCACCTCACCGCCCGCGAAGCGATCGTCGCCCAGCCCCCAGCCGAGGCGGATCCGCTTGCCGATCGGATCCTCGTCCGGGAAGTAGCGCTGCGCCGCCGTCTCATTGATCAGCACCACCGGCGGCGAGTCGGCGCGATCGGCTTCGCTGAGAGCGCGGCCGCGGCGCAGCGGGATGCCCATCGTGCGGAAGTAATCCGGCGTCGCCACCCGCACTTCGAGCACCGGCTGCTCGCCGGGGGGAGCCACCTCGCGCCCCTCGACGGCGAAGCTGATAACGAAGCGGTCGTCGGCCATCGGCAGGATGTTGACGGCGCTCACCGCCTGCATTCCCGGCAGCGGCCGCAGCCGCTCGATGAGAGCGCGGAAGAACTCCGCCTGCTGCGGTCCCTCGGAATAGCTCTGCGAGGGAAGCTCGAGGTCGAACGCCAACGCCTGCTCAGTGCGGAAGCCGGGGTCCACCTGCTGAAGCTGCAGAAAGCTGCGGATCAACAGGCCGGCGCCGATGAGCAGCATCACCGCCAGCGCCATCTCGCTCACCACCAGCATGCTGCGGGCATGGCTCCCGCGCAGCCCGCCCAGCGCGCCGCGTCCTCCCTCGCGCAGGGTGCTCGTCAGGTCGGTGCGCGTGGCCTGCAGAGCGGGGATGAGGCCGAAGATGGCGCCGGTGAGCAGTGCCACTACCAGCGTGAAGCCGACGACCGCCCCATCGAGCCCGATCTCGTCGAGGCGCGGTATCCCCTCGAGCCGCAGCGCGCTGAGCAGGGTGGTGCCCCAGTACGCCAGCAGCAGCCCGAGCGCCCCGCCGATCAGCCCCAGCAGCGCGCTCTCCGTGAGGAGCTGCCGCACCAGCCGGCCCCTTCCGGCGCCGAGCGCAGCGCGCACCGCGATCTCGCCCTCCCTCGCCGCGGCGCGCGCCAGCAGCAGGTTGGCAACGTTCGCGCAGGCGATCAGCAGCACCAGGCCGACAGCGCCGAGCAGCACCAGCAGCGGCGTGCGCAGCTCGCCGACCATCACCTCGTGCAGCGGGAGCGTGGCCAGCGTCACGTTGGTGTTGGTCTCGGGGAATTGCTGCTCGAGCTGCGCCGCGAGCGTCCTGACCTCCGCCGCCGCCTGCTCGACGGAGACGCCCGGCTGAAGGCGGCCGGCCACGTTGAGATACTGCGCCCGGCGGTTGACGGCGGTCTCGCTGCTGAAGAACTCGTTGTGCGTGAGCGGCACCCAGAGCGCGCGCTTCTGCGGAAAGTCGAAGCCACGGGGCGCCACGCCGATGATGGTGCGGGTGACGCCGTTCAGGGTGATCGTCCGGCCAATCACGTCGGGATCCCCGCCGAACCGCTGCTGCCACATCGCGTAGCTGAGCACCGCGACGGTGGTGTTCCCCGGCTGCACCTCCTCCGGCGCGATCGTGCGGCCCAGCACCGGCGCGGCGCCGAAGAGCTCGAAGAAACCGGCGCTGACCCAGGCGGCTTCGACCCGCTCTGGCTCGTCCCCCCCCGTCATCGTCGCGCCGCCGTAGCTGAAGGCGGAGACATCGCTGAAGGAGCGATTGTGCTCGTGCAGGCTCATGTAATCGGGAGGCGACATCGAGCCGGCGCGCGGCTCCTCGCCCCGCTTCGTGGTGCCGAAGACCACCAGCTGCTCCGGCTCCGCGAAGGGCAGCGAGCGCAGCAACACCGCGTTGACCACACTGAAGATGGCGCTGTTCGCGCCGATGCCGAGCGCCAGCGTGAGCACGGCGACGAGCGTGAAGCCAGGGCTCTTCAACAGCCGCCGCGCGGCGTAGCGAATGTCCTGCAGCAGTGTGTCCATGTGGTCTCTCGTCTATTCCGCGCGTAGCGCCACCATCGGATCCACCCGTGTTGCGCGGCGGGCGGGGAAATAAGCGGCCAGCAGCGCCACCGCGGCGAGCAGCAGCGCTCCGCCGGCCAGCGCTAGCGGATCACCGGGGCTGACGCCGTAGAGTACGCTCGACATGTAGCGGGTGAGGAGCAGCGCTCCCGCCACTCCCAGGACGATTCCGATCAGCGTGAGCGTCATGCCACGCCCCACCACCATCCGCAGCACGCGGCGGGGGCTGGCTCCGAGCGCCATCCGCACCCCGATCTCCTTGCGCTGCTGGCTCACCGCGTACGCCAGCACCCCGTAGATGCCGAGCGCGCCGAGCACCAGTCCAAAGCCGCCGAAGAAACCGAGCAGGGTGGTGAGCAGCCGCGGCCGCGCGACCGACTCGCGTACCACCTGCCCGAGCGTGGTGATGCCGGTGATCGTCTGGTTCGGATTGACTGTGCGGATGGCGTCCTGCACGGCGTCGGTCAGCCTCAGCGGCTCGCCGCGTGTGCGAACGACGAGGTTCACACCGACGCGCGGGTTCTGGAGGGTGTGACGGTAGAGGGCGGGCTCCGGCGGCTCGCCGATGTTCCCCTGTCGCACGTCGCCCACGACGCCGACGATCTGCATGGGTCCGCCGCCCATGTCGATGCTGTGGAGGGTGGGATCCTGGTCGGGCCAGTAGCGCCGCGCCATCGCCTCGTTGATCATCACCACCGGCGGGGCATCGAAGCGGTCCGCCTCGGTGAACGCCCGCCCGCGCCGGAGCGGAATCCCCAGTGTGCGGAAGTAGTCGGTGCTCACGTGCAGCAGCATCGCACTCGGGGCATCCTCCGGGCGGGCAGGCCGCCGGTCGGAGGGGAAGAAGCGAGCGTTCTCTCCGGTGCCCCGCAGTGGGAGGGTCTTGATCGCGCCCGCCGACTCGACGCCGGGTACCGCCCGCACCTGCTCGAGCACCTGTTGGTAGTAGGTGCCGATCTCCGGGAACTCCTCGTACGCCGAGGGTGGGATGGTGAAGCTGACCACCAGCACGTTCTCCGGGTTGAAGCCGGGATCGACCCGCACCAGATTGCCGAGGGTGCGCAGCATCAGCCCGGCGCCGGCGATGAGCACCACCGCCAGCGCAACCTCCGCCACCACCAGCCCGCTGCGCAGCCGCTGCCCCCGCCCGCCGCCCGCGGTGCCGTGCCCGCCCGAGCGCAGCCGCTCCTGCAGCCGCGGCGAGGCAGCCTTCAGCGCAGGGGCCAGCCCGAAGAGAACGCCGGTGACTACCGCCACACCGAAGGTGAAGGCGAGCACCGCCAGATCGACCCGCACATCCGCGAGTCGAGGCAGCTGCACCGCGCTGAGCGAGCGCAGCGCCGCCACGCCCCAGAGCGCCAGGAGCACGCCCACGACGCCGCCGATCAGCGAGAGCACCACGCTCTCCGTGAGAAGCTGCCGCACCACCCGCCCGCGCCCCGCTCCCAGGGCGGCGCGGATCGCGAACTCGCGCTCCCGGCCGCTTGCGCGGGATAGCAACAGATTCGCCAGGTTCGCGCAGACGATCAGCAGCACGAAGCCGACGGCCCCCAGCAGCACCAGCAGCGCCGGACGAACGTCGCCGACCATCGCCTCGCGCAGCGGGAGCACCGTCGCCGCGCTCCAGTTCCGGTTGCTCTCCGGATACTCCTCGGCGAGCCGCTGGCTCATCACTGCCAGCTCCGCCCGCGCCTGCTCGACGGTGGCGCCGGGCTGGAGCCGCCCGATCGCGGCGAGGAAGCGCACCATCCGGTGCCGCGGGATCGCGTCGTCGGGTATCCCGGAGAGCGACATCCACACGTCGGCATCGGGCGAGGGATAGTCGAAGGTGCGAGGCATGACGCCGATTACCTCGTGCCCCACACCGTCCAGCACGACGGAGCGGCCGATGATGCCCGGGTCGCCGCCGAAGCGTCGCTGCCAGAGACCGTGGCTGAGCATCACGAAACGGTCGTTGCCGCGCTCCATCTCCTCCGGGCGCGGCAGCCTCCCGAGCTGCGGCTGTACCTGCAGGGTGGGGAAGAAGCCGCGCGTCACCCAGGCGGCGGCGAGCCGCTCGGGCTCGCCCTCGCCCGTCAGGTCGAGGCCGCCCATCTCGCGGTCGAAGAGAAAGGCCCCCATCTCCGCGAACGCCTGCCGGGACTCGTACCAGTCCTCGAAGTCCACCGGCGAGATCGCGCCGCGCTCGATGCTCTCCCCGGGATTCGCCTGCCAGATCCTCACCAGCCGGTCCGACTCGGGGAAGGGCAGGGGACGCAGCAGCACGCCGTGCACGACGCTGAAGATGGCCACCGTCGCGCCGATGCCGAGCCCGAGCGTGAGCACCGCGATCGCGGCGAAGCCGGGGCTCCGCCGCAGCGTCCGCAGCGCGTAGCGTAGATCCTGCCGCAACCCCTCCATTTACGCGACCTCGAACCCGTGGCGCTCGAGTTCCGCGGCTGCCTGCGTGCGCTCGTCGCGCACGATCTGGCCGTCGAAGAGGTGGACCGAACGCTGCGCGTGCTCGGCGTAACGGGGGTCGTGGGTGACCATGATGATCGTCGCCCCGTCACGGTGCAGCTCCTGGAGAAGCTGCATCACCGCCTCGCCATTCACCGAGTCGAGGTTCCCTGTCGGCTCGTCCGCCAGCAGCACCGAGGGGGTGCCCGCGATCGCGCGCGCCACCGCCACGCGCTGCTGCTGGCCGCCGGAGAGCTGCGCCGGGTAGTGCTTCATCCGGTGCGACATCCCGACCCGCTCGAGGGCTTCCTGCACGCGCTTTCTCCGCTCCGCCGAGGGCATGCCGTCGCGGTAGGTGAGCGGCAGCTCGACGTTCTCGTAGACGGTCAGGTCGCCGATCAGGTTGAAGGCCTGGAAGATGAAGCCGATCTCGCGGTTGCGGATGTGCGCGCGCTCGGAGGCGCTGAGATTCGCCACCGGGTGGCCGCTGAGCACGTAGCTGCCGGCGGTCGGCGAGTCGAGCAGACCCAGGATCGAGAGCAGCGTCGTCTTGCCGCACCCCGAGGGGCCCGCGATCGCCAGATACTCGCCTGGCTGCAGCTGCAGGTGCACGTTGTTGAGCGCGTGCGTCTCCACCTCCTCCGTGTAGAATACCTTGCTCACGTCCTGGAGGTGGATCAGGGGATTCTTGCCGTTGTCCATGGTCTGTTCCTTGGGGAAGCTGGGGTCCAGCGGCGCCGGGATCGGAGCGCCACTCCTCGTGAAAGCTGCCGCCGGTTGCCCGGTGGAGGGGGTGCGCCGCTCCGGCGGGGAGCGGCGCTGCATCAGCGTCTACTGCAGGCGGACCCGGTCCACGGAGTCCCAGGCCGACATGTCGGAGAGGATCACCACGTCGCCCTCGCGCAGACCATCCACCACCTCGATCGTGTTCACCGAGCTGCGGCCCAGCCGCACGTTGGTGCGGATGGCGCTCCGTCCTCCCTCATCCACCTTGAAGAGCCCGACGACGCTCTCTGCCTGGCCGTATGCCGGACGGCCGACATAGAGCACATCGCTCAGCCGCTCGATCTCGATGGTGCCGTCCACGCTCAGGTCCGGCCTCGCGCCGCGCGGGAGCGGCCCCTCGAGCGCGACGTCCACGGTGACGGTGCCGCCCTGCACCGCGGGATCGACACGCACTACGCGGCCGGGGATGATCCCGTTTCGCGTATCGATCGCCGAGGCCTGCCCGACCACCAGATCCTTTGCCTGCGTCTCCGGTACGCGGAGCTGCGCCTTCAGCCGCCCCGGCTGCACCACCACCGCGAGCGTCGCTCCGGGGTTGACCCACTGACCCTCCTGCAGCGGCAGCTCGCGGAGCACGCCCTCGGTGCCGGCAGTGACGCGCATCGATTCGACGTACTGGTGCTGAAAGGCGGTCAGGCCGCGCAGGCGATCCACCTGTGACTGCTGGGCGGAGATCTGCGCCTTCATCGACTCGGAGAGGAAGCGCAGCCGCTGTTGCTCGATGTTCAGCCGCGTCGCCAGCTCCTCTGCCTGATCGCGTGCGCGGCTCAGCTCCATTCCCGAGAGGAGCCCCCGCTCCGCCAGCTCCTCGTTCACCTTGATCTGGCGCTGCGCTTCATTGTGCTGCGACCGTACGGTGGCGACGGCAGCCTCCTGCGTCAGGCGCTGGTTCTCGAGCGTGGCGC
>JBPCIT010000332.1:0-5509 GCA_051006015.1 Longimicrobiaceae bacterium
AGCCGAGCTTGCAAGGGGAGCGGTGGGGCGGGGTGTGGGCGCAGTGTCCCGGCTCCCGTCCCCCTGCCCCGCCGCGTGGACTGCGCCCGCCGCCCCACGCCTACGCTCCCTGGCTGCTCTAGATGGCGGACGGGATGGCTGGGCGAGGCCCCGTCTCCGGCCGCAGCCGCTCGCGGTCCGGAAACCCTCCAAGGCACCCGAACGGTGTTCCCTGCACCCACCCCAGGCTACCGGGAAAAATCCTGTCCAGCAATCAGCTCTACGGCTGGATGAACGTCATGTGGTGGCTCAGGATCTGCCATTCTCCCCGATGCTTGACCACCACCCACAGAGCGCTGACGGGCCCTGGTAGGTCCGCGCGACCGCTCAGGGTTATGTTCAGGCGGACGATTGCTATCGTGCCCGTCAGGAACACCACCCGCTGCACCTCGAGGCTCGCCGTGCTTCCCGCGAAGGGACCGCTGAAGAGGAATGCATGAAAGTCGCGGATCGCAGCCTGACCCGAGAAGAGCGTGCCGAACGGATCCAGAAACTCGGCATCCTCCGTGTAGAGGGCCGCAAGCGCCGACGCATCGTTCGCCGCAAAGGCGGTGCTCCACGCGCTCACTAGCTTCTCGATCTGCCGCACTTGCCCCGGCGGGTTGGTTCCCATCCTCGCCTCGGAGACGTTGGCCGCGTCAGCAGACGGAAGCGTGGTGGGTGCGTCGGTACAGGCGGCAACCAGCACGGCGAGCAGCCCGACGCTCGCCAGCAGCATGCTATTGGTTCTCATGAGTCTCTCCTCCAGTAAGTATTAAGGGTCTGACGGAAAGCGATGGTAGCTACGAGCTGATCGTGCATCGGTGGCGCACGCGCCAGGGTGAACGACGAGCAGCACCGCGCGTGAAAAGCGTGGTTACGGCGACACAACGTGCGAAATTGCTGAAGGTGTCGCGGTGACATCAGCGGTGCGGACCCCGCCGGGTCTCGATCACAATCGCCCCGCCCCTCGCACGCGTGCCGAAGTGATGCGCGGCGTCGATGCCGCTGATTACGCGGATGCTGGAGATGTCGTGAGCGTGGATGTCGTGGAGCAAACGCAATCCTACCGTCCGCGCGCCGTTCACGATCACGAGCGGCTCGCTGCCGAAAGACAGACTCTGCGTGCCCCGGCGTGAGAGGTAGACGGGTTCGCCGCTGTGGCTCTCCTGGAGGTCGAAGTGCACATTCGCCCGCCTCAGTACCTCCCACGCGTTGCGCGCGCCGCCCTGCTCGATCTCCCCGGCAGTGATCATCTTCCCCAGAGCGGGACCAGGGTGTCTCGGCACTCCGGCCGCTGTGCTACATCCGGTCGCCAGCACCAGCAGCGAGAGGAGAACGGCCCGGGAACGGTGACGTGTCTGAATTCGCAGCATGGGTGACCGCCTTAGGAGAGAGGGTGAGCCAGGGAGATCGCCGCCCGACCTCGGCGGGATTACGACTTTCTTGCCCCGGCACTTGCGCACGGGTATCTTGGCGGGAGGGCATCCGCGCGTTCTCCTCGCCCTATCCTCTATTTGTCCTCTGGCTGTGAGACCAAGGCCCATGGTCACTCTCCAGCTCCTCGGCGGTCTGTCGCTAGAAGGATCCGCGGGGACGCTCACCGGACCGGCGACCCAACGGAAGCGTCTCGCCTTGTTGGCCCTGCTCGCGGTTGCGCCTGCCCAGCGGCTCTCACGGGAAAAGCTGCTTGCCTACCTGTGGCCGGAGAGCGAAATGGAGCGGGCGCGTCATCAGCTCTCCTCAGCGCTCTACGAGCTGCGTAAGGCGGTGGGGGAGGAGGTGATCCTCGCTGCAGGCGACGAGCTGCGGCTCAATCCAGCGCTGATTCGGGCGGACGTGGCAGAATTCGAAGGCGCGCTGAAACGCGGCGACCACGAAGAGGCCGTGAGCCTCTATTCCGGACCCTTCCTCGACGGCTTTTTCTTGAGTGATGCGCCCGAGTTCGAGCGCTGGACAGACGGGGAGCGGGAGCGCCTCCGCCGTGCGTACCACAAAGCGCTGGAGGCAGTGGCGGCAGAGGCGACGGCGCACGGGCTCCTGGAGGACGCCGTCGGGTGGTGGCGGCGCCTCGCGGCCGCAGACCCCTACAGCTCCCGCGTGACGCTCCGTCTCATGGAGGTGTTGGAGGCCGCTGGAGACCGCGCCGGGGCAATCCAGCAAGCACGTATGCACACGCTGTTGCTGCAGGAGGAGCTAGAGCTGCAGCCGGATCCGGCAGTCACCGCTCTGGTCGAGCGCGTGCGGGCGGAGCCAGCGGTGCCGGTCGCGTCGGACCTCCGGCGTGGGAGCGAGAAGGGGGATGGGATTAGCCTACCCTCCATTACCCTTCCGCCATCACGTATGGACACGATTGCTGGGGCATCGATAGCTGCTCAGCCTGCAGCTTCTGCCAACGGCCAAGCACCGGCGATGGAGCCAGGTCTTGAGGTGGCCGGTTCCTCCGAGCGGCGCCGGAGAGGCCTGCGACTGGCGCTCCAGTGGGGTGGAGTGGTGGGGCTGGTCGGACTGGTCGCCCTACTCGCGGCTTCCTGGCTACGCCGGCCACCTTCACTCCATCCCCAGCGCGTCCTCGTTACCGTTTTCGAGAACCAGACGGGCAATCCCGCACTGGATCCGGTGGGTCGCATGGCGGCGGACTGGATCGCCCGCGGGTTGATGGAGACCAGGAGCATCGAGGTGGTTTCGCCGACCTCAGCTCTCTACGCAGGCTACGAGAGTGAGGGGCGGGACATTCGGTCCATGGCCGGGCAGGCCGGCGCGGGGACGGTGGTCGCGGGCGTCTACTACCTGGAGGGCGGCGTCCTGCACTTCCATGCGCAGGTCACCGATGCGGTGCGGGGCAGGCTGCTGCATACCCTGGAGCCGGTGAGTGTGCCGGTGGACAGCGCCACTGCCGGAGCGGAGCTGCTGCGCCAGCGGGTGGCCGCAGTGATGGCGGCGCGCTTCGACTGGTCGCACGAGCTGAGGGAGATCACGGTGCGCGCCCGGCCACCCACCTACGCGGCGTACGCTGCCTATTTGGAGGGCGTCGAGCTGTTCCACCGAGGCCACTATGTGCGGGCGATCGGCACCTTCGAGCAAGCTTGGGCGATCGACACCACCTTTTATCTCCCTCGCCTGTGGACCGCCTTGATGTACTGGAACCTCAATAGCCCTCCGCAGATGGATTCGGTTCTACACAGCATCGCACTCTACCGCGACCGGCTTTCCCCGCTCGAACGCATCTGGCTGGCGCATTTCCAGGCTTTGCTGGCCGGCGACAACGAAACTGCTTTCCGCACGATCCGTCAAATGGCCGCGATGGCGCCAGGTACGTGGCTGGGTGGACTATCTGTTCTGGCGGTATTGACCAATCGCCCGCGCGAGGCCGTGGACGCGCTCCGTCAACTCGATCGCGAGCAGGGCTTCCTGAGAGACTGGGACTCGTCCTATTGGCTCACTACCGCGCAGCACATACTGGGCGAACATCGCCAGGAGCTGAAGGAGGCACGGAAGGAACGCTTACGGCACCCAGATATGCTCAGCACGCTCTTCACGGAAGTGCGGGCGCTGGCAGCCCTGGGGCGTGTGAAGGAGGTCGAGCGGCTCTTAAGGGAGAGCCTCTCGCTTCCCGCACAACCAGGGTACGTGGAGCCGGCAGATGTGATGCGCGATGCGGCGGCGGAGCTGCGCACGCACGGCCATGCAGATGCTGCCGCCCGAACGCTGGACAAGGCGCTTGCCTGGTACCGCACTCGTCCCGACCCAGAACGGCAGGAGCACCGCGCGGCCCTCGCGCAGACCCTCTATGCGGCACAGCGTTGGGAGGAGGCGCGCGCACTTTTCGAGGAGTTGGCCGCCGAGCAGCCGGAGAACATCCACCGCCTCGGCTACCTCGGTACCCTCGCTGCACGGCGTGGAGAACGGGCGGAGGCGGAGCGGATCTCCACGATGCTCGCCTCCTCGACGCAGCCGTACCTCCTCGGTGCGCATACCCTCTGGCGCGCGCGAATCGCGGCGCAGCTCGGGGATTCCGAGCAGGCGCTGCTCCTGCTCCGTGAGGCACTCGCCCAGGGGCAGCCGTACGTGCTCCGGCTGCACACAGATGTGGATCTGGATCCCTTGCGGGACCAGCGTGCCTTCCGCGAGTTGCTGCGGCCGAAGGGATAACTTCGGGGAGGCGCAGATCCCCCCGCTCGGCCACGCTTACCAGGGCGCGACCGACTTCCACCGGCGGCAGCCGACGCTGCCGGGATAGGAGCTCAACGGCTCGCGGTCCGACGACCGTCGAAGGCCACCGGAGCACGTTCCTCCCGGATCATCCCGTTACGCTCCCACCGTGCGCGCCAGCGTCTCCGCTACCCAGGCGTTGAGGCTCTTGTTGGCGCGTGCCGCTTCCAGGGCCACCGCCCGGTGCAGCTCCGGCGTGGTGCGCACGAGGAATTGCCCGGAGTAGGGTTTCTCCGGCTGCTGGCCGATCTCCCGGCAGAACGCCTCGTATTCGGAAGCGGAGCGCTCGAACTCGCTCCGCAGCTCCTCCGCGGTCGCGCCCCAGAAGTCGAACCCGTCCCTTGCCAGATTCGCTACGCGGCCGTGGAAGGCGCGTGCCTCCTCGTCGTACTCGACGGCGGCGACGTAGGGACCGTGCTGCATGATCATGGTGTGACTCCCGCCTGTGTAAGAAAATCACGAACGTCCTGCGCCGTCGCCCGGCGCATCTCGGGCGACGGGTGCGGCCGATGAAATAGCGCACCGCCACCGCCTTCTCGCCACCGGCGGTTTCGTACTCGATCGCTACCGCTACCCGGCTGCCGGCGCGCTCGCTGACTGTCGCCCCCAGAGCACGGAAGAGAGACTCGATCTCCGAGTAGGTGCCGAGTACCAGTGGCAGCACATGCACGAAAGCTGCGCACGATACAGCAGGTAGTGCACGACTCGCCAGGCAAGGGTGATCCGTGCTCGGGTTTGCTTCCCCGCCCGCCATGCCCCACTTTTCGCGTGACCCTGCGGACGCTCGGCGGGGTTGCGCGTGCCGTTGCGGGTTCCAATCCGCAGCGCCCGAGGACACCCAACGCACACGAGGTAGCGCACCCATGGCTCGCAGAGCCTTTACCGTTGCCGAAGCCAACGCCATGATTCCGGTGGTAGAGGATCTCCTCGCGCAGATCGAGCGCCGCAAGGAGGAGGCTCGGGAGCACTACGAGAGGCTCCAGCTCCTCGAGGCCCTCTGGGGAGAGAAGCTCGTCGAGCCGGGCAACCCCGACCACCTGGAGTTCCGCGCGCATCGGGACGCGGTCGAGGAGGTCGCACGCGAGATCGGCAGGATCGTCGAGGAGGAGATCCTCGCGCGCGGGATCCGCTTCCCCCAGGGCGGGATCGAGCACGGCCTGCTGGACTTTCCCACCACCCTCGCGGGCCGCTGGGTCTATCTCTGCTGGCGCTCCGGGGAATCGCGGGTGGAAGCCTGGCACGAGGTGGACGCAGGCTTCGCAGGCCGGCAGGAGATCAC
>JBPCIT010000333.1:0-12019 GCA_051006015.1 Longimicrobiaceae bacterium
TCCCTTTCCTCTCCCCTCTCCGCCTTCTACTGTCCCCCCACCCCCCCCCCCCCCCCCCCCCCCCCCCCCCCCCCCCCCCCCCCCCCCCCCCCCCCCCCCCCCACCGCCGGTATGGTGAGCGGAAAGGTCGAGAGGCGGTAGTACAGATCCTCCCGGAAGCGACCCGCCTTCACCTCGGCGAAGAGATCCTTGTTGGTGGCGGCGACGAGCCGCACGTCCACCTTGATCTCGCGCGTGGCGCCCAGACGCCGGAAGCTGCGGCTCTCGAGCACCTTCAGCAGCTTGGGCTGCAGGTCGGCGGCCAGATCCCCGATCTCGTCCATGAAGAGCGTGCCGCCGTCGGCGACCTCGAAGAGTCCGCGCTTCATCTCGCGCGCGTCGGTGAAGGCACCCCGCTCGTGGCCGAAGAGCTCGCTCGCCAGAAAGGCACCGGAAAGACTGGCGCAGCTGATCTCGACGAAGGGGTGGCGGGCGCGCGGGCTCTGCGCGTGCACCATCTCGGCAATCATGCTCTTGCCGGTGCCGCTCGCGCCCAGCAGCAGCACCGTCGTCTGCCCCGAGGCCGCCACCCGCTCGACCTGCCGCGCCAGCTCCTGCATCTTCGGCGAGACGCCCAGATTCTCGGCGCTGCTGCGCTCGGCCAGCCGCTGCGCGAGCAGTCGGTTGGTGCGGCGTAGCTCCACCTTCTCGACCGCCCGCTCCGCAGTCGCCTCGAGCTGCGTCAGGCTGACCGGCTTGGTCAGAAAGCTCTCCGCGCCGAGCTGCATTGCCTCGACCGCGGTGTCGATCTCCCCGTGCCCGGTGAGCATGACCACGGTGGCTCCGTGCGCCACCAGCAGCTCGAGCGCGTGCATCCCCGAGAGGCCGGGCAGATTCAGATCCAGCAGCACCAGATCGGGCCGGCCGACCTCGTAGTGGCGCACCCCCTCCTCGGCGGTCAGCGCCGAGGCGACCTCCCACTGCTTTTGAGTGAAGAATCGGGTGAGAAGCTGGAGAACCGCGGTGTCGTCATCGATGAGCAGTACGGAGCGTGGCATGGATGTCGGTTCCCGGAGGGGTCAAGCGCACACGATGAGCATCGTGGTGCGGCTGGCTGCCGAGCTGCCGAGAACGAGCGGAAGCGCGGCTCGATGGGGTGCTCTGCAACGATATCGGGTGCAGCAGCCGATGCAAGGATCGCACCCGGTTGAAACGCCCCCCAAAATCTGCCCTCTGTTGTCCGGCATATCCGGCACGCCCGGGGCGTCCGGCGGGTGGGAGAGCGTGCACCTGTTGCCCGACCGCCGCAGGTGCGGGCGAGCACGCCCCCGGGGAAAGCGCAGAACTACGACGGGGCTTCGTCCCCGACGCTGGGATTGCGCTCGGGAGCCGCAGCCGTTCGCCGCTCCGGCCTCTGCTGCTCGCGCGCGTTCCGCTCCAGCTCGAGGTAGAGGAAGCGGGTATGGAGGAGGTTCCAGATGCGGTAGCGCGCCTCGAAGAGATCGAGCGGCTTGGTGAGGAACTCCTTGACGCCGAGCACCAGCGCCTGGTGCTTCGCCTCCTCGCTGAGGTCACCGGTCAGCATCAGGATCGGCAGATACTTCTCCTGGTGCAGCGCGGCGCCGAGCTCCTCGAGCAGCACGAAGCCGTTCCAGTCCGGCATGTGCAGGTCCAGGATGATCAGGTCAGGCTCCACCTCACGGTAGAGGTCGGGCACGCGCCGCGAATCCACGGTGCTGTAGAGGTTCGCATACCCCTCGCGCAGCAGCAGCCGCTCGAGCAGGCGCACCGTGGCCTCTTCATCGTCCACCATCAGGATCTTTGCGTTCCGCTTTACGAATTCTTCATCCATGGGAAGCCGCCTGTGTAGGCTGTGGGAGATCGTGCGTTCACACGGGGGTCTGCTTTCCTTCGTCCAGCACCTCCCGCACGCGGCGCAGCAAGAGCGCATGGGAGAAGGGCTTCTCGAGCAGGTGCGTACCGGGCTCGAGCACGCCATGCTGGGCGATCACATCGTCCGTATACCCCGACATGTAGAGGACCTTGCTCTCCGGGGAGAGGACGGAGAGCCGCTCGGCGAGCTCGCGTCCGCTCTCACCTGGCAGTATGACGTCGGTGAGGACCAGATGGATGGGCCCCTGATAGCGGGCGCGGATGCCCAGTGCCTCATCGACGTCAGAGGCCTCGAGCACGAGGTAGCCGCGCCGCTCGAGGATGCGGCGGGTGAGGCTGCGCACCGCGCTCTCATCCTCGACCAGCAGCACCGTCTCGAGTCGTGGCGGCCGGGTCACCGCCCCCGAGCGTGGGTCGTCGGTCTCCGTGCCGCGCGTCGCGCACGGCAGCAGGATGAAGAATGTGCTGCCGACTCCAGACTGGCTGTGCGCCCACACGTAGCCCATGCTCTGCTTGATGATGCCGTACACCGTCGAGAGGCCCAGCCCGGTGCCCTTCCTCTTCTCCTTGGTGCTGAAGAAGGGCTCGAAGAGGTGGGAGAGCGTCGCCTCATCCATGCCCACCCCGGTGTCGCGCAGCGCGAGCTGCACGTACACACCCGGCTTGATGTAGTAGGGGTAGTCCGCTCCCCCGTCCGGCGTCACCTCTACGTTCCGGGTCTCGAGGAGGATGGTACCACCCATCGGCATCGCATCCTGCGCGTTGACCACCAGATTCAGCAGCACCTGCTCGATCTGCCCAGGATCGGCCTCGATGGGAGCCAGGTCGGGTTCGAGCTGCAGCCGGAGCGTGACGTTCTCGCCGATCACCCGCCGCAGCAGCCGCTCGGTCGAGGAGACGGTGGCGTTCAGATCGAGCACCTTCGGGCGCAACACCTGCCGGCGCGAGAAGGCGAGGAGCTGCCGGGTGAGGTCCGCCGCCCGGTTCGCCGCCTTGATGATCTCGTCGAGGGAGTCGCGCAGCGGATCGAGGGGGGAGGTCTCCATCATCCCCATCTCCGCGTTTCCCTTGATCACCGTGAGCAGGTTGTTGAAGTCGTGCGCGACGCCGCCGGCGAGCCTTCCGACCGCCTCCATCTTCTGCGCCTGCCGGAACTGCCGCTCGCTCTCGCGGAGCACCTCCTCCGTCTGCCGGCGCTCGATCGCCTGGGCGAGCAGGTTGGCGAGCGACTGCAGCAGGTCGATGTCGTTCTGCCGGAAGCTGCGCTGGGCGGTGCAGTAGGCGGCGAGCACACCGAGCGGACGGTCGCGCCCGGAGACGATCACGCTGACGCCGCTGACGATGTTCGCGTCACCGAGGAGGGGCGTTGGATCGAAGCGTGTTTCGGTGCGCAGGTCGTCCGCGATCACCGGCTCCCCCGAGAGCAGGGTGTAGCCGGCATGGTTGCCCGGATCGATGCGGACCGTGGCCTGGTCGACGGGCTCCTCCTCCCACCCCGCTCCCGCCCGCAGCACGAACTCCTCGCCGCCCGGGAGGATCTCGAGGAAGCTGGTGTAGTCCACCCCCAGCGTCTCGCGCAGCAGGGTGCTGGCGCCGCGCATCAGCATCATGGTGTCCCAGCCGGCGAGGGCGCGAAAGCCGAACTCCGCCACCGCTGTCTGCTGCCGGACGAGCTGCTTCAGCTCACGCTCGCACTGCTGCCGCACTACGGCGGCGCCGATCACATTCGCCATCGACTGCAGGCAGCTGGTGTCGTCGTCCTCGAAGTCACGCGGCTGCGTGGTAGCGGCCAGGAGAATGCCGAAGGGCCGCTCGCCCCCGGAGATCGGCACGCGCATGGCGCTGGCGATCCCGGCTTCCCGGAGCAGCTCGGACTCCTCGAGCAGCGGTTCCGCACCCTCCTCGGCGCCGCCTGCCGCCTCCGCCAGGGACCAAGCGTCTTTCTGGCGCTCCTCTGCCAGCCGCACCCGCGCGGTGCCGACCTGGCCACTCGGCCACCCCACGCCTGCGCGCAGCAGCGCCCCACCCTCCGGCAGGAACTCGAGCACTGCGACGTACTCGACGCCCAGCATCTCGCGAACGAGGTAGCCGGCGTTCTCGAGCCGCCGCCGGAGATCGACGCCGGAAAGAGCGTCCTGCCCCATCTCCGCCACCGCCGCCTGTCGGCGCGCACGCAGCCGCAGCGCCGCTTCCGCCTGCTTCAGGGTGGTGATGTCGGTAAAGGCCACCACCGCGCCACGCGTCTTCCCCTTCCAGATGATGGGCGAGGAGGAGTACTCGACCGGGAAGCTGGTGCCCTCCTTCCTCCAGAGCAGCTCGTCGTCCAGGCGCAGGCGCTCTCCACTGCGCAGCGATTGGAAGACGGGGCACTCCTCGGGTGGATAGAGGGAGCCGTCCGCGCGGTGGTGGTGCACCAGCTGGTGCATCTTCTTACCGAGCACCTCCGCCGGGGTGTAGCCGAGCATCTCCGCTGCTGCGCGGTTGATGAAGGTGCAGCAGCCCTTCAGGTCCAGTCCGAAGATCCCCTCGGCGGTAGATTCGAGGAGCGCGATCTTGCGCGCGCGCTCCTTCTCGGCACGGGTCGCGACGGTGACGTCGGAGAAGGTGGCGGCGAAGCCGTCCTCGAGCCTGACGATGGTGGCGCGGTACCAGTGGCCGGCCCCGAGCCGCGGGTGGCGAAAGACGCCCTTCCACGGCTGCCCCGTCTCGACGACCGCCACGCAGCTGTGGAACATGCGCTGGGCGCGCCTGCTCGTAGCCGAGGCGAAAAGGCGCTTGCCCTTCGCGTAGGCGGCCGAAAGGCTGGCGGTCGCGGCAGCGGCCGGGTTGGCGTAGAGGCACTCGAAGTCCTGGATCTTCCCGCTCGGGCCGCGAATGCTCCGGAAGATCACGAAGCCGTCGGGCGAGCTCTCCTGCACGCGGCGGAAGTGCTCATCTCCGATCGAGACGCCGCCTGGCTCCGCCTGCAATGAAAGGTGATCCATCTCTGCTACCTCAGGTTGCTCGCCCGGCGGCCAGAGCTACGCCGCCCGGGAGGATGAGGAGCGCCGGATGCTACTGGACGCTCTCCGGCCGGAAGTTGGGATTCTCGATGATGCCGAGTATGTTCCCGAAGGGATCCAGCACCGTCGCCACCCGGATTCCCCCACCCACCTCCTCTACTCCCTGATGCTCCAGGGCACCGAGCTCGAGCAGGCGCCGCAGCGCCGCGTCCGCGTCCTCCACCCCCCAGTAGGCGAAGACGCCGCCCTGGCCGCGGTGGGCGCCGGAGTCGGCGGGGAGCAGCCCCAGCTCGAAGCCGCCGACGTTGAAGCCGACGTAGAAGGGCTCGTCGAAGTACGGCTCGAACCCCAGCGCCGTGGCGTACCAGCTCTTCGCGCGGCCGAGGTCGTCCACCTGATAGATCACCGTCCGCAGACCCTTGAACATAGAGATCCTCCTTACGAGCCAAGGTAGCCATCGTGAAAGCGAGAAAATAATCCGCCCGCGGCGATTCCGCGAGGCGGCAGCCGATCCGCGCCGGTGCATTGTCTGGTCGTGGCATCGCGACCTACCTTGTCTTCCCCCATGTGGATGGTGGTACACACACTCTTCGATATGATCGAGATGACCGAGCTCATGCGCCGCACCACCCTTCAGCTCGCCGCGGGTCTGCTGCTGCTCCCCCTCCCGCTCGGCGGGCAGGACGCGCTCGCCGGGCGGGTAGATGCTTACGTCGCCGCCAATCAGGGTCAGATCGTGGGCGAGCTGGTGGAGTTTCTCCGCATCCCCAACCTGGCGACGGATTCGGTCAACATCCGCCGCAACGCCCGCGTGCTGGTGGAGATGATGGAGCGGCGGGGGATCCGCACGCGGCTGCTGGAGACCGGCGGACCGCCGCTGGTCTATGGGGAGCTGCCGGCCCGCGGGGCCCGCACCACGCTCCTCTTCTACGCGCACTACGATGGGCAGCCGGTGAACCCGGAGCAGTGGGTGGGGCATCAGCCCTTCGAGCCGGTGCTGCGCGAGGGACGCCTCGAGGAGGCGCCGCGAATCATTCCCTTCCCGGAAGGCAGCCGGTACGAGGCCGAGTGGCGGATCTACGCCCGCTCTGCCTCGGACGACAAGGGGCCGATCGTGGCGCTGCTGGCGGCGCTGGACGCCCTACGCGCCGCGGGGCAGCCGCCCACCGTCAACCTCAAGTTCCTCTTCGAGGGCGACGAGGAGATCGGCTCGCCGCATCTGGAGCGGATCATCCGCGAGCACCGCGAGCTGCTGCGCAGCGACCTGGTCATCATGGCGGACGGCCCCGAGCACCCCTCCGCCCGTCCCACCGTGGTCTTCGGCGCGCGGGGGATTACCACCGCGCAGATCACCGTCTACGGGCCGGACCGCCCGCTGCACAGCGGCCACTACGGCAACTGGGCGCCGAACCCCGGGATGCTGCTGGCGCGGCTGCTCGCCTCGATGAGAGACGAGGTCGGCCAGGTCACGATCGAGGGGTGGTACGACGACGTGGCCGCGCTCTCGGCGGAGGAGCGCGCCGCGATCGCCGCCATCCCCGATGAGAGCCCGGCGGAGTTCGGCTTCGCGGAGCCCGAGGGGGGCGCGGGCGCCCGTCGCCTAGAGCGTATCGCGCTCCCCTCGCTCAACGTGCGGGGGTTGCAGAGCGGCTGGGTGAGGGAGCAGGCACGCACCCTGGTGCCCGATCACGCCATCGCGGAGCTCGACCTGCGGCTGGTGCCCGCCGTCGAGCCGGAGCGGCAGATCCAGCGGCTGATCGAGCACGTCCGCCGCCAGGGCTTCCACCTGGTCTCCGAGGACCCCGACGCCGCCACCCGCGCCGCCCACCCGCGCATCGCGAAGGTCACCTACCGGGAGGGCGGCTACCCCGGCGCCCGCACCCCCTTCGACCACCCGGTCGCTCGGCGGGTGGTGGAGGCGGTGCGCCGCAGCTCGGCCGAGCCGCCCATCCTGATGCCGATGATGGGCGGGAGCGTGCCCGCCGTCTGGTTCCCCATCGTCACCGGCACGCAGGCGATCCTGCTCCCCATCGTCAACCCGGACAACAACCAGCATGCGGAGAACGAGAATCTGCGGCTGGAGAACCTCTTCCGGGGCATCCGCAGCTACGCGGCGGTGATGCGGCTGGGGCGGTAGCCACCGTCTACACGATGCCACCCTTGGTGGAAAGGCGAAGAGCCATTACTTTGTTGCTCCACGCGACCCGCAGGCTCACCCGGCTGGCTCTCCCCGGTTAGCGTCAGTGGCGACTTCCCGAACCATCCGGATCTCTCCCCGGGCACCATCCCGTTGATTCTCACCCCCAAGCCGCAGGAGTCCTCATGAAAAAGCTGCTCAAGTGGGCCGGTCTCGTCCTCGGTGGTCTGGTCGGTCTGGCAGTGCTGGCGCTCGCCGTGGTGTATGGCGTCAGCGAGTTCCACATGCGCAAGACCTACAACGTGGCAGCGATGGCGCTGGTGGTGCCCGGCGATTCGGAGACCATCGCGCGCGGCCGCCACATCGCCATCACCCGCGGCTGCAACGACTGCCACGGGGAGAACCTCGCGGGTGGAACGGTGATCGACGCGCCGCCGGTGGCGCGTCTCTTCGCCACCAACCTGACGCGCGGCGAGGGCGGCGTCGCCGCGGGCTACCAGGACGCCGACTGGGAGCGGGCGATCCGCCATGGCGTGCGTCCCGACGGCAAGCCGCTCCTCTTCATGCCCTCGCACGAGTTCTACCCGCTGAGCGATGAGGACGCGAGCGCACTCATCGCTTACCTGAAGAGCCTGCCCCCGGTGGACAACCGACCCGGGAGGACGCGCATCGGCCCGGTGGGTCGCGCGCTCTACCTCGCGGGGCAGATGCACCTGCTCCCGGCGGAGCTGATCGATCACTCCGCGCCCCGTCCGGCGGCGCCTGTCGCCGGGGCGACGGTGGAGTACGGCGCCTACCTGGCGACCGGCTGCGTCGGCTGCCATGGCGACGGCTACTCGGGAGGCAAGATCCCGGGCGCCCCGCCGGAGTTCCCGATCCCGACCAACATCACGCCCGACCGCCAGACGGGGATCGGCAGCTGGACGGAGCAGGAATTCTTCCGCTCTCTACGCGAGGGGAAGCGGCCGGACGGCTCGGAGATCAACCCGTTCATGCCCTGGAAGAACTTCTCGCAGATGACCGATGAGGAGATCCGCGCCATCTACCTCTACCTGCAGAGCCTGCCAGCCAGGCCATTCGGGCAGCGGTAGCTCCGCAGCCGCTTTTCTTGACGCGCAATCGAGCTTCTGCTACACTTCGGCCATGACGAACCGGCAGCGCGACTACGTCTACCGCTACTACTACGCGACCCGCGACACGGGCCGTGGTCGGAGGCGCATGCGCGGCTGACGCGCACTTTCTCCGGCAAGCACGAGCGGCCCGTGAAATCCACGGGCCGCTTTTTGTTGCCCACCCCACGAGCCGGGCCCGGCTGAAGCGCCGGAGCCCGGCGGAAATCGAGGAGGAAACATGATCATCGTCACCCGTCCAGGAATCAGCGACGCGGAGCTGGATCACATCCGCGAGCGCATCGAGATGCTGGGGATGCGCACCCACATCTCGCGCGGGGAGCAGCGCACCATCGTCGGCTGCATCGGCGACGAGAGCCTGCTGCAGGAGGTGGCGCTGCTGAGCCTCCCCGGCGTTGAATCCGTCACCCCGGTACTCAAGCCGTACAAGCTGGTGGCTCGGGAGTTCGTCGCCGACCCGAGCGTCATCCGGGTCGGGGACGGCGCGGGAACGGCGGTGGGCGGCCGCGAGCTGGCGGTGATCGCCGGCCCCTGCTCGGTCGAGGGGCGCGAGATGCTGTGGGAGACCGCCCGGCAGGTCCGCGCCGCCGGAGCGGGGATGCTGCGGGGAGGTGCATTCAAGCCTCGCACCTCCCCGTACGCCTTTCAGGGGATGGGAGAGACGGCGCTCCGGCTGCTCGCGGAGGTCCGCGCCGAGACCGGGCTGCCGGTGGTCACCGAGGTGATGGACACCCGACAGGTCGAGCTGGTCGCCGAGCACGCGGACGTGCTGCAGGTCGGCGCGCGCAACATGCAGAACTTCGCCCTGCTCTCCGAGCTGGGGCGCGTGCAGCGCCCGGTGCTGCTGAAGCGCGGCCTCTCCGCCACCCTCAAGGAGCTGCTCATGGCCGCCGAGTACGTGATGGCGCAGGGCAACCGCGACGTGATCCTCTGCGAGCGGGGGATCCGCACCTTCGAGACGGCGACTCGCAACACCTTCGACGCGGCCGCGATCCCGGTGCTCAAAGCAGAGACGCACCTTCCGGTGATGGTGGATCCCAGCCACGCCGGGGGCCGTGCGGATCTGGTGGCCCCTCTCGCCTTCGCCGCGGTCGCCGCGGGAGCGGATGGTCTGTTGATCGAGGTGCATCCCTGCCCCGAGCAGGCGCTCTCCGACGGCGATCAGTCGCTCACCCCCACTGCCTTTGCCGAGCTGATGCGCCGCCTGCGCCCGTTCGCGGAGGCAGCCGGCCGCACGCTCGCCGCGCCAGCGGAAGCGGCAGTGCGCGAGGCCGCCGCATGATGGCCGACAACCCGGCCGCCTCCACCGCGGAGGAAGAGCTATCCCGGCTGCGCGAGGAGATCGAGCGGATCGACCGTGCGCTGATCGGGCTCATCGCCGAGCGCGTGCAGATCGCGCGCAGCGTCGGGACGGCGAAGCGCGCGACGGGACTTCCCACGCTGGACCCCGCCCGCGAGGCGGCGGTGGTCCGCCGCGCGGGTGTTCTCGCTCGGGAGGTGGGACTGGATGACGAGGATGTGCGCTACATCTTCTGGCACCTGATCGGCCTTTCCCGCCGCGCGCAGATGGAGGAGGGATGAGAGCGGAGGAAAGAGGAAAGAGGAAACAGGAAAGAGAGACGGACGAGGTATCGCAACTGAGTGGAGGCGACCGCGGCGCCCTGGAGCTGCAGAGTGCCGCAGTCATCGGGCTCGGACTGATCGGCGGCTCGCTGGCGCGGGAACTGGCGGCGCGGGGGGTGCGGGTGCTTGGATACGACCGCGATCCGGCGGCACTACATGGTGCCGCGGAAGGGGGGGTGGTGCACGCGGTACTGGAGGAGTCGCTCGAAGGTGTCAAAGAGGCGGATCTCCTGGTGATCGCGGTGCCCGTTGCCGCCGCTCCGGGAGTGCTCGCCACCGCGCTACCCCACCTCGGGAGCGTCCGCCTGGTGACGGATGTGGGGAGCACCAAGCAGGCAGTGGTGCGCGCCGCGGAGGCGCTCGGGATCGGCGAGCGCTTCGTCGGCTCTCACCCGCTGGCGGGGGACCACCGCTCCGGCTGGAGCGCCTCGCGCATGGGGCTCTTTCAGGGCGCGCGAGTCTACCTCTCTCCCACTCCCTCCACCGCGGATGCAGCCCTCGAGCTGGCGCGACAGCTCTGGATTGGGCTCGGCGCGGAGCCGGAGCTGCTCGACGCAGAGCCGCACGACCGGCGGCTTGCCTGGACCAGCCATCTCCCGCAGGCCGCCTCGACCGCCCTGGCGCTGGCGCTCGCCTCTGTAGGGATCGCCCCCTCCGACCTCGGCCCCGGCGGCCGCGACATCACCCGCCTGTCGGGAAGCTCGCCCGAGATGTGGACGGGGATCGCCCTGGAGAACGCAGCCGCACTTTCCGGCGCGATCGAAGCATTCGAGGAGCGGCTGCGGGAGCTGCGGGCGGCGCTCACCCGTGGAGACGAGCAGGCGGTCCGCCACTTCTTCGAGGCGGGGCGCCAGTGGTCGGAGGGGAGTGGCTCGCCGGGAGGGAGAATACCGGCGGCGGTCACGCCTCGGCGTTGACCCGCAGCTGGAAGCGGGGAATCGCCGCCTGAAAGGAGGAGCCGTCCGGGCGATGGAACTCGTAGTAGCCCTCCATGTGACCCTCCGGACCCTGCAGGACACAGAAGCTCTCGTACTCGTGCACCTGCCCGGGAGTCAGCAGCGGCTTCTTTCCCACCACCCCCTCCCCCTCGACCTCACTCTTCCCGGCTACGGAGTCGTGGATGTACCAGTGGCGCCAGACGAGCTGCGCCGGCGTGTCCCCCACGTTCTCGAGGCGGATGCGGTAGGTGAAGACGTAGCGCCGCTGCCATGGATCCGACTGGTCGGAAAGGTAGCTAGGCCGCGCGGTGATGCGGATCCCCTCGGTGATCTGGTAGAAGATGTCCATGTCGCTGAGCCCCGGGCAGAGCACACGGCCCGCCGTGTGCGAGGTGTCGCGGGCGGCGGATCGCAAGCGGCGCGCCGGAGCAGTGAGCGGCCGCGGATGCTGCTCCCGGTGCGACGCTTCCGAGGGGGATTTCCTATCGAGACAGCCATGGATTCGTTGCGGTCCCTCCGGGTAAATGGCAGCCGCCTGCTCGAGCGTCTGCACGCGCTGGCGCAGATCGGCGCAACCCCGGAGGGCGGGGTGAACCGTCCGGCATACAGCCAGGCGGATCTGCAGACCCGTGCGCGGGTGCGGGAGTGGATGCGCGCCGCCTCGCTCGAGGTGAGCGTGGATGCGGCGGGCAACCTCATCGGCAGGCGGAGGGGCAGGGAGCCGGAGCTGCCGCCGCTCGCGCTCGGCTCGCACGTCGACTCCGTGCCCGATGGAGGCAGCTACGATGGCCCGCTCGGCTCGCTGGCTGCCCTCGAGGTGGCGCAGACGCTCGCCGAACGCCGCATCGCCCTGCGCCATCCACTCGAGGTCATCATCTTCCAGAATGAGGAGGGCGGGCTGGTCGGCAGCCGCGCGCTGAGCGGCGAGCTGCGGGAGGAGGAGCTGGAGAAGGTCGCCGCGAGTGGCTGCACAGTGCGGGAGGGAATCCGCCTGCTCGGCGGCGATCCGGACCGGCTGGCGGAGGCTCGCCGACACCCGGGCGAGGTGGCCGCATTTCTGGAGCTGCACATCGAGCAGGGCGGCGTCCTGGAAGCCGAGGGAGCCGAGATCGGCGTGGTGGAGGGGATCGTCGGTATCCGCTGGTGGGAGGTGACCATCGAGGGGGCCGCCAACCACGCCGGCACCACCCCCATGCGCCAGCGGCGCGACGCACTGCTCGCCGCGGCGCGCTTCATCCAGGCGGTCAACCGCGTCGTCACCCGCACCTCCGGCACACAGGTGGGGACGGTGGGGGGTATTCAGGCGCAGCCGGGCGC
>JBPCIT010000334.1:0-18658 GCA_051006015.1 Longimicrobiaceae bacterium
GTGCGGGTGATCGCCCTGCTGGTGGACCGGCAACTGGCTACCCGTATGGGCGCAGTGTGCCTGGCTGCCGCGTAATCCGGGGAGCTTCAGAAACAGGCCGTCCCTCTACTACTGCGCCGATTCTCTAATGGGGCCGCGGCTGTGATGCCGCGGATACGAGATTCCCACACCGGAGGAGTAGCTATGCCGCAGACGCTTCACTGGGGCCGCGGCTGTGATGCCGCGGATACCAGTCATGTCCGCCATGCGCGCCTCCGCTGAAGAGAGGGGCTTCAATGGGGCCGCGGCTGTGATGCCGCGGATACTTTACCTCCTGGTCATATACCCGCGGTCATAACCTAGCTTCAATGGGGCCGCGGCTGTGATGCCGCGGATACCGAGCCGCGCCTGGCGCTGCTCTATGCGAGCCTCACGCTTCAATGGGGCCGCGGCTGTGATGCCGCGGATACGTGCAGGGGTATGGCCCTGACTGGTCGCACCTGAAGCTTCAATGGGGCCGCGGCTGTGATGCCGCGGATACGCTGTCTTCCCACTGGCTGAACTCTTCAGCAAGGAGCTTCAATGGGGCCGCGGCTGTGATGCCGCGGATACGCCGCCCCTCGTAAGTACCTGCCGAGCGATCACTTGCAAGAGTGTTTGCGAGCGCCCGGCAGAACGAGGGATAGGCAAGGTGCCGTTCATGGTAACAGAATAGCCCATAACCTGTTCAGTGTCAAATAGTTCGAGTGCCCCCCACGATTCGGGCACCACCTCGCCGCTCGCGGCGGCGGCTCAGATGACGATCGTACGCACCGGCGGCTCGTAGCCCTTGCCGAGCACCTCGAGTGTGGCGTCGAGGGGGCGGCTCGCCTGGCCGAGGTCGAGGATCAGCACCTGGTCCTCACGCTGATGGATCGCCTCCCGCAAACGGCTGCGCAGCTGCACCAGCTCACGCGCGTTCAGCTCGCAGAAGAAGACGCTGTACTGTGCATGGTCGCCGAAGCCGTGCAGCGTCTCGAACACCCTGGTGCGGCGCTTGTCGTCGGCGATGTCGTAGGTGACAAGATAGTGACGCCTGGTGGCCATGGCTACCTCGTGGTCATGCCGATATAGGCGGGAACGTCGCCGCGCAGCCAGCGCGCGAGGAGGCGCGCCTGCAGACGGATCACGCTGCGCCAGGAGCAGCGGTAATCGAAGAGCGGATGCGTGACCAGCTGGTCGAGTCGCGCCTCGTAGGCGCGGATGAACGCCTTGCGGCCCCGCTCGTTCAGCACGCAGGCCGCCTGCGAGCGCACGAAGTCGCCGGTGCTCACCATGCCGGTGTTGACGGCGGTCAGCACCGCGCTGTCCACCACCAGCGGACGGAACTCCTCCATCAGGTCGAGCGCCAGCGCCGGCCGTCCGTGCCGCGGCTGGTGGAAGAGCCCCCACCAGGGATCGAGCCCCTCGGAGAGCAGCGCCACCGTGCACTCCTTGGCCAGCATCGCGTAGCCGAAGGAGAGCAGCGCGTTGACCGGGTCGCGCGGCGGCCGGCGGTTGCGCGAGCGGAAGTCCCACTCGGCGTCGAAGTCGCGCGGGCGCAGCATGGCGGCGAAGCGGGAGAAGTACTTCGCGGCGATCGCCCCTTCGATCCCCAGCAGCGCGCCGAGGTCCGGCAGGTGCTCGACCTTGCGCAGCAGCGTCGCCATCTCGGCGACCTCGGTGTCCGCGCGCGGCGAGGCGTTGCGCAGCAGCAGCGTGCGCTGGTTGGCGCCCTTGGCGGCGACGATCGCCCGCGCGAAGGGCAGCGTGCGCGAGGGATCGGAGGCGGCCCGGAACTGCGCGGCGCGGTCATAGGCGTTACGCAGCGTGATCCCCTGCGTCACCCCGTAGAACCAGTGGCCGCGCGAGAGGTGCACCACCGGGATGCTCGCCTCGCAGAGCAGCTGGATCGTCTGCGCGCTCACCGAGACGTTGCCCAGGAGCACCAGCTGGCTGACGTCCTTGAGCTTCGCGCGCCCCAGCTCCTCCTCGCCCTTGCTGACGACCAGCACCTCGCCGCGCTTACCGACCTTCGCGCCCTGCTCCTGCACGTAGAGCGGCAACGCATCCTCGCGCGCCGGGTAGAGGCGGCGCACGGCGGCGTGGCCGTCCGCCTCCGGCACCGGTGGCACCTGGCGCAGCGCCAGCGTTTCGTCGGGCAGGCAGATGCCCGAGAGCGAGCAGCCGTTGCACTTGGGGCTGTCCTCGAGCGGGTCGGGCAGCGCTGTAGCGGTGGCGGCGGCGCGCGCCTCCTCGATCAGCCGCAGGGTGCGCGCCTCCAGCTCCGGGGCGAAGGGCACCTCGACGCGCGTCTTCGAGCCGGCGAAGTAGAGGATGCCATGGGCGGTGCGGTAGCCGTGCTCGCGCAGCAGCAGCCCCTGCGCCATCAGCTGCACACGCTCGGGCTCCCAGCTACGCTCCGGGTTGTTGGGAACGCGCCCGCGCTTGGTGTCCACCGGCACGGCCACGTCGCCCGCGGTCGAGACCAGGTCCAGCTTGGCGGTCAGCCCCAGCCGCTCCGAGCCCAGGCTCACCGAGCGGCTGACGACCGGCGGCTCGTCGCCGTCGTCGCGCTCCTTGCCCTTCTTCGGCGCGGGATCGGCCTCCGGGTCGGGGAGCACGTGGTCGAGGCGGTCCACGCGGCGGTGTACCTCGCGGCCCTCCTCCGTGTAGACGTTGTCCGCCCAGCGCCCCTCGACGTGCATGAAGTGGAAGAGGCGCGGGCAGTAGGCATACTCGTTGAGCATGCGCACGGGGAGGAGGTCGGGGATGGCCACGTCATTGCTCATGATTGCTGCCTTACCGAAGGTTTACAGGGTAAGAAACCGGCGGTAGATTGCACCCGACAGATTGCACCCAACGGAGGAAGTGTACGATGACGACAAGCCGTAAGCTGACCATCACTGCCAAACGTCAGGCCACCCTGCCGGCTGCGCTGTGCGAGGAGCTGGGCGTGGGACCGGGTGACACCCTGACCCTCGAGCGCCGCGAGATCGATGGCGAGCCGGTCTGGGTGCTGCGTGCGCCCAAGCCGGATTGGTCGTGGGCGGGCTCGTTGCGGGCCTACGCGGAGGGCAAGTCGCACGACTGGGACGACATCGAGCGGAGCATCGAGAAGGGCTGGGCAGGTGAGCATCGGCCTTGACACCTCGGTGGTGATCCGGCTGCTTGTCGGCACGCCGGAAGCGCAGTACCAAGCGGCCAGGAGGCGACTTGAGACCGCGCTGGCCCGAGGGGAGACGGTCCTGGTGTTGGACCTGGTGATCGCCGAGGCATTTCATGTCCTTCGCCATCACTACGAAATCGAGGAGGAACTGGTACGCGAGCGTATGCGCGATTTCCTGCGATCGGGATTAGTCGAACCGGATCCGGTAGGGATCGCGGACGTGTTCGATGCACCTGAGTCGCCGGGGCTCGTGGATCGTCTCGTTCACCTGCGCTGCCGTGCGCGCGACGCTGCACTGTTGACCTTCGACCGGCGGCAGGGGCGGCTGGCGGGCGCCGAGCTGCTGCGCTAACGGATTGCTTCGGCGAGCGACCTACCGCTCTCTGTCGCGCGCCAGGCGGGGGAACTCGGGAAGATCCTCCGCGGAGCAGTCGGCCAGGGCGAGCACCTTCGTCCAGAGCGCAGCGTGATCCTTCTCGCTGATCGGCTGCCAGCCGTGGGCGAGAATCGAGCGGTTGCGAGCGGCGACTTGCGCTCCGCCAGACCGAGCTCGGCGAAGCGCTCGCCCAGCGGGTCGCCGAGCGCGCGGAGCAGCTCGAAGACGTCCTGGAGTCCGAGCTTGAGGGTGTCGTCCTTCGCCTTGCCCCGCCACGAATCGCGCAGCGACTCCGGCACGGCGCTGAGCGGGACTGCTTCCGTCGGCAGGCCGTAGCCGTCACGCAACTGGATCTGCGCGAGCGCCTCGGTGGCGCGATAGAGGCGGGCGACCGCATCGTCGAAGCGCCCCTCGCGCACCCGCCGTCGGGCGTTGGCGAGCAGGTCCACCACCAGCGTCGTCGTGGCCTGCCCGGAGTCGGCGAGCTGCTGCAGGTGCGTGCGGTGTTCCGCCACCCGTTCGAGCAGCCACCCCGCCGTGTCCGCGCCGAGCACGGCACGCAGGTCGTTCTCGACCGCGGCCAGCCGCTCGAGCCGCGTGGCTGCGTCCTTGTGACGGAAGCGATCCCACAGGCTGTAGGACTCCACCACCTCGAGCAGCGCGGAGAGCTCGCGCTTCACCCGCGCGTCGGTCGCCGAGCGGCGTGCCTCTTCGAGTAGCGTCGCGGCCGCGCGGAAGTCGCCCGCGTCGAAAGTGGCGCACGCGTCCTCGACCGCCTGGTAGCCGAGCGTGTCCCACGGGTTGTCTGTCACGAGGGTATGCTCGCTGCCTGCCACGACGACGCCGACGCCCTCGCGGGTGCGCTGCGTTCCGCCCACGTAGGAGATGCGGCAGGGCCAGCGCCGCGCCCAGAGAGCGAGCGCTGCGGACATCGTCTTGGTCCCGCCCGTGTAGTCCACCGCGACCGCGTACTCGGCTCCCCGACTCAGCCAGCGGCGCACCTCCACGTCCAGCCGCTGCAGCGTGCGCAGGCAGGCGGTGAGGTCCTGCGCGTCGGGGACCGGCTCGATGTCGTAGGCGCCGGGCGCGAGGGCCGCGCCCTCCTCGGCGGCGAGCGCCAGCGCCGCCGCCACCGCGGGCCGGGTGTCGCGCGAGGGGACGAAGATGACGCGCGCGGGCCGCCAGTGCTTGAGCGCCACGGCGATCGGCTCGGGACTGCCGCCGACGGTGACGATCAGCAGGATCGGGTCAGTCATGGATCGTGCTCCAGTCCAGCCGCGCCGGCAGTGCCAGGCCGAACGCGGGGTGCAGGGTTTCCACGCCGCGCTCGCGCAGCGCCGCGGCCGCCGGGGCCGGCAGCAGCTCGTCCATCGGCACGGCGCGGCCGAGGAAGGGGCGCGGGGCATCCACGCGGAAGCAGGCGCCGGGGCGGCAGAGCAGCAGCGGGTGCTTGTGCACATTGCCGAGGCCGAAATCCGGTCCCAGCTTGCCGTGCTTGGTGAAGCTCTCCCAGAGGCCCGCGACGGGGTCACCCGCACCCGGCTGGAAGGTCGAAAGCGTGACGGCCGCGTTCGCCGCAAGCAGCGCCGCGCCCAGATCCTCGATCGGCTCCAGCTCGGGCACGCCGCCGGGGAAGTCGAACGCGCCCTTGCCCACCGAGGCATCCGCGCCGAAGCCGACGCTCGCCAGCTCGGTGACGAGGTGCAGCAGGAGGTCCTCGAAACCCGGCCGCACCCGCAGGTACACCGAAAGCCAGTCGGCCCCCGTCAGCGCGGCGTGTCCCTTCTCGATGTGATACTCCGGGTGGGTGAAGAGCGAGCCCGCATCCCCGGTCGTGTCGTTCAGCCGGCCGAGGGTGTTGCGGGTGTGCCCGTGCTCGACGAGCGGCGACTCCGTTACCAAGTCGTGCAGTGCGAGGGCCTCGCCCGCGCGCACGCGCTCGAAGCAGGCCCGTGGCAGCCAGCGCGCCCGCTTGATGGTCTTGCGTGCCTCCTCCGCCCAGGGCTGCAGCCGCACCGCTAGCGGCACAGGCAGCAGATCACCCGGGAAGGCGTCGGAAAGGACGAAGGGCGGCTCACCCGCGAGCATCGGTGCGAGGATCTCCTCACGCAGCACGCCATCCCCCTCGGTGCGCGCGCACATCCAGCAGAGCATCCCGGCGAGCGTGTCCGCCTGCCAGGGGGTGCGCCACGGCGAGCGGGGGCGCAGCCGCAAGCGCAAGAGGCGGTTCACTGCGCGGCCCTGGGAATCTGTGCGGCGCTCCTCCTCCGCCCGAGCTGCGCGATCTTCTCGAGGTGGATCTCGACGGCGCCGTAGCCCTTGCTGGTGCCCGAGCCGATCCCGGTGTTCTCGATCAGCTCCAGCGCATGGACGATCACTTCCTGCAGCGCATCGGCGCCGCGCACCTTGTTGCCGTCCAAGTCCTCGTACTCGAAGCTCCCGTCCAGGTCGAAGACCTGCAGGCCGATCTCGAGACTGAACTTCGAGCCCGGCGCCACCCGCTCCACAGTGCGCGGGTGCTGCGCGGTGTTCGACTGCCGCTGGATGATCGCCTCCGTCTTGTGCTCGAGCTCTCCGCCCTCGAGAAGTGGCGCGTCCCGCACCAGGATGCGTGAGGGGCCGAGCTGGTGCCGGGTGTTGTTGTGTGGGCCAAAGATGCGGCAGACGGGGCAAGCGTCCTGTGCACAGCCGCAGGGCGTGTTCGGGTCGCGTCCGAAGCGCTCGTGGTGGCGCTCCAACTCCGAGCGCATCCGCCCCTTCAGCGAGCTCCCGGGAAGGTACGGCCTCTCCGTCACCGGGTCCTTGATGCAGGTCAGGTCCGTACCGCCGATCTGCAGCACGTCGTCGCTGCCGCCGATCCTGGTGCCGCTCTTCAGCTCGATGGTGCCGCTGATGACGTAGTGCTCTAGCTTGCGCATGGGTCAGCTCCTGTCGCGTTGAATGTGGGTGGAGCCGAAGCCGACCAGGGCCTCGAAGTGGGGGAGAAAGCCCTCGCGCAGGTCCTTCTCGCTCTGCACGGCCGCGATGTTGCGCTGGATGAAGTCGCGGAAGAGTGCCGGGATCTTGCGCGGCTGCTTTCCGAAGGCGTCCTGCGCCGCCGCGTCGAGGAACTCCACCTGCGGCCGGACCTGCGCCCAGGTCGCCTCTTTGACCTTCAGCCGCGCCTCGATGCGCCGGCAGTGCTGGAAGAAGCGGCGGAGCTGCCCCTGCTTGAGCGCCGGCTGCGCCCGCGCCATCTCCCGCACCAGCGGCTCTACCTCCTTCCGCCGCACGAACTCGAGGCGCAGGTTGCCCTCTTCGTCGAAGTAGCCGCCCCGTAGGTAGTCGGGCCAGAGCTGCTCGACGTGCTGGATCTCCTGCGCCGGGCGCTGGCCGCCCTGGTCCTGTCGAGCTGGCGGTGGGTGCTGTCCGCCCTGCTGCGGACGGGGCGGCGGGCGTCCGCGGTCACGGTGTTGGTTCATGGCGTCTCCTCTCGGGTGGTGGAACGGGTGGCGAGCAATGCGTAGCGCAGGATCGCGGGCAGGTAGAGCACCTCGGGATCACGGGAACCGTCGGCGGCGTCGAAGCCCGCCAACATCCGCTCCGCCCACTCGCGCACGGCGCGGCGGGTGGGGTCGCGGTCGTTCCGCCGCGGATAGTTCCGTTCGACATGATAGGCCAGCCGCGAGGGAGCGAGCGCCCGGTCGCCGGACCTCGGTTCGGCGGCCTCGCCGCGGTGGAGCCGGGCGAAGTCGAGCATGGTCTGGAGCCAGCCGCGCTCCATCTTCCGCTCCGTCACCCACTCCACCAGGCGCTTGCCGGCCGCGACCACCGCCGCGTGGTGCTCCCACTTCCAGAGCTGGCCGAGCGCGGCGAGCTGGTCCTTGGGTGCCTGGGCGCCGGGCGCCGTCTCCGTCTTCGCCCGCTCGAGCAGCGCCTCTGCTACCGCTGCCGTCTGGCGGATCGGCAGGCGGTAGCGCACCACGGCCAATCCGCCGCTGATGGTCAGCCCCTCGCCGCCGAAGCGCTCGGCGAAGCGGCGCCGCGCCTCGCCCGCGAAATCCAGCATCACGTTCCAGGGTCCCACCAGCAGCAGGTCGTCCCCGCCGGAGAAGACCGTGTAGATCTCCTGCCACGGCGAGTTGCGCAGCAGCGCGTCCAGCTCGAGGGCGAAGATGTCGTCCAGCTCGCCGCTGAAGCGGGCGAGCGCGCGCAGGTCGCCGGCCGCGCGCAGCCGCTCGCGGACCGCCACACCCAGCGAGTCCGCGTCCATCTTGAGCACACCGAGATAGTGTGCGCCGCGGGTGTAGCGCGCCATATCCTCGAAGAGCAGCAGGCCGCCATCCGGCTTGCGCGGCACGTAGCGGGCGAGCGGGCGGCGCACCTGGTCGCCGGCGGGTATGTGCATGCCGGGGTCGCCGCCCTGCAGATCCGCCACCAGGGGCGCGCCACGAGCGGGAGGCGGCGACTCCGTGTAAAGCGCCGCGCGGTGGTCGGCCAGATCGAAAGTGAAAGCGGCACCGGCGGATGGCTCATCACGCTCCGCCACCACCAGCCAGCGCGCCGCGGGCAGCGCCGCGCCGAGCTGGCGGAACCGCTCCGCCGCCGCCTTCTCGGGCATCGGGGCGAGCACCAGCCGCTGCGGCGTCCACCGCTCCCCCGCCGCCACGGCGGCCCAGGGGCGGTGCTTCTCCACCTGGAGTGCCGTCATCGCGCGGTCGTAGCGCTCCGCCGTACCCTCTCCGTCGTGCCGGTCGGGTTCCAGTGCGAGCGCGTAGCGGAGCGTGCCCGCGGTCTCGCGCAGCAGCCACTCCTCGACCGCGACTCTCTCCCTCCGCAGTCGCTCCGCGGTGTCGGCCGGCGCCTCCTCCGCCAGGATCGCGAACTTGCCCGCCGCGCAGAAGAGCAGCGTCTCGCGGGGAAGCTGCAGTGCGCGCTGCACCCGCCAGGCGAGCACCTCGCTGAGCGCCTGCACGAAGAAGGAGCGCGCCCGGAGCATGCGCGCCTGCCCACCCTCCTCCTCGGGCAGCGCGAAGACGAACTCCTGGATGCCGGAGAGGTCACCGACGATCAGCATGGCAGGACGCGCTTGAGGTTGTGCCGTCGTAGCTCTATACTCGTTTTCATCTTGCTCCCCGTTGGAGGTGTTCACATGAAGACAGACAGGGACGGCCCCGGTGGCGCGTCCCGCCGCGCCAAGCTCTTCTGGAGCGGCCGCTCGCAGGCGGTGCGGCTGCCCAAGGAGTTCCGCTTCGAGGGCGACCAGGTCGCCATCCGCCGCAAAGGCGAGGCGGTGATCCTCGAGCCGGTCAGGAAGCGCGGCTGGCCGGAGGGGTACTGGGAGCGGATCGACGCGTTGCGGGAGGGTCTGGATGTCCCGGACGCGGAACCGCTCGGAGGAGCGCTGCTGGACGTTGACCTCGACCCCGGCGACTAGTGAGCTGGCTGCTCGATGTCGACCGTTGATCCTCGTTTCAAGTCGGCAACGCGCGATCTCGAGATCATGCCTGAGCGGAACCCTCGATCGCTGCCTCTGCCCAGCGTACGACCCGCTCCGCCAGCTCGAGCGCTTCCAGATACTCCTCTTCTGTGACGTCCTCGACCCCGGGGTATCGGGTCTCGACGGCATACACCGTGAGGCGCCCCGCCTCACGCACCTCTGGCGGTACCACCTGCCCACCTTTCTCCGCAAGGTCGAACAACCTGACCAGAGCGTGTGTCTTGGGGAACTCGACACCCCTGGCCACGAGCACGGCCTTGATTGCCTTCTCCGCTGCCTGCTGCGCATCGAAGGTCAGGTCTTCATGCAGCACCTCGGGTGCCGGTCTTCCGGCCCTGGCTCGCGCCAGGTTGCTGCGCGCGCGGCGCAGCCATTCGCGGGGATCGGTGGGGTCGCGCGGCTCAGGCGACATAGATCTCCTCCCCCTCGCGCAGCGCTGGCCGGATAACGCTGCCGATGCGAGATCCGAAGCGCTCCACATCCTCCGGTGTGGCCACGACGACGTCCACCGGAACCTCGATCCCGCTGAGCTCCAGGTAGATCTCCTCGGCCAGGCGCCGACGATGCTCGACACCGGACTTGATCACCAGGAGATCGATATCGCTGTCCGGTCCGCCCTCGCCGCGCGCGGCCGAGCCGAAGAGGATGATCCGGTCGGGCTGCGCCACCTCGACCACGCGACGGACGATCTCCTCGAGCACCGCGGGATCGAGCCGCTGGGGCGCCGCCCGATTCGGATGCGGGTGGCCGGTCTCGCGGGCCGCGTCGGGCTCGCCATGCGGAGCTTGGGGTGAACTTGCTTCAGATGCCTTGACCATTTTCCTTCCTCCTAGCCATTTGGGACCGACCCGCGGCGCTTCGGGTGGACACTTGCCGCCATCCTGCCGTTCCTTACAACCGGCTCCCCCTCTGCCGTGTTTGCACGGCATGCACTATCCCGTCGCCATTCGGCGGGCGTGCGTGATCTCGCGCTCCGCGACCGGGCGGACCTGGTCAGCCTCCAGCGTCACCACCGCTGCGGTCCGCTCATCAAGCGTAGCGAACTCGACCTCGTAGGCCGCGCTGTCGCGATACACATGCACGACGGTTCCTACGTCCCCGGCTTCGAGACCTTCATCTGGGACAGAAGTCGTCAGCACCACCCGATCATGTTCCTTGATCATTTCGGTTCATCTCCTGATGAGGATGGGCCGGAATGAGACGGGCCGTTGATGCCGTCGCGCTGGCATACATCCTCGGGCACGGTACTATGCACCGTATTTATACCGCCCGTGCCGGGCTGAAGTTGAGCTTGTAGTTCATTCCGGTCGGCGGAAATCTGGTCTTGCGCGCGCGGAACACGACGGCGACTCCGCGGGCGCGCAGTAGTGCGTGGTCCGGCCGGGGCTCGGCTAGCTCGCGGAGCGCCAGCAGCGAGCGAACCGTGTCCGGCCCGACGGGGTGCTCCCATAACGGCCAGGTGAAGATCGGTCCCCCCTCCGACTCAGCCCACGCCACCGTCCGCAACCCGGCCTTCCGCGGCGAGCTCGGGAACAGCGCCAGCGCACGGTACCCCAACAGGTTGGCCATCCACACCGTGCGCGGCTTGTTGTCCGAAGCCGTGGGATCGCGGTCCATGAGCGCGTAGCGCCGGTCCTCGACGGGATCCCAGCGCATGGAGAGGCCATCGTCGGCGTATTCCCAGGCGTGGAAGAGCGCGTCGCGCACCCGCTGCGGCGAGACCTCCTCCATCAGCTTACGGACTGTCTCGAGGAAGTACTGGTGCCCCGAGCCGGTGATGAACTGGAAGGGCGTGGGCTGAATGGTGCCGTCGCGCTCGGCGAGGCACGCGTCGCTGCCGAAGGCCGTGAGCAGCGCGAGGGCGTCGCGCTCGGCGGGTCCCGCCTCCACGAGAGCCAGAGCGCGCTCCCGGAACTCTTCCGGTCTGCAGTCGAGCCGTTTCCCCAGGGCGAGCTCGGTACGGGGCGCCGCCCGCGCCAGCCTCAGCAGCCAGAGGCGTCGCCTGCGTTCGCGTCGCTCCTCGATCGGGCCGATCTCCCTTGCGATCGCTTGCCGGTTCGCGTTCCGGTCCAACCGGCGGCTCTTGATCTCCTTCTGCTTGTTCTTGATCGCCGTGCCTAGCGTATCGAACCGCTGTTGCGCACGTTCGGCCTTGTTCGCGACGTTCGGCGGAGCCGAGCGACCCCGCAGGGCCCCGGCCACGATCTCGCTCAGCCCCTCCGGATCGCTGTCGGGGACGCCTTCGAGCACCGGCGTCCACTTCGCGTCCTGGCGCCAGCGGAGGCGGGTGCTCGTCTCGCCTGCGGCGTGCAGGGCCACCAGGGTCCCCACCGCGGCGAGGAAGCCCAGCGGGTTCGCGCCGTCGAGGCCGGCGAGCACGACGGGGCTCGTTCCCCTGCGCGTTCCGTTCATGCGGCCACCTCCTCTCGCTCTGCTTTCGTTTGCTTTTGCATCAACTCGCTCGCGTACCAGTCGCCGAGCCGGAGAACTGCCTCGAGATAGGCCAGTCCCCACCACCCGTAGCGGCGCACGAGGCGCCAGAAGCGGTCGGGGACATCGGAGTCGAGCCGGTATGGCGGGGGAAGGGCGGCTCGCTCCTCCGCGCGTAAACCCACCAGCGTTCCGCCCCGCGTTCCGGTGACCGGCGGCGGATCCGGGTCCAGGCTGACCGGGGCGAATGGGCGAGCGTGGCCGTGGTGGCTGGCAACGAGGTGTAGGAACAGGTCGGAATCGCTGCCTGGAGCGCCGGGCGGTGCGTGCCGCTCGGCGAGCTGCAGCGAGAGCATCTCGTGCCGGAAGTCCGCGGGCAGGCCGCACGCCTGACGGATCGCTCGTCGGCGGGAGGGCGACACCGGGATCGATGCCGACTTGGCTAGCGGCACCGGCGCGGCCAGCGCGGCGAGCTCGTCGCCATGGTGCAACAGGATCTGGAACCGCTCGTCAAGTTTGCCCACGTCGTGCCAGTGGGCAGCGCGTGCGAGCAGGGAAACGAAGGCATCCGGCAGGCAAAGCCGGGCGCTCCGGGCCACCGTCCGCTCCACGAGGTCCGAGTGCGCGTCGAGGGCAACCTCCGCGGCGCCGACCGACATGAGGTCGTCGTCGTCTGCGAACATGTCCGGTTCCTCGCTCCGCTGTGCGCCAGATGCGCGGGCGAAGCGAACCAGACCGCCGCCAGGGTGGTCTTCGGTGCGGCCGGTGCGGACGCCGCGCAGTAAATCGAGCCACCACTCCGGCGGGGGTGCTGGAGCGTCCTCACTCGTCGGACGATAGGCGAGTACCTCGTCGATCGCCTGCTGGATGAGCTCGTGCTCGTGCTCCGGCGCCTCAGCGAGGCGTACCAGATCCTCGAGGGGTGGGAATGCGAGCCACGGGGCGAGTACCGCCCGGTGGAGGCGCACGGCCATCGGCCTACCGGCGGGCTCGCGCGTCCGCTCCCACAGGTCCAGCCCTTCCGGGCCAAGGCCCTCCTCCACCCCAGTCTGCCCCAGTTCCCCTGCGCCGTAAGCGGCCGGGAGCACCACCACGTCGTGCGGCGCTATGAGACGCGGATTGCGCTCGACCCTGGATCGGTCGCGCCCGCGCCAGAGCACGAACGGCCGCGAACGGCCCGCAGCATCAGCTTCGGCCGGCACCCCTTCCACGTCGCCGGTGTCTTCCACCCCGGTCGCGTCAGTGAGGAAGGCACGCAGCTGGTACAGGGGCACGGACAGCATCTCGCCGCTGGCCGGAGGGCAGAGCGCCACGGTCTCGACCCAGGCCCCGCTCCGGTCCGCCGGCAGGTCTGCGCGCCAGAGGACCTGCACCTCCGGTGCGCCATGGTCCTTGCCGTGGAGGAAAAGCTGCACGTCGGGCTCAGGCTCCGGGGGTGGCGCGGTCTGGCAGAGCAGGTCGAGGTGCACGGGGAGCAGCACGGGAGCGTCCGGCGCAGGTGCGAGGTACGGCGAAAGGTCCTCGATCGCGTTGAACGTGGACCGAAGCGCCTCGATGCCGAAGTTGATGACATCGTTCTCGGCGTGCTCGGAGAGCAGCTTCCAGGTTTTGGCGAGTGATTGGCCGTAGATCGGGTCGGGCTTCGCCCGACTGGGGTCGGCGTCTGGTTCACGGATGAGGATTGCCGCGGGAGAGACACCCGCGCCACCCAACCGGTCGAGCCGGCCGAAGCGCTGGCGCAGTGCGTCGAGGCTCGCGGCCTCCGTGACCAGCGCGTCGAAGCTGAAGTCCGCCCCGACCTCGAGGCACTGCGTGGACACCAGCACGACAGGCGCCTCCGGGTCCTCCGGCGAGGTCGCGCGCAGGACTGGGCTCCAGCGTTCCACCAGGCGGTCCCGCTCGAACGGGCGCAGCCGGCCGGTGAGTAGCACCACATCCGCCTCGTCGGCGAGTCGGGCGCGCAACGCGGATGCGACGTTCCGCGCGGTCCGCACCCGGTTCACCATCACCGCCACCCTTCGCTTGCCTTCGCCGAGATAGCCGACCGCGCGCCGGGACGCTTCCTCGACCAGTGGATCAGCCGCGGCTCCCCGCTTCGGCTTCACGACCGCAAGCGATGCGGGCTTGGAGGCGCGCAGCCGCTGCTGCAGCACCGCGTGGTCGAGCGCCGCCTCGCGTTCGGCACCGGGGAAGACCTGGTCCTGCCGGATCTCGCGTGGCGGCGTCGCAGAGAGGACGGCGAATGCGAAGGGCGTGGGGACCGGGTCCTCGGCCCATCCTGGGCCGCGGTAGGTCACGATGGCGCGCAGGGTCTGCATGAACGGCACGGAGCAGTGTGCCTCGTCGAGCAGGATCAGGCTGTCGTTCGCGGCGAGGCCGGCGAAGATGGGCGCGGCCAGCAGGCTGCGGCCGTAGCCGCGGAAGAGCAGCCGCGAGCCGAGCTGGTCCACCGTGGAGGTGATGATCGAAGGCTGCGACGGGAGCCGTGCCCAGCCGTCGTCCCGGAACACTCCGCCCCGCAGTCGCGCCACGGCCAGCGGGCGTTCCGTGCCGGAAACACGCCGCAGACGTTCAGCGATCTGCTGCAGGGGCCCGCCCGACGCCCGAGCGAGCCTGTCCGCGATCCTCGCTGCGCGGTCGAACGCCTCGTCCACCACGATCCGGCGATCCACGACGAACCAGACTCGGCGCGGCGCGCTCCGCTCCGCGTTGGCTCGGTCCGCCTGTGCAGCGAGGGCGTACAGCGCGATGTCGATACAGGCCGTCTTGCCGCTGGCGGTGGGAAGGTCCAGCGCCCTGGGCCAGGCTCCGCGGGCCACGCGTTCGGCGAGCGTCGCCTGCCAGGGAAAGGGCTCATAGCCCCAGAGGGCGTGGAAGAAGGTTCCGAACTCGGGAAGGGGACTCATCGCTGCGTGGTTCTCCATGATTCCGGGAAATGGGTAGGTTCCTGGGCGGATGCCGCGTTCGGTCCGCTCAGAGGTCGGCGGCGTCGAGCAGGGGCCGGCAGAAGCCGTAGCCGCGGTATCGCCCCGCACCGATCAGGAGCGGGCCGCGGACCGGCTCGTCAAAAACCAGGATAGCGTGCGCGTGGCGCCGTTCGCTCCCGTCCTTGCGGCGCAGCCTGGGGAATGCGAACGCCGGCGGTACCCCCAGGTGGGCGGACACGGGCGTGACGATGACCTCGCGCGGCCGGGGCAGCCCGATGCGCTCGCACCCGGTGGCGATCATCCCGGCGACCTCGCGCAGTTGCGCGGCGCGGTCGCCCGCCTTTGGATGGCGGTCGAACACGACCGGCGTGACCGTGGACCAGTGGGTGGCGCCATCGGGATACGCAGTCCAGACCTCTGGGCGCAGGTTCCGAGGCGGGCTGGACCGCCGGTCCACCGCGATGCGCCACCTGCCGAGATGATGCCCGAGCGCGAGGTGGCGCACACGGCCGATGGCGCGCAGCGCGGCACGCCGCTCCTCGTGCGAGATGTCGGCGGGCAGCGCCAGAGCTATTCCGAGCAGGCGGGCATCCGCGTGTGGGTGGCCGACGAAGGCCAGCGGCAGGAAAGCGAGGTGTGGACCCTCAAGGGGCGCCCCGTCGGGCCGGTGTCCCGAGAGCAGCGCACGGACCTCGTCGCCGAGGTCGTCGCTCACGCTCAGGATCGCCTCGCGCCAGCGCGTGACGACCGCCAGCACGCACGGCAGGTCGAGCTCGCGGCGCGGCCCGTCTTCCCGCTCCAGGGTGAGCACCAGCGGGTGGGGACTGAACACGGTGCCAGGCATGATGGGCGTCTCCTGTACCATGCCTCGCGGAGCATACCCTCGGTAGACCGACAGCCGAGGCCGGTGCCGTGGCGGGGCGCCGTCGGGAAACGCCTCCCGCAGGGCCTTGCTTGCCGCCTTCCGTGTTTTCGCGTCCGGCGCTTCCACCTCGACGAGGACCTTGTCGAGGTAGCTGTCGATCGCATTGCCGTTGAACAGGCGCTCCAGTTCCGCGAGCGTTCCCGGCCCCGCTACGCGGAGGTAGACGGTCGCCCGTTCGCCGTCCGGCACCCAGTCGGTCGCCCGCTCGTCATCGAGTTCTCCGTCGGGCGCTGCGATCTCATCGTCACCCACCAGCCACATCTGGACCAGCGAGGAGGAGTGCCCGATGCGGGTGACCTTGCCGCACAGGCCGTCCAGCGCGGCGCGCACCTGCTCGGGTGGTTCCGCAAACGTCCACGCCATGTACACGAGCTCGTCTTCCAGGAAGGCACGTGCGAACGTCCGCGGCTGGCGCTCACGTGTGAGCGGTACGCTCTGCAGCAATGCCTTCGCAGGCCCCGGCTTGTCGTTCACCGGCACGTACTGCGTGACCGGGACACGCTCAACGTGGCGGCCGGCGCGGATTCTTGGCGCCTCGTCGAGAGCTTCGAGCCAGAGCAGCGCCTCGCGTTCGGCCGGATCGGCGCCTGTCTGGAAGTGGGCCGCAGCCAGCGCCATGAACACCCGTGCCGGGTGGGGCGGCCACTCGGCCCGATCGTGGGTGTCGGGCTCCGTCGCCACGGCGAACCCGTTCAGGTACTGGATCCCGAGGGCCAGCATTGTCAGGCCGCCTCCTCGGCGCCCGCCTTCACGAGCTCGACCTGGCTGAGGCGGACCAGCTTCACCAGCTCGCGCGATGGCTGCAGCACGACCGGTTCTTCCGGCCACGGCAGACCGGCCCTCTTTGCCGAGACCACGGCATCCCTGAGCAGGGCCCGTGCCTCGTCGCCATCCAGGGAGAAGCGCTTCGCCTCGGCTCCCGGCCGCTCCAGCAGTTCCCAGGTCAGCGGCCCGTCCGGCCACAGCAGGCATCGCGAGCGCAGGGCAACGCCGGCTTCGAAAGCGAGCGTCGCCGCGCACAAGCCAAGTGCAGCCAGTACGGTGCGGGCCGCGACATCCACCTCGGGGTTCCGGGACCCGTTCACGGGGAACCGCAGCCGGCGCAGGACGATCAGCGAGAGCGTCGTGATCTGTTCGACATACTCGACGGTTACGCCCGAATTGCGGGAATCGAAGGGCACGCTCGAGTGATTGATCGCAGAGGGGCGAACCGCTCCCCTTTCTCCGCTATCGGCGACCTGACGAAGCGATTTGTCCTCGTTGCGAAGCACCGCGACGTTCCTGCTGATCTCGAGCGGATCGCGCCGCACGCCGCGGGCGCGATAGTCGTCCTGCCACTCCGCTCCGATGCCCACGATCTCAGAAACCATCGCCCGCTCGAATTTGGGGCCCAGCCCGCCCTTGGGCCCCGTCGAGTCCCACATGCCGAAAACCAGTGCGGTGGGGCAAAGCTCGAAGAGCGGCGTGGCGATTGCCGGGCTTACGGTGTTCAAGCACCTGCCCCTGTTCGACTTGCGGAACGGCACCCCGTCCAGCTCGCTGTCGCGCAGGATCGCGTCGGCCACGCGGTGCGGCACCTGCAGGCTGGTGACCTTTCCTACCGAGTCGAGCAACCGTCCGGCAGCCTGGTCGGCATCCAAGTCCCCGGTAGGGTCGTGCGGCGAGAAATCCACGACGATCAGCGGCATCGAGATCTGCCCTGCGTCCACTGCTTCCTGCAGCGAGAGCTCCATGCGGTTCGCCTGGCTCTGCACACTATCGAGCAACACGCAGGTGACGGGCGTCTCCTGGTCGCGCAGCCGCCGCTGCTCGATGGCGTAGACCGCGCCCGCGAAGGTGGGCGGGAACACCTTGTCGCCCGGACCGCCCGCAGGCTGGAGTCGCGTGCGGGCGCGGAACGCGCCACTGCTTGCAACGGCAGCCTGCAACTTCCCAAGGTTCAACTGCGAACTTGCCATGTGCTCCTCCAGGTGTGTGAAAGTTAGGAGTGCCGAATGCCTGCCCCACCAACATCAACGACTGGTAGTCAACTCACCAGCCGGCGGAGTGTCGCCGACCGCACCGCCCGCAACGGCCACCTGCGCGGCAGAGCCCACCGCCCCCACCACCGGCGCCGCCTGGATGCGCCGCGCCAGCTCCCCCATCTCCTCGACGGCCGCGAGCTGCTCGCGCAGCGGCAGCGCTGCCCAGCGGCGGAGCTGCTCCCGCCGATGCTCCTGCCAGTTCGCCTCCACGCCGCTCTTACGCTCCTCGGGAGACGCTGTCATTCCGCATCCTCGGCGAGCAGGTTCAGCTGATCGATGTTGGCCAGGTCCTGCGGATGCCCGGCCTCGCGCTTCAGGCGGATGAGCGGCTCGCGGCGCAGGAAGCGCACGGGCAGGCCGGGGGAGAGCTCCTTCACCAGCGCCTTGTCGTACCCTTCGTCGAAGGGCAGGGGCTCCGTCACGAACACATCTGCGTGGGTGTCGCGGTGCCGGTCGCTGAAGAAGGCGAGCACGACCATGGCTTTCTCCTCGATCCAGCGCTGGCGCTGCGCGGGGTCGGCGAAGCCCGCGGCGCTCACCGGCTGGCGCGGCCGGTAGCCGAGCTCGGCCAGCGCAGCGGACGCCGCGGCAACGTTCTCCGCGGTCAACTGGACCAGGAGATCCACGTCTTTCGCCAGACGGAGGTAGCCGTGGGCGACCACGTCGAGGCCGCCGGCCACGAGGTAGCGCACGCCCTTGCGGTGCAACGCTTCCACGATCGCCTCGAAGCTGCTCAGCTTCATAGTGCTTACCCCCTCGCCATCCGCAGCCGGCACGGCGCCGGGTCAACAGCGACCAGCAGCGGCCGTGCGAGGCTGGTGAGCGAGAGAATGGCCTGACCGGGCGCGAGGGCGAGGATCAGCTCCCACTGCGCTCTGTTGGGGCCGGGGATCACCCGCCGCAGCCAATCCGGCTTATCGGCAGCACCGAGCGGGTCGAACGCCTCATGGCGAGACCGACGCGCCAGCCTCTCACCCACCCTCTTCGTCTGGCTCGGTCGCGATCATCTCCGCGAGGACGCGCTTGCACCGCTCCACGAACGCGAGAACCTCGACGTGGGTGGCATGCGCGTGCTCGATGGCGACGGTGGGAAAGTCCTCGTAGTCGGCTGCCTGGCGGAGTTGGAAGGCCCGGGGCAGCGCCTTGGCCGTATCCGAATCAAGGCGTCCCGTCTTGACGAAGTGCTTCTGAAACATGACGATGGCACTCTTGTGGCCGGTGGAGCGCACTGCCGCGGCAGCGAGCAGTGCGCGTGCGGCGTGGAACGCCGCGTAGTAGAACCGGTTCACGGCATCGAGGTAATCGCTCGTCGAGAGCAGACGCTCTCCAAC
>JBPCIT010000335.1:0-2595 GCA_051006015.1 Longimicrobiaceae bacterium
CCCCAATGCTGGGGGAGGGGAGAAAAGCATGTGCAGTTCAACCTCTCCCCCGAACTCGGGGGAGAGGTGGCGAGCCCAAGCGAGCCGGAGAGGGGGCGCTGCCGGGAAGGAAGAACAGCGGCGGGGCTAGCGGCCGTAGCGCTCGACGAACTGCCGCTCGCCCTCGGTGGTGCCGATCAGGATCAGCTCCGTCTGCTGCGGGAGCGGCATTCCGGGATCGGGGTTGATCACCGGTTTGCCATTCCTCTCCAGCGCCACCACGCTGCACCCGGTGGCCTCCCGGATCCCGCTCGTCGCCAGCGGCTTGCCGACCAGTGAGGCAGGCGTGGGGTAGCGGAAGACGTCGAGCCCCTCGGCGAGCATCACCACGTCGTCCTGCTCCAGGACGTTGAAGATGGCGTTGGCCCCCATCGAGGCGTAGGACATCACGAAGTCCGCCCCCGCGCGGTGCAGCGTCGAGACGTTGCGCTCCAGGGTGGCGCGGCTGACGATCTGGATGTCGGGGCGGAGGCGGCGGCAGTAGATGGTGAGATAGATGTTGGTCGGGTCGTCGTTGGTGGTGACCATCACCGTCGGCGCCGTGCGGATCCCGGCCCGCTCGAGCACCTCGAGGTCCGCCGCGGATCCGACGATGTAGTGGTCCTCCTCGTGAACGCGATCCGGGTTCTGCTCGACGATGCAGTAGGGGATCTCCCGCTCCGCCAGCGCGTGCGCCGCCGCCCGCCCCACGCGGCCGCCGCCCAGGATGATCACCGGCTCTTCGGAGAGGTTGTAGATCGCGGTCAGCTCGTCGAAGCTACGGAGCTGCTCCTCCGAGCCCGCCAGCACCAGCGCGGTGGTGGACTCGATGGTCATCTCCGGCCGCGGGATCTCGAAGTTCCCGCGATTCCACACCCCCACCACCGTGAGCCCCGTCACCTCGCGCAGCCGGCTGTCGATCAGCCGCTTCCCCACCAGCGGGGTGCCGGTGACGGGCGCCTCGGCGATCAGCAGCTCCCCGAAGCGGCCGATCACGTTGGCGCGCGTCTCGCCGCCCATGGTGCGGCGGGAGAGGGAGCGCCCCAGCATCTCCGCGAGCTGCAGCACCCTGGTGGACCCCGCCAGCTCGAGGATGTCGAGCGAGTCCTCCGAGCGTGCCAGCGAGACGATCGGCACGCGCTCGGTGAGCTCGCGCACCGTGTAGGTGATGTTGGTGTTCAGGAAGTCGTTGCCGCCCACCACCACCAGCGCGGCGCTCGGAGCGCGGGCGCGGCGGTAGGTCTCCTGATCGTCGAGCTCGCCCACCATCACCGAGATCCCCTGATCGTAGAGCTCGAGCGCCCGCTGCACGTCCTTCTGCAGGACGGCGTAGCGACGCCCGTGGTAGCGCAGACGGTCGATCAGGCTGATGGTCAGCGCATCATACTCGGTGAAGATCACGTGCCCGGCCATCTCCTGCGGCAGCTCGCGCGGCGCCCGCATCTGCGACTGCGCCTCGATCCAGGGCGCGTAGAAGAACTGGATGAAGGCGAAGGGAAGCAGGACCAGGAGGAAGAGGACGCCCGAGAGCAGCACCACCACCGCGAAGACGCGGCCCAGATCGCTCTGGAAGGTGATATCCCCATAGCCCAGCGTCGTCATCGTCACGACCGTCCAGTACAGCCCCGAGAGCCAGGAGTGATCCTGCCCCTCCCGCGCGGCGATGTAGTGGAAGAGGATGGTGAAGACGGTCATCATCACCAACAGCAGCGCGACGAAGCGCAGGAGCGAGCGCAGGTTGCGCTTCGCGGTCCGGTTGGCGAAGAAGTAGGCGAGCTGAGCGGAGATGAATTTCATCGCGCTACCAACCTGGTGCGGCTGGAAAATAGGGCGGAATGGACGCGCCATGCGGCCGGAATAGAGACTACTTCGCCCGCACGGCGCGCGCCAGATCCGGATCCCCTCCGCGACCGGCAGGAGCAGGGAACCCCTATGAGGAGAGCATGATGGGGAAGGGAAAGATCGAGATCTTCATGGCGGGCGACGAGAATCGCGGCCCGGCCGAGGAGGCGCTACGCGGTGCCGGTGTCGGCCAGGCACGCTGATACCGTCTCTCCCTAACAGGGGTGCATGCGGCAGATGGCCCTCACCCCGCTCGCTGGGGATGCGCTGCACGCTGCGCCTGCACCGGACTACACGCACCCCTCTCCCTATTGTCTGGTGCGCGAAGCGCAGCACCATTCTGGGAGAGGGGTTGATGGTGACGCTAGCGCACGCTCAACCGAGGCGTGCGGTACGCGTTCATCGGCGTGGTGCACCATGAGCGGCTGCGCCGCTCCGCCGGGCCTATGAAAGACCCGGCAAACAACGGCAGGCGTCCTCCGGACGCGCGGGGTTGTAGTTCCGTCCGGAGGACGGCCGTAGTGGCGCTGCACTTCGTGAACCGGACAACTCCAGACGGGTCGTGGCGCTGCTACGCACCGGACTACTATCGGCCCGGCGGATGCCGGCGCCTACCGAAAAGGTCGGTTGATGCTGACCCTTGTGCACGCTCAACCGAGGAGTGCGGTATGCGTTCCTCGGCGTGGTGCACCATGAGCGGCTGCGCCGCTCCGCCGGACCGCTAAACGACCCGGC
>JBPCIT010000336.1:0-8059 GCA_051006015.1 Longimicrobiaceae bacterium
CGCTCGTTGCGGGTGTGCGCCCACTCCCACTCGCCGCGCTGCACCACATAGCGTGCTCGGGGAAAGGAGAGCCGCACCTGCCCCTCGGCGTCGCGATAGCTGTTCCCGCCAGCGTGGTCGAAGTGCAGGTGGGTGTCGATCACCACCGTCACCTCGTCAGGGGAGAAGCCGGCGTGGCGGATCGCCTCCTGGAGCCGGTCGGGTGCGCCGGAGCCGGGGGAGGCGGCGTTCTCGACGCCGTAGATCTCCCGGAACTTCTCGTTCTCCTTGTTGCCGAGGCCAGTTTCGATCAGCACCAGCTCATCGGGCGTCTCGACCAGCAGGCAGCGGAGCCCCAGCGGGATGCGGTTGCGCTCGTCGGCCGGAATGCGGCGCTGCCAGAGCGGCTTGGGCACCACGCCGAACATCGCCCCGCCGTCCAGCCGCTGCAGCCCCGCCTCCAGCGCGTGCAGCCGCAGGTCGCCGAGGGTGCGGGTGCGCACCAGCGGCAGGTCCGCGGCGCGGAGCGAGCGAAGATCGCTCATGCCTGATCCATCGAGCGCGGCATCACACTGCGCTTGCGGCGGGCGGCGCGCTTCGCCAGCAGCGCCTCGACCGCCTCCCAGCCTTCGATCCCCTGCTCCTCGAGCATCTCGATGAAGTGGAGGAGGAGCTTCGCTGTCGCCAAAGCATCATCGCCCGCGCGGTGGCGGGCGGCGATCTCGAGGTTGAAGTAGAGGGCGAGCGCGTCGAGCGAGCGGGAGGGGAGCTGGGGGAGGAGCTTGCGCGCGAGCCGCACCGTGCAGAGCTGCCGCCCCGAGAGCGGCGTCCACCTGCAGAGCTCGAGCTCGCTGGAGACGAAGCGCCAGTCGAAGCTCGCGTTGTGCGCGACGAAGACGCGTCCGCGGAGCATCTCCTGCAGGCGCGGCGCGACCTCGCGAAAGGTCGGGGCGGAGCGGACCATCTCGTTGGTGATTCCCGTCAGGTCGGTGATCATCCGCGGGATCGGGCGCTGCGGATTCACCAGCGTCGAGAAGCTCTCCTTCACCTCGCCGCGCGAGACCCGGACGGCGGCGACCTCCGTCACCCGATGGCCCTGGGCGGGGGAGCCGCCCGTCGTCTCGACGTCCACCACCACCCACTCCTCCTCCCGCAGCACCGGTGCGGGGCCCCTCGCGAGCGACCAGAAACCCTCGCGCGAGACGGCGAAGCGCGCATCCGAGCCGAGGAGCGTCCACACCACCTGCGCCGCCGCTGCAGGGTCTCCCCCGGAGAGACCGAGCACCTGCGCGGCGACCGCGGCCGTAGAGGCAGGTCCCATCGCGAGCAGCGACTCGACCCGAACGAGCAGGCTCGCTCCCGTGACGGGCGCGGTTGCGCCGTCGGTGAGCTTCGGGTCGCTCACCAGATGTCGTCCCGGCAGACGGGAAGGGTCATGCAGCGGGCGCCGCCACCGCCGCGCACCAGCTCCGCGCCGTCGAAGGCGATCAGCGCCCTATCCCCCTCCTCGATCTCGACGTCGCCGGTGAGGAAGTCCAGTGCGCCCACCACGCGGTAGCCTGCCTCGCGCTCGAGCTCGCGCGCGGTGGCCTCGTTGCGGCTGTAGCCGAGGATCACCCCCGGTCGCACCGCCACGAAGTTGCACCCGCTCGCCCACTGCTCGCGCTCCTGCGTGGTGGGGTGCTGGCCGCCGCAGTAGATCGGCTCCAGCCGCACCCCCAGCTCGCGGAGCGCCTCGAAGAGATCGGCGTGCTCGCGCACCCCCTCGTAGCCGGGGCAGTAGTGGAGCACCGGCAGGCGGCTGGCGCCGAAGAAGTACGGGGGATAGACGACGCAGTGCTCGCGATCCACCATGGTGAGGATCATGTCCAGGTGGATCGCCGGGCTGTCGCTCGGCAGCACGATGACGAAGACGTGCTCGATGCCGCCCCGTGTCCTCAGTCCCTCGACCAGCCCCTCGATCGCGACGGGGCTCGAGCGCTCGGAGAGCCCCACCAGCGCCAGATCCGGGCGCAGCACCAGCACGTCGCCGCCCTCGATGGTGTAGTCGGCCCGGCTCTCCTGCGCTCCATCGTAGATGGTGCCGCCGTTGGCGAGCAGCGGATGGTAGGTGAAGAGCGCCTTCATCAGCAGCTCCTCCGTCCAGCGTACCGCGTACTTCATCGCCCCGATGATCACCGCCTCGTTGACGACCATCGCCGCGTCGCGCGTGAAGAAGAGGTTCGGCAGCGGCGGCAGCGCGTAGGAGACCTTGTGCAGCATGCGCGAGATCGGCCCCTGCGGCGCCTCCTTCCCCTGGATGAGGGTGGTGACCAGCTCCTGCGCCGGCATCGCCGCCAGCTCCCTTCCCAGCGGCTCGTCCGAGGCGATGTCCATCACCCGCCCGATCAGGAAGCGGCGCACCTCCGGGTCCTCGAGGATCTCCGCGAGCAGCTCGCTCAGCTCGTACACCTCGGCGAAACGCGAGAGGATGGCGCGGAAGCGGTGATGTTCGCGCCGCGCCAGCTCCAGGTCGATGATGTCGTCGTAGAGGTACTGCTCGCGGTTGGAGGGGGTGACGGCGAGCAGCTCGAGGCCGGGGGTGTGGCAGATCACCGCCCGCAGCGGACCGATCTCCGAGGTCACGCGCACGGGCGCGGGAGGGCCGGGGCTCCGCAGGGTGCTCATGCGCGGGAAGATAGCCGCTGCTCTGGGGGAGAGCAACCAGATTCCTGGGTCGCGCGGTTGTGCAGCGCGAAGGAGAGTCCCTCCAGCTCGACGGCCATGTCGACGTTGCGCAGCGACACCCCCTCGGAGACCCGAAGGCGCACCGGCGCGAAGTTCAGCACCGCCCGCACCCCCGCCTGCACCACCCGGTCCACCACCGCCTGCGCCGAACCCGCCGGCACCGCCACGATCACCATGTCGATGCACTCTTCTCGCAACACCGGCTCCATCTCGGCGTCCGCGTGCACCGTGAGGTTGCCCCACGCCTGCCCGATCTTCTCGGGGTCGGAGTCGAAGACCGCGCGGATCTCGAAGCCGCGCCGCTGGAAGTCGCGGTAGGAGAAGAGCGCGCTGCCGATCTTGCCCGCGCCCACCAGCGCGACCCGCCACGTCCGGTTAAGCCCGAGGATCGCCCGCAGCGCCTGCAGCAGCTCCAGTACCGAATAGCCCATCCCGCGCTTGCCGAACGAGCCGAAGACGGAGAGGTCCTTGCGCACCTGCGCCGAGGTGGTGCCGCCGCGCCGCGCCAGCTCCTCGCTCGAGATGGTCTCCTCGCCGCGCGCCTCGGCCTCCTGGACGAAGCGGTGGTAGAGCGAGAGACGGCGAACCGTGGACTCGGAGATCTTTTTCATCGGCAGGCATCCTACCCGGAGCAGAGCCCGTCACGGCGAACATTCTTGTGAAAACATTCACATAATACGGCGACGCGCGCGCGGGCGTCAACAGGGTGATTCCGCTCTCCGGGCCCTCACCCCGGCTCGCCAGGGCTCGCCAACCCTCTCCCACACGGGGAGAGGGGGATGACCTGCGGCACTGGAGCCAGGGTTCGGCACCACGGCATTCCCCCTCTCCCTCCTTGGGAGAGGGGGCTAGGGGGTGAGGGCGCTGTTCCGGAGAGTCGGCTAGCGGGTGAGGGTCAGGAGCGCCCGCGCCAGCGCGATGAACTGCTCGGGCGTCAGCGTCTCGGGGCGGGCGCTGAGATCCAGACCCACCTCGCGCTCGAGCGCCTCGACCTGCTCGGGGGAGAGATGATAGGCGTCGCGCAGGATGCGCTGGAGCTGCTTGCGGCGCTGGCCGAAGGCGGCGCGGGTGAGGCTGCGCACCCGCGGCTCCTCCTCCTCCAGGAGGCGGGGCGGCTGGTGGGGGAGGATGCGCAACACCACGGATTCGACGTCAGGTACCGGGCGGAAGGCGTTGCGGCCGACGTTGAGCACCCGCTCGGCATCGGCGACGGTGCGCACTCCCACCGCCAGGGCGCCGAAGGTCTTGTTTCCCGGTGCGGCGAGGATGCGGTCGGCCACCTCGCGCTGCACCATCAGCACGATCTCCCGCGGGCGGGGGCGGCGCTCGAGCAGGAAGAAGAGGATGGGGGTGGTGATGTTGTAGGGGATGTTGCCGATCACCTTGAGCGCGGCGGGATCCGCGGAGATCCGCTCGAGGGGAATATCGAGGATATCGGCGTTCACCACCTCGACCGAGGGGTCGGCGGAGAACTCCTGCTGCAGCCGGGCGGCGAGGTCGTTGTCAAGCTCGACCAGCACCAGGCGCCGGACTCTGCCGGCGAGGTGGCGGGTGAGCGCGCCCTGGCCGGGGCCGATCTCGAGCACCTCGTCGGTGGGCTGCGGATCGAGCGCGTCGGCGATCTTGCGCTGGATGTTGGGATCGACGAGGAAGTTCTGGCCGAGCGAGCGTTTGGCGCGCGGAGGCTCGCCGCGCATCTCAGAGGCGCACGAGCATGGCCGTACGGTCGTCGGCGGCTGCGGTGCCGTCGGTCTCTGCCATTGCGAAGATATGGTGGAGCAGCTCGCAGACCGGAAGATGGCGATGGAGCACAACCTCATCGACGAGCTGCTGCTCGCCCGCGCGCTCGCCCGCCTCGAGATTGCGTGGCAGACCGTCGGTGAAGAGAAAGAGCAGGTCCTCCTTCGCCTTCCACTCGGCGGACGCCTCACTGTAGGAGTCCAGGTCCACGATGCCGAGGGGCGGATTGGTGGCGGAAAGCCGCTCCTCCTCGCCGGCGGCCGAGATGCGGAAGGCGTGCGGGTGGCCGGCATTTGCGTAGGTGAGCCGCCCCTGCCGCGGATCCACCACGCCGTAGAAGATGGTGACGTACATCTCGGTGCTGGTCAGCTCTCCGATGAGCGTGCGGTGGACGCGGCGCAGCACCTCTGCAGGCGGATCACCCTCGGAGGCGTGGATGGCTACCGCGCTCATGGTGAGCGCCATGATGAGGGCTGCCGCGAAGCCATGGCTGGAGACATCGCCGATCACCACGCCCAGCCGTCCGCCCGAGAGGCGGAAGAGCTGGTAGAAGTCGCCGCCCACGGAGTGAGCGGGCAGGCAGCGCGCGGCCACCTCCGCCTCACCCGAGAAGTGCTCGACCGCGGGGAGCAGCTTCATCTGCAGGTCGTGCGCGAGCTCCGCCTCGCGCACCAGCCGCTCCTGCTGGAGGCTCGCGCGGACCAGCCGGCTGTTCTCGATCGCCGCGCCGACCTGGCTGGCGATGGCGGTGACGAGCTTGAGGTCGCCAGCCGAGAAGGGCTCTCCCGAAGAGTGCCGGACGAGGTTGATGACCCCGATCGTTCGCGCCGTACCACTGGGAGGGGTGTAGCTGACGGGAACCGAGAGGAGGTCGCCGCGGCGGGAGGGGGGTGACTCGACGTCTCCGCGGTCAAAGCTGTCACCCGGCTCGAAGATGACCGAGCGGCTCTCGCGGAAGACCTTGGCCGTCAAGGAGTTGCGGTCTTCCACGGAGATCGGCCCCCGCTGCCCGTCCCCCCCGACGGCGGCGACGAGAGAGAGCTCCTCTCTCTGCGGATCGTGCAGCCAGAGCGCCGCGCGGTCCGCAGCGAGAGTACTCTGCACCTCGCCGAGGATGATCCCCGCTGCCGCGTCGAGCGAGATGACGGAGCCGAGGATCTCGCTGATCGAGTAGAGCAGGGTGATCTCCTCGTAGCGCTCCGAGAGCTCCCGGCTCATCGCGCGCACCTCCCGGTAGTGGCGGCGCGCCCGCGTCACCACCCGCGCGAGAAAGCGCGCCGTGCGGCGCCTGTCGCGCGCGCTCCCGTCCAGCACCTCGATGCGCCACTCCCGCTCCTCCCCCTCCTGCGGAACCTCGACCGCGTCGGGACCGGGCTCCGTCTCCGCTACCGGCGTGCGTGGATAGGCCAGATTCCAGCCTTTGCCCGCGCGCACCCAGAGGCGGAGCTGCTGCCGCGGGTGCTCACGCGAGAAGTCGTCGAGGACCTCCACCACAGAATGGGGCATGTGCCTGGGCGCTGCAGCGGGTGGAGGCAGAGAGGAATCGCCTCATTCCCCCGGGGCCGGGGGAGGAGGCGGCTCGCGGCGGAGGACGAGCCGAACCGCGTTGCCCGGATCGATGAACTCGACCTCATCCATCATCTCACACATGATGAAGACGCCGCGGCCGCCGGTGCGTTCCAGATTGTCCGGCAGCGTGGGATCGGGCACGGTGCTGGGGTCGAAGCCGTTTCCCTGATCGATCACCTTGAGTGCGACACGGCTGTCGTCGAGCCTCACCTCGACGCGGACCTCTTTTCCCGGATCACCCCGGTTGCCGTGGAGAACCGCATTGGTAAGCGCCTCGGAGACGCCGACGCGGAAATTCCAGTAGAGCCGCGAGCCGCCGAAAGCGAACTGCTCACAGCGACGCACCAGCACCGCAACCGCGTCCTCGATGATCTGCGGGTTGCTGGGGAGCAGAAGGACGAATTCTTGACCGTAGGAAAAACGGCTCGATCTCTCCTCGATGTGCATCCGTGGAAAGTGGCGAGGGGACAGTGTTGACGGGATCAGAAGCTGCCGAGAGCTTCCTCCCGCGAGTCGGCGATCTGGAAGAGGGTATCCAGCTTGGTGAGCTCGAAGAGGGTGCGCAGATCCTCGTTCAGGTTTGCGAGGCGAAGCTCGCCGCCCTGTTCGCGGATCTTCTTCGAGAGGCTCACCAGCACCCCGAGGCCGGAAGAGTCGATGTAGCCGGTGTTGCTGAAATCGATGAGGAACTTCCGCTCGCCGGACTCGAGCTCGTCCAGGACCTTCTGCTTCAGCTCCTGCCGGTTGCCCACGATCAGCTGCCCGTCCACGTCCACCACCAGCACCTCGTTTTCCTTGCTCGTCTGGAAGCTCATAACCCCTCCGGTAGGATTCGGTAATCTAGTGCCAGCCGCTCGGCAGCGGCAAGCGACGTGCCATGCCCCGCCGCTTTTCCCTCCACCCCAGTGCGAAGTGCGGCGTGCGCAGTGCGAAGCAACCACGGCTCTACCTCGCACTCCGCACTCGCTGTCACTCCGCCATCAGCCCGTTGATGCACGCCACGTTGACAATATCGCCGATGCTCGCGCCGCGCGAAAGGTCGTTGCAGGGACGGGCAAGACCCTGGACGATCGGGCCGATCGCCTGGGCGCGGGCGAGGCGCTCGACCAGCTTATAGGCGATGTTGCCCGCAGCCAGATCGGGGAAGATCAACACGTTCGCCCGTCCCGCCACCGCGGAGCCGGGCGCCTTACGCGCACCCACGCTCTCGAGGAGCGCGGCGTCGACCTGCAGCTCACCGTCGGCCGGGATATCGGGGGAGCGTTCGCGAAAGAGCGCCAGCGCCTCCCGCCCCTTCGCGACCGAAGCGCCCTCCGCGCTCCCTTTCGTCGAGAAGGAGAGGAAGGCGACGCGCGGCTCGTCTCCCACCACCTTGCGCCGGGCGTCGCTCGCGGCAAGGGCAATCTCGGCGAGTTGCTCGGCGTCCGGGTCCGGTACGACGGCCGCGTCCGAGAAGGTGAGCACCTCCGGCTGCTCGCCGCGGAAGGGAAGGACCGCCATGTAGAAGGAGGAGGAGACGGTGCGGATCCCCGGCGCGGGACCTACGCCCCAGAATGCGGCGCGCAGCACATCGCCCGTAGTGTTGACCGCTCCCGCCACCGAGCCGTCCGCCTCGCCGGCGGCCACCAGCAGCGCGCCGAAGAGCAGCGGCTGCCGCGCATGCGAGAGCGCATCCTCCTGCGTCAGTCCCCGCGCGCGCCGCCGCTCCCAGAGGCGGTGCGCCAGTGGCTCGAGCCGCGGATCGCTCTCCGGGTCAACGACTTCGATGCCGAGGCCGGCGCCGCCAGACGCCACCAGAGCTTCCTCGATCAGCGGCGGTCCCAGGAGAATGGGACGGATCAGCTCCTCGCGCGCGAGCTGCACCGCCGCCTGCAGCGTGCGCTCGTCCGTGCCTTCGGGAAAGACGATGGTGCGGGGGCGCTCACGGGCGCGGGAGCGTACGGAGTCGAGGAAGGTCATGGACCCCCCTCCTGCGGCAGGCCCTCACCCCGGCTCGCCAGGGCTCGCCACCCCTCTCCCACACGGGGAGAGGGGGATGACCTGC
>JBPCIT010000337.1:0-2809 GCA_051006015.1 Longimicrobiaceae bacterium
CGTCCGTCGAAACGCCGATCGGAGTGCCGAGCACGTTCAGCCCGTACGCGCTGGCGTAATACTGAAAGGCGTCGTGCGAGGTCACCAGCTGCCGGTTCTGCGGCGGGATGGTGGCGGTGCGCTCGCGCACCCAGCCGTCGAGTGCCTGCAACTCCTGGATGTAGGCATCGGCGTTGGCGCGTAGCGTCGTCTCGCAGGCGGGCGCCTGTTGCACCAGCGCGTCGCGGATGCTCTCCACGTAGTGGATGAAGTTGCTTACGTCGCCCCAGAGGTGAGGATCGGGATCGCGCCCACCGGCGTACTGCCCGTAGATGGGGGTGAGCCCCTCCGCGACCTCGACGATGGGCCGCTCGCCGCCCACGTTGCGGATCAGCCGATCGAGCCAGCCCTCCAGCCCGAAGCCGTTGTAGAGCACCAGGTCCGATTCGGCCACCGCCCGCGCATCCTGCGGCACCGGCTCGTAGACGTGCGGGTCCCCACCGACGGGCAGCAGCCCGCGCACCACGACGCACTCCTCGCCGATCCGCTCCGCCGCTTCCGCGATCATCGTGGTCGTGGCGAGCACGTGCGGCACCTCCCGCTGCGCGCTCTCCGTCTGCGTACAAGCGGATAAGCAGCTCAGAAGAAGAAGCTTACAGAAGATTCTGGCACGCTTCTCCAGCATGGCTTGCGATTCTCCTGTCAGGTGAGATAAAGCCCAACGGTTACGATCAGCAAAATCTGATTTTTAATATGCCTGAAAATTCTCCGCTGGCAAGGGCGGCACGAGCAGGCCACTCCCCGGCACGCGGGTTGCGATGCTCCGCCGCACCCATCGTACAGCATCGAAGACGGAGCAACGTGGCCAAACCTGATGAAGATCCTCCCTTCGAGGGAGGAGCGCAGCCAGTCAAGGAACGTCCCCCTGAGGTACCGGGTGGAGGCCGCTCCGTGATGCAGACGGTGGTGATCGTGATCGGTGTGCTGGCGCTGCTCGCGGCGCTGGTCTGGATCGTGGTCCCGTTAGCAGGCGGCAGGTAGGGGAGGAGATCCAGGGGCCGGCGCGGGGCGTCGGCGCCCCCTGCGGCGATCAGTGCTGGTGCTGGAAGCTCCGGGTTCGCTCGACCATGGCGCGGTAAGCGTCCACCTGCCGTTCGATCTCGTCCGTATCCCCTCCCCATCCGTTCTCCTCGGCCAGCCGCTCGGCGGCGGCCCGCGCGATGCTCATCCCTCCATCCTCCGCCTCGTAGAGCAGGTGCAGCCGCCGCTGCAGCAGGTCCTCGACCGTCATCGTCATCTCCTGCGAAGCGGCATGCGCAACCTCCGTCCAGATCGCCGGATGCCCCTCCAGGAGCGGCGCGCCCTGCGCCGGTGCCTGGCGGACGGACTCCAGAATCAGCTCGGCGTCGGCTCCATAGGCGCGGGCGAGATGTGATCCGGTATCGGCGGAGAGGCCCAGAGCGATCGCCTCGCCGCGGATGCGCAGGTGGAACTCCTTCCAGGCTTCCGTCGGGGAGCCCGGCAGGCGGAGATCCGCGGTGCGCGAGGGGCCGCTTCCGATGCCGTGCTCCTCCCGCAGGATGCGGGCGGCCTCGTCCACCGCTTCCGCCGCCATGGTGCGGTAGGTGGTGAGCTTGCCCCCGGCGATGGTCAGCAATCCATTCGTGTCCCGCCAGATCTCGTGCTCGCGCGAGGTGGCGCCGGCCGCGATCTCCTCCTCGCTGTGCTCGGCGAGCAGCGGCCGCACTCCCGCCCAGGTGCTGATCACGTCCTCGCTCCGCAGGCGCGCCTCGGGGAAGATCCCGTTCACCGACTCCAGCAAGTATTCGGCGTCGGCGGCATCCGCCAGAACGTCGTGAGGTGTCCCCTCGAAGTCGGTGTCGGTGGTGCCGAGGTAGGTGAACCGACCCCAGGGGAGCACGAACATGATGCGCCCGTCCACCGGGGAGGGGAAGATGAGGGCGCCGCGGTTGCCCACTCGCTTACGCCGAAGCATGAGGTGGACGCCCTTGGTAGGCCGCAGCCGCGGGGTGGCGGCAGGATCCGCAAGGCGGCGTACCTCATCCGACCACGGCCCGGTGGCATTGATCACCAGGCGCGCGCGTAGCTCGGCGCTTCCCCCGCCCAGCCGGTCCTCGAGGTGGGCGCCGCGCATTTCCCTGCCGCCGCTCAGGAAACCCACCGCCTCCACGTACGACAACATCGTTGCCCCTGCCTGGTGCGCGGCGCGCGCGACCGCAAGGGTGAGGCGCGCGTCATCCACCGCCGCATCGTAGTAGCACCCCCCGCCCTGCAGTCCGTCACGCCGGAGCTGGGGCTCGGCCTCCAGCGCCGCTTCCCGGTCCAACATGCGGTGGCGGCCGATGTTGCGCAGCAGCGCCAGGCCGTCGTAGAGCCAGAGCCCGGCCTGCAGCTTCCGGTAGCCGACGGAGCCGCCTTTCCAGATGGGAAAGAGGAAGGGGAGGGGGTGTACCAGGTGGGGAGCCAGCTCCAGGAGGCGCCGCCGCTCGGCGCTCGCCTCGAAGACGAGCCGGAAGTCGAAGGTCTCCAGGTAGCGCAGCCCGCCATGGATGAGGCGCGAGGAGCGGCTGCTGGTGCCCTGCGCGAAGTCGCCGGCCTCCACCAGCGCCACCCGCAGCCCACGCAGCGCCGCGTCCAGCGCGATCCCCACCCCGGTGATCCCCCCGCCGACCACCAGCAGGTCGAACTCCTCCCGACCGAGCGACTCCCAGTGCAGCCGCCGGGTGGCGGCGGAGAAGGGGAGGGAGGAGGTCAAAGCCTCGGCGGCGTCACGCCCACCTGCCCCTGGTACTTCCCCTTCCGGTCGGCG
>JBPCIT010000338.1:0-2595 GCA_051006015.1 Longimicrobiaceae bacterium
GCGGGGCTGGCGCGGTCGAGGCGACCCTCGTAGCAGATCTTGAGCGCGCCATGCGCCAGATGGCGGAGGCGCGGCTCGACGAAGCTCCAGCCGCCCATGTTTCGCGGCTCCTCCTGCACCCAGGTGATCTCCCGCAGCGCGGGGAAGGAGCCGATCAGCTCCTCGATCTCGTGGCTGGGGAAGGGATAGAGCATCTCGACGCGGCCGACGGCGACGCGCGTCGCCGCCTCACGCGCCTCGCTCGCCATGAGATCGACGTATACCTTGCCGCTGCAGAGCAGCAGGCGCGTCACCTCGGCGCGGTCGCCGGAAGGCTCGTCGGCGAGCACCGGCTGGAAGCTTCCCTCGGCGAGCTGCTCGAGACGAGCGGCGGCGAGCGGGTGGCGCAACAGGCTCTTGGGGCTCATCACGATCAGCGGGCGCGGCTCCCTCTCGAGCAGCGCGGCCTGGCGGCGCAGCAGGTGGAAGTACTGCGCCGCGGTGGTGCAGTTGGCGACGCGGATGTTCTTCTGCGCGGCGAGCTGGAGGAAGCGCTCCAGACGGGCGCTCGAGTGCTCGGGTCCCTGCCCCTCGTAGCCGTGCGGGAGCAGCATCACCAGCCCTGAGGTCTGCTCCCACTTCGAGCGCCCCGCGGCGATGAACTGGTCGATGATCACCTGCGCGCCATTGGCGAAGTCGCCGAACTGCGCCTCCCAGAGCACCAGCACCTCGGGATCACCCACGCTGTAGCCGTACTCGAAGCCCAGCACCCCCACCTCGGAGAGCGGCGAGTCGTGGATCTCGAAGGAGGCCCTGGCGGCGGGCAGATGGGCGAGCGGGATGTAGGGCTCGCCACTCTCGGCGTCGTGCAGCACCTGGTGGCGGTGGCTGAAGGTTCCACGCCCCACGTCCTGGCCGGTGAGGCGGATGGGGATGCCCTCCGCCAGCATCGCGGCGAAGGCGAGCGTCTCTGCGTGCCCCCAGTCGATCCCCCCCTGGTGCAGGGCCTCGCGCCGCCGCTCGAGCAGCTTCGCGAGGCGGGCGTTGGGGGTGAAGCTCTCCGGCCAGCGCAGCAGCGCCTCGTTGAACTCCGTCAGCGTCTGCGCGTCCACCGCGGTGCGCAGCTCGGCGTCGCCCGCGCCGCGGCCATCCCGCGAGGGCGCTTCGCCGGTGCGGTGCGGGGCCTCGGCGCCCGCGAGTGACTCCTGCACGCTGGCGAGCTCGTCGAAGACCGCCTGCAGCATCGCCTCCGCCTCCTCGCGCGTGAGCACGCCCGCCTCCGCCAGCCGCTCGGCGAACTGCTCGCGCGCGGTAGGGTGCGAGCGGATGACTTCGTACATGCGCGGCTGGGTGAAGGTGGGCTCGTCCCCCTCGTTGTGGCCCCAGCGGCGGTAGCCGATCAGGTCGATGACGAAGTCCTTGTGGAAGCGCTCGCGGTACGCCTGCGCCAGGCGGGCTACAGAGAGGCAGGCCTCAGCATCGTCGGCGTTGACGTGTACGAGGGGCACCTCGAAGCCCTTCGCCAGGTCGCTGGAGTAGCGGGTCGAGCGCGCCTGGCTCGGATTGGTGGTGAAGCCGACCTGGTTGTTGACGATCACGTGGATGCTGCCGCCCACCGTGTAGCCCGGCAGTCCCAGCATGTTCAATGTCTCGGCGACCACACCCTGCCCCGGGAAGGCGGCGTCGCCGTGCACCTGGATGGCGAGGGCGCAGGTGAAGTCGAGCGTGGGCATCCCCGGAGCGTGGGTGTCGTCCTGCGCGGCGCGCGTCATGCCGATGACCACCGGGTTGACGAACTCGAGGTGGCTGGGATTCGGCGCCAGCGTCACGCGGATCGCGTCGCTCTCGCTGCCATTGCCGGCGCGCCAGCCCATGTGATACTTGACGTCGCCGGAGAGCTCGTCGCCCTTGAAGTCGCTGGGCGGTTCCGCGCCCACTTTGGCGCCGAGGAATCCCTTGAGGATCTCCGCGTACGGCTTGCCGAGCACATGGGTCAGCACGTTGAGACGGCCGCGGTGCGCCATGCCGATCACCGCGTCGCGCGCGCCGGACTCGCGGGCGCGCTCGAGGAGCTCGTCCAGCAGCGGGACGAGCATGTCGTTGCCTTCGACGGAGAAGCGCTTCTGGCCGAAGAAGGTGCGGTGCAGGTAGCGCTCGAGGCCCTCGACCCGCGAGAGGCGCTCGAGCAGGCGGCGCCTGCGCTCGGCGTCCAGGGAGGTGCGGAAGCGGGCGGTCTCGATCGACTCGCGCAGCCAGCGGCGCTCCTCGGCGTTGGGAATGTGGTGATAGTCGTAGCCGATGGTGCCGGAGTACACCTCGCGCAGGCGCCGGATCTCAGCCAGCGCGTTGGGCGAGCGCGGGTCGTGCCCCAGCACCACGGCGGCGGGAAGCTTCTCCAGGTCCGCCTCGCTGAGGCCGTGGAAATCGAGGGAGAGCGCAGGATCGGGCTCGGCGTCCGCGCCGAGCGGGTCGAGCCGCGCGGCGGTGTGCCCGCGCACGCGGATGGCGCGCGAGAGCTCGCGCGCAGCCACAAGCTTCTCCACGTCCAGAGAGGCCGCCGCAGGGAGGGGAGCGGGAGGGGGGGGGGGAGCACAACCCGCGGAGGAGTGGAGGATG
>JBPCIT010000339.1:0-6975 GCA_051006015.1 Longimicrobiaceae bacterium
CTGCGCGGCGAGATTGATCCGCTGCAGCTTCTCTTCCCGGGAGGCTCGCTGGACGACGCCGAGAAGTTGTACCAGGAGACGCCGGTCGCGCGCACCTACAATGCACTCGTGCGCGAAGCCGTCGCCGCGGCGATCGCGGAGCTGCCGGCAGGCCGCCGGCTGCGCATTCTCGAGATCGGCGCCGGGACGGGCGGCACTACCGCGGCCGTGCTCCCCGTACTGCCGCCCGAGCGCACGGAGTATGTCTTCACCGATATCTCTCTGCGCTTCGTCAACCAGGCGAAGGAGAAGTTCCGGGAGTTCTCCTTCGTCCGCCACGAGCTGCTGGACATCACCCGCGACCCGGAGGCGCAGGGCTTCGCGCCGAACGCGTTCGACCTCGTCGTCGCCGCGAACGTCGTCCACGCCACCCCCGATCTGCGCCGCACGCTCGCCAACGTGCAGCGGCTCCTCGCGCCCGAGGGAACGCTGGTGCTCTACGAGGCGATGCACCCCCAGCGCTTCTCGGACCTGACAGTCGGCCTCACCGAAGGCTGGTGGTCCTTCACCGATCACGACCTGCGCCCCGACTACGCCCTGCTCTCGCACCCGCGCTGGCGCGCGCTCCTAGGCGACCTCGGCTTCACCAACGCCACCGTCCTCCCCGACGAGCACGCACCCGGCATCCTCGCCCAGCAGGCGCTGGTGCTCGCGCGGGCGGCTCCGCAGCTTGCGAATACGCCCGCAGTTCTCCCCTCCCCCCTTGTGGGGGAGGGGCCGGGGGTGGGGGGTCCTCCCTGGCTCATCCTCGGCGACGCCGCCGGCACGGGCTGCCGCCTCGCCTCCGCCCTGCGCGACCGTGACGAACGTGCGGTGATCGTCACCGCTGGCTCGGCGTACCGGACGCTGGCGGAGGATCGAGTGGAGCTGGATCCCACGCGTCCGGCGGACTTCGCGCGGCTGTTGGCCGATCACGCAGGCGGCTGGCGCGGCGTCCTGTACCTCTGGGGGCTCGATGCCACGCTGACGGAGGAGACCGGCCCCGCCACGCTGCTCGCGGCGCAGGAGGCGGCGGTCGGCGGCGTGCTGCACCTGGTGCAGGCGCTCGCCCATACCCCTGGCGCCGACTCGCCGCGGCTCTGGCTGGTGACGCGCGGCGCGCAGGCCGGCGGAGAGCTGGACGGGTGCGTCGCCCCCGCGCAGGCTTCGCTCTGGGGGCTGGGGCACACGCTGGCGCTCGAGCACCCGGAGCTGCGCTGCGTCCGTGTGGATCTCGATCCGGCGAGCAGCGGCGAAGCGGAGATCGCGGCACTGGTCGCCGAGCTCCGCCAAACGGATGCGGCCGAGGACCAGGTTGCGCTGCGTGGTGCCGGGCGCCGCGTGCGCCGGCTCGTACGAGCGGAGCGGGCAGCTGCGGCCGCCGAGCCGCTGCGCTTCCCGGCGGAGGCGAGCTACCTGATCACCGGCGGCCTGCGTGGCCTCGGGATGCTGGTGGCCGAATGGATGGCCGAGCGCGGCGCGCGCCACCTGGTCCTCATGGGGCGGAGCGCACCCTCGCCCGACGCGGAGGCGGCGCTTGCGCGCCTCGCGTCGGCCGGCGTCGAGGTAAGGGCGGTGCAGGGGGACGTCGCGGATTACGAGCGGATGGCGGAACTCCTCGCAGAGGCAGGGCGCGCCCTGCCGCCGCTGCGGGGTGTGGTCCACTCGGCGGGCGTGCTCGACGACGGCGTGCTGCTGCAGCAGTCGTGGCCGCGCTTCGAGACGGTCTTCCGACCCAAGGTTCTCGGGAGCTGGAACCTGCACCTGCTGACGCGGGATCTGGCGCTCGACTTCTTCGCGCTCTTCTCCTCGGGTGTCGGCCTGCTCGGCGCGGCGGGGCAGGGCAACCATGCGGCGGCCAACGCCTTCCTCGACACGCTGGCGTACTACCGCAGACAGCAGGGCCTGCCCGCGCTCTCCATCAACTGGGGCGCCTGGGCCGAGGTCGGCGCCGCGGCGGACCACAGGCTCGCCGAACGCGGCGTGCAGACCTTCAGCCCCGCGGAAGGACTGCGTGCCTTCGAGCGCGCGCTGCAGCTCGCCGCGGCGCCCCGGCCGCGCCGGCAGCTCGCGGTGCTCGCGGTTGACTGGCAGCAGGTCTTCGCCGCACTTCCTCCCGGCGGCGAGCCGCCGCTCTTCCGCGAGCTGGTGCGGCAGGCGCGCGAGAAGGGGGCACCCCCCGCCGCGCGCGAGGCGGAGCCGGAGCTGCTCGAGCAGCTCGCCGCGGCGCTCCCCAACCGGCGCATGCAGCTGCTGCAGGGTGCGGTGCGGCGGCTCGCAGCCCGCGTGCTGGGCGTCGGCGACGCGCAGCGCGTGGACCTCCACCAGCCGCTGCAGGAGCTGGGGCTCGATTCGCTGATGGCGGTCGAGCTGCGCAACCGGCTCGGGCAGGCCGTCGGCCATACGTTGCCGCCCACGCTGCTCTTCGAGTATCCCACGGTCGCCTCCCTCACGAGCTATCTCGCCTCCGAGGTGCTCTCGCTCGGCGGGACGGACGCCGCCTCCGCGCGGGCCGTGGCTGAACTGCGCGGGGAGGCGATCCCCCTCTCGGAGGACGACCTCGCCAGTCTGCTCCTGAAAAAGCTCGAGCACATCGAGGCAGCCAACCAATGAAGGATGCCAGCTTGATGGGTGCCGCCGCGGGACAGATCGATTACCGTGCTCTGCTGAAGCGCGCCTACGACACCCTCGAGGAGATGCAGGCGAAGCTCGCCCGCGCGGAGCGGGCGCAGCGCGAGCCGATCGCCATCGTCGGGATGGGACTGCGCTTCCCTGGCGGCGCCCGCGACGCGGCCTCCTTCTGGAGGGTGCTCCACGAGGGCCTCGACGCCGTCGGCGAGGTGCCGCCCGACCGCTGGGACATGGACGCCTATTTCGATCCGGATCCCGACGTCATCGGCAAGACCTACAGCCGCTGGGGCGCCTTCCTGGAGGGCATCGACCGCTTCGACCCGCAGTTCTTCGGCATCTCGCCGCGCGAGGCGGCGGGGATGGACCCGCAGCAGCGGCTGCTGCTCGAGGTGAGCTGGGAGGCGCTCGAGAACGCCGGCCACGCCTCGCCCGCGCTCGCCGGCTCGAAGAGCGGCGTCTTCGTCGGCATGGTGGGAAGCGATTACGCGCACCTGCCCGGCGAGCGCATCCATGAGGTGGACGCCTACTTCGGCACCGGCATCTCGCGTAGCATCGCCGCCGGCCGGCTCTCCTACGCCTTCGGGCTGCAGGGCCCGGCGGTGGCGGTCGACACGGCCTGCTCCTCCTCCGCCGTCGCCACGCACCTGGCGGTGCAGAGCCTGCGCGCCGGTGAGTGCGAGATGGCACTGGCGGGAGGCGTGAACCTGATGCTGATCCCCGGCGCCACCATCAGCGCCTCCCGCGCCCGGATGCTCTCCCCGACCGGACGCTGCCAGGCATTCGCCGCCTCGGCAGACGGCTACGTGCGCGCCGAGGGGTGCGCGATGCTGGTGCTCAAGCGCCTCTCCGACGCGCTCGCCGACCGCGACAACATCCTGGCGGTGATCCTCGGCACGGCGACCAACCAGGACGGCCGCAGCAATGGGATCACCGCGCCGAACGCACAGGCGCAGGAGCTGCTGCTGCGCGCGGCGCTCGCGGACGCGGGTCTCGCCCCCGAGGAGGTCGGCTTCATCGAGGCGCACGGCACCGGCACCTCGCTGGGTGATCCCATCGAGCTGCGCGCGATCGGCACCGTCTTCGGGCGCTCTCATTCGCGCGAGCGGCCCCTGTTGATCGGCTCGGTGAAGACCAACATCGGCCACACCGAGGGGGTGGCGGGCACCGCGGGTCTGATCAAGCTGGTGCTGGCGCTGCAGCAGCGGACCATCCCGCCGCACCTGCATCTGCGCGAGCCCAACCCGCTGATTCCCTGGGAGACGCTGCCGGTAACCATCCCCACGGCCCCGACCCCCTGGCAGGTGCCGGAGGGGAAGCGGCGGATCGCGGGGGTGAGCTCCTTCGGCTTCAGCGGTACCAACTCGCACATCATCCTGGCCGAGCCGCCCGTCGGTGTGGAGCGTGGAGCGTCGAGCGTGGAGCGTGAGGAGACGCAGGCGGAGACGCAGGCACGCCAGCGTCCGGTGCACCTGCTGGCGATCTCGGCGCGGAGCGCGGCGGCGCTCGAGGAGCTGGCGGAGAGCTACACGGAGTTCCTGCGTGATGGGTCCGGCGTCCGGCTCGCCGATCTGACCTACACCGCCAACACCGGCCGCACCCACTTCGGCGAGCGGCTGGCGGTCGTCGCGGGCTCGGCGGGGGAGATGCGCGAGAAGCTGGCCGCCTGGCGGGCGGGCGAAGCGCCCGAGGGGGTGCTGCGCGGCACCGCCGCCAGCGGCGCCGCGCCAGAGGTGGCCTTCCTCTTCACCGGCCAGGGCTCGCAGTACGTCGGGATGGGGCGGCAGCTCTACGAGAGCGAGCCGGTCTTCCGCGCCGCTCTCGATCGCTGCGAAGAGCTGCTGCGCCCGCATCTCGAGCGCCCGCTCCTCTCCGTGCTCTATCCGGCGCCGGATGAAGCGGAGCAAGCGGAGCGGCTGATCCATCAGACCGCTTACACGCAGCCGGCGCTCTTCGCCCTCGAGTACGCGCTGGCGCAGCTCTGGCGCTCCTGGGGGATCGAGCCGGCGCTGGTGGTGGGGCACAGCGTCGGCGAGTACGTGGCCGCCTGTGTCGCGGGGGTTTTCGGCCTCGAGGACGGGCTGCGGCTGATCGCGGCGCGTGGGCGGCTGATGCAGGCGCTGCCGGCCGGCGGCGAGATGGCCTCGGTCTTCGCGGATGAAGCCACGGTGGCAGCGGCCCTCGCGCCGCACGCGCGGCAGCTCGCGATCGCCGCGGTCAACGGGCCACGCAACGTGGTGGTCTCCGGGGAGGGTGCTGCTCTGCGCGCTCTCCTCGCGCAGCTCGCTGAGCAGGGGATCAAGGCGAAGCCGATCACCGTCTCGCACGCCTTCCACTCGCCGCTGATGGAGCCGATGCTGGACGAGTTCGCCCGCATCGCGGCTTCCGTCGAGTTCGCTCCCCCGCGCATCGGCGTGGTCTCGAACGTCAGCGGGCGCGTGGCGGGTGAGGAGATCGCGACCGCCGCCTACTGGCGCGAGCACGTACGCGCCCCAGTCCGCTTCATCGACGCGATCCGCACGCTGGATGAGGAGGGGTGCACCGCCTTCCTGGAGATCGGTCCCGCGCCCACGCTCGTCGGCATGGCGCAGCGCTGCCTCCCGGAGGGTGAAAGGCTCTGGCTCCCGTCGCTGCGGAGTGGCCGACCCGACACCGAGCAGATGCTCCAGAGTCTGGCGGCGCTCTACACCCACGGCGCCGAGGTCGACTGGGGCGCCGTCGAGCGGGATGAGGGGCAGCGCCGCATTCCGCTCCCCACCTACCCGTTCCAGCGGCAGCGCTACTGGGTGGACTTTCCGAAGCCCACGCGCGCTCCAGAGCGGCCGAAGCTGCACCCGCTGCTCGACGAGCGCCTGCGCTCGCCGCTGCTCACCGGCGCCGTCTTCCAGAGCCGGCTGAGCGTGGACGCACCGGCATACCTGAGCGACCACCGCATCTTCGACGCGCCGCTCTTCCCTGCCACCGGCTTTCTGGAGATGGCCTGGACGGCAGGCGGTGAGTCGTTCGCGACACCGCAGAGCCTCGAGGCGGTGCAGATCCGCGACGCGCTGGCACTCCCGGAGTCCGGGGAGGTGACCCTCCAGGTGGCGATCTCCCCGGCGGACGATGGAGTCGCCTCCTTCGAGATCTTCAGCCTCCAGGATGGAGTGGGGACGGAGGAGGAGTGGAAGCTGCACGTCGCCGGGCGCATTCGCACCGGCGGCGCGGCGCCCTCGCCCGCCGACACCGCGACGCTCGAGGAGGTACGTGCGCGCTGTACGCGCCCATTCCCGATCGGCCCCTTCTACGAGCGGCTGGCCGAGCTGGGCGTCGGCTACGGCCCGGCCTTCCGCGGGCTGCGCGAGGTGTGGCGGCGCGACGGCGAGGCGCTCGCCCGTGTCGAACTGGGCGAGGAGCTTCGCCGCGAGGCGGGCGCGTATCAGCTCCACCCGGCGCTGCTCGATGCCTGCATCCAGCTGCTCGGCGCCGCGGTGCCCGGCGCTGACGATCCCCAGGCCGCCGAGGACGTGTACATCCCCCTCGAGCTGGGCAGCTACCACCTGCATCACCCCGGCCGCTCCACCCTCTGGTGCCAGGCGCGCCTCGCCCGCTTCGAGGGCGACGGCGAGGTGCTGACGGGGGAGCTGCGGCTCTTCGACGCCGACGGCGCTCTGGTCGCCGAGGTCGGCGGTGTACACCTGAAGCGGGTCACGCGTGCGGCGATGGAGCGGGCGCTCGGCGGCGCCGCGACCGAGCGCCGGCTCGCCGAGTGGCTTTACGCGCTGGACTGGGAGCTCGCCGAGCCCGCAGCAGCGCGCCCCGGCTGGGCGACCGGCCGGTGGCTGCTACTCGCCGACACCGGCGGCGTCGGCGAAGCGCTTGCCGCGCGCCTCGAAGCGGAGGGCGCCTCCTGCACTCTGCTCCATCCGTCGACCGACCAGTCCCCCCTCTCCCAGAATTGGGAGAGGGGGTTAGGGGGTGAGGGCCGGCTGCGGGGTGTCGTCCACCTCTGGAGCCTGGACGAACCCGAGGATCTCACCGCCGAGGCGATTCACGAGCACCAGAGGCGAGTCTGCGGCAGCACGCTCGCGCTGGTGCAGGCGATGGTCGCGGCGCGCGCGGCCGGCGCGGGACTCTGGCTGGCCACACGCGGCGCGCAGGCGCTGCCCGGCGACACCGAACCGGTCTCGCCCGCGCAGGCGCCGCTCTGGGGCCTTGCCAACACGATCTCCGCTGAGCATCCCGAGCTTAGCTGCGTCTGCGTGGATCTGGCGCCTGACGCCGTGCTTGACGCTCCGGCCGCGCTTGCCGCGGAGCTCGCAGCAGGAGATGGCGAGGACCGCATCGCCT
>JBPCIT010000340.1:0-7460 GCA_051006015.1 Longimicrobiaceae bacterium
AGACGTATCTCGACAGCGGGAAAAAACAAGACACCCCCTCCCCTCTCCCATCGCACGCCCCCCCCCCCCCCCCCAGCGGCGCTCTCACAGGTAACGGAAACGACCTCATACTCCCCCGACAGGAAGAAAACCAGCGTGGAAGATAACACCTCTTCCGATTCAGCAGCAGTGACCCAGCGATCCTGGTGCGCAGCAAGGCCGGCTCCCGAACCGGAATATCGCGGCTACGGCATGAGAGCTTGAGAAACCGCTCGCATCGGTTAACTTGCGTTTGCGAGCGGGATTCGAGGTGCCACCGAGATGGAGGAGACTCTATGCAGGAGATAAAGAAGCGATACGTCGTCGACGAGGGGGGAAAGCGCGTGGCAGTGCAGGTCGATCTGGAGACGTTCGAGCAGATCGAAGAGGTTCTGGAGAACTATGCACTCGTCCAGCTCATGCAGCAGAACGACACCGAGAACCCACTGGATTCAGCGAGAGCGTTAGCCTATTACCGGACGCTGCCCAAGGCGCCGTGAAAGTTGAATACCGCAAGCGGTTCCTGAAGGAGCTTGCTGCGCTTCCCTCAGGAGTCCGGCAGCAGATCGAGCGGTTCGCATTTGAGGAACTGCCCGAGGTGGCATCGCTTGCGGAGACTGGAAGAGCGGAGCGCATGACGGGCTTCCCCGGCTACTACAAGGTCCGCTTCGGGAGTTATCGGATCGGTATCTGGCTCGCCGATGACACTGCTGTGCTGGAGCGAGCGCTGCACCGACGCGACATCTACCGTTACTTCCCCTAATACCGTACAGGTATCTACCTGCCTGCTCCCGCCGTATCCGGCCCATAGCTGCGGAGGAACCCCTCCAGCCCCTCCACGTAGCGTCTGCCCGAGGTCACGAACCCCTCGTTGTGGGTGCCGGTGATCTCCAGGAACTCCTTCGGCTCGGGAGCCGCCTCCCAGAGACGGCGACCGTGGTGATAGGGGATGATGTCGTCCTGCGGGCTGTGTACGATCAGCACCGGAGATTGGACGCGCGGCAGGAGGGCGCGGGTGTCGTAGTGGACGCGGGCGATCAGCCGCACGGGGAGGAAGGGGAAGAGCTCGGCGCCCAGGTCGGGGACGGAGGTGAAGGTCGATTCGAGGATGAGCGCGCGTGGCGTCTGTTGCACTGCCAGCCAGGCAGCCACCGCACCCCCGAGCGAGCGCCCGAAGATGACGATCTGCTCGGGCGCGATTCCGCGCTGCTCGACCAGCCAGCGCCAGGCGCCCTCGGCATCGCGGTAGGTGCCCGCCTCGGAGGGGCGTCCCGTGCTGCGGCCATACCCGCGATAGCTGACGATGAAGGTGCTGTAGCCGAGCTGGTGGAAGGTCTGCAGCGAGGCGAGGCGGTGCGAGAGGTTGCCCGCGTTGCCGTGGAAGAAGAGCACCGTTCCACGCGCCCCGGGCGCCGGCACGAACCAGCCGTGCAGCCGCACTCCGTCCGCCGCGGGAAAGAAGACCTCCTCGTAGGCGAGCCCCGCCTGCTCGGGAGTCGCCTCGATCTCGCGTGAAGGAAAGTAGATGAGGCGCGTCTGCAGCGCAGTGAGCATGAGCAGAAGTCCCAGGTAGACCCCGGCCGCGATTCCGACCACGGCACCGAGCATCCGGCGCCATCGCAGGCGCGGCGGAGCCGGCGCTCTCAACGCGAGCGGTTCCGCAGCAGGGGCAAGCGGAAGGCCAGCAGCACCGCCAGCGCGGCGCCGAAGAGCAGCGGCTCGCGCACGTCTGCCTTCACCAGCCAGAGGAAGTGCAGCACGCCCAGCCCGGCGATCAGATAGATGAGTCGGTGCAGCCGCTGCCAGCGCTTCCCCAGCCGCCGAATCATCCCCTTCGTCGAGGTGATCGCCAGCGGGATCAGCAGCAGGAAGGCGGTGAAGCCGACGGTGATGTACGGCCGCTCGACCACGTCCTCGACGATGTAGCCGAGGGCGAAATCCTGGTCGAAGAGGTAGGTGAGGAAGTGCAGGCAGACGTAGAAGAAGGCGAAGAGCCCCAGCAGCCGACGGAGCTGGATCAACCGGTTCCATCCCGTGAGGCGCCGCACCGGCGTCACCGCCAGCGTCACCAGCAGCAGCGTCAGCCCCCACCACCCCGTGCGGTGGGTGATCGCCTCGATCGGCTCGGCGCCTAATCCGTCGGTGAATGCGTCCCAGACGAGCAGCGTCAGCGGCAGCAGGCAGAGCACCCACACCACCCCTTTCACCCCACCCCACCCGTGCGGAGTGCGGCCCCACCCGCCTCCACCCTTCCCCGTGCGACGTGCGGAACTACCAACCGCACTCCCCGATTGGGTACCGGCCAGACTCTTCACGTCGGTCGTTGCTGTCGCACTTCGCACTCCGCACTTCGCACTGGTCAGTAGTTCCGCCGCAGATCCATGCCGGAATACAGGCTCGCCACCTGCTCCGCGTAGCCATTGAACATCAGCGTCGGGCGGCGGCGCCACTCGCCGATGCGCCGCTCGCGCGCCTGGCTCCAGCGGGGATGATCCACCTGGGGGTTCACGTTGGCGTAGAAGCCGTACTCCCGCGGCGCCATCTTCGCCCAGGTGGTGGCGGGCTGGGACTCGACGAAGCGGATGCGGACGATGGACTTGATGCTCTTGAAGCCGTACTTCCAGGGCACGACCAGCCGAACCGGCGCGCCATTCTGGTGGGGGAGCGCCTCGCCGTAGAGGCCGGTGGCGAGCAGGGCGAGCGGGTGCAGCGCCTCGTCCATCCGCAGCCCCTCGACGTACGGCCAGTCGAGGATCGGGCGGCGCTGGCCGGGCATCTGCTCCGGGTCGTGCAAGGTGAAGAACTCGACGTACTTCGCCCGCGAGGTCGGCTCGAAGCGGCGGATCACGTCACGTAGCGGGATCCCCTGCCAGGGGATGACCATCGACCAGGCCTCGACGCAGCGCAGGCGGTAGACGCGGTCCTCGACGCGGTGCGGCTTCACCAGATCCTCGAAGGCGTAGTCTCCCGGCTCGGCACAGTGCCCCTCGACCCGCACCGTCCAGGGGCGCGGACGCAGGTACTGGGGAGCCAGCCGCGCCGGGTCCTCCTTGTCGGTGCCGAACTCGTAGAAGTTGTTGTAGCGGGTGATGTCGCGCAGCGGTGTGAGCTCGTCCTGCGAGTCGGCTTCCTCCTCCTGGCCGCGAGCGTCATTGCAGGCGGCGAGCGCGCCCGGCGCCACCAGCGCGCTGAGAGCGGTGCCGGAGGCGGTGCGCAGGAACTGCCGCCGGTTCAGGTAGAGGCTCCGCGGAGTGATCTCCGAGGAGGGGATGTCGTCCGGCTTCCTGATCAGCATCGGGTGCCTCCTGGATGCGGGAAGAGCGCCGGCTTACCTGCGCGCGGCGCTCCTGAATGTAACGCGGGAGGAAAGAGGGAAGTTCCCGCTGCCGCCTCAGCTCCCGCCGGCTCCGGCACGCGCCGCGCTCTCGACGAGCGCCTCGAGCCGCGGCCGCGGAACCGCTCCGACCTCCCGCGCGACCTCGCGCCCGCCGCGGAAGGCGATCAGCGTGGGGATGCCGCGGATGCCGAAGCGACTGGCCATGCCGGGATTACGCTCGGTATCCAGCTTGGTGACCAGCACCTCGCCGATGCGGCTGCGGGCGAGCTCGTCGAGCAGTGGCGCCATCGTCTTGCAGGGGCCGCACCAGTCGGCGTAGAAGTCCACCAGCACCGGCACCTCCGCATCCTGCACCACCCGGTCGAGGTCCTGGTCGGTTACCGTGATCGGCCGATCCAGCAGGATCGGCTTGCTGCACTCCCCGCACTTCGGCCGGTCCTGCGCACGGGCGAGATCTACGCGGTTGAGCTTGCCGCAGAAGGGGCAGCGCACCGTTGCCTTGCGGGTCGTTGTCGCCATCGTGAGTTCCTCCTCTGGATCCTCTGTCGAACCGGACTACCGTTGCGGGGCAGTGGAAGCAAAGGGTGTACCGAGCCGGGGGCGCGAATTGGTCCCGGATGTGCGCGGGAAGTGCGGCATGACCAACGAGAATGTCGACCGCCTATTTCTGGCGGTGCCCGTAAGCGATCAGGTGCGCGCAGAGCTGTCCACCCACCTGCGGGAGGCGCTGGCGGGCGAGCGGCTCCCGGGCCGCGTGGTGCCCGCGGAGAACTGGCACCTGACGCTGCGCTTCCTGGGCGACACCAGTGTGGCCGCTCGCGAGCGGCTACTCGAGGAGCTGCGGACTGCGACGCTCGGCAGCCCCTTCGCACTGGAGTTCGGCCGCTGCGGCGCCTTTCCGCGACCCGCCCGCGCCTCGGTGCTCTGGCTCGGCGTGGCGCAGGGGGAAGTGCCGCTGCGCGCGCTTGCCGCCGTAGTGGAAGCGGCCGTCGAGCGGGCCGGCTGGACGCCGGAGAGCCGCCCCTTCTCGCCGCACCTCACCCTGAGCCGCATCCAGCCGCCGCGGGACGTGGGCGCGCTGCTGGAGCGGATCCCTCCTTTCCCCGAACGCCTCGCCGTCGAGGAGGTCGTGCTCTACCGCAGCCACCTGGGCGGCGGCCGGGTGCGCTACGAGCCACTGGAGCAATTCCCGCTGGGGACCCTCACTCCCTGACCTGACCCCTATCCCGCATGCGGGAGAAGGGGAACACGTTCGCCCCAAGCGAAGCTGTTGTGCAGTGCTCCCCTCCCCCCTCGTGGGGGAGGGGCCGGGGGAGGGGCGGTCTCAGGCCAGCTGGTACGAAAATCTCAGAGAGCTTTCGCCCCGCGGCCGCACCACGGGAGGCGTGGCCGACGCCTCGTACACATGGAGAGGAGATCGAGATGCAGCTTTCAGGGAAGGTGGCGCTGATCACCGGCGCCGGATCGGGTATCGGCAGGGCGGCGGCGAAGTTGCTGGCGAAGGAAGGCGCCCGCGTCGCCGGCCTCGGGCACACGGAGGACGAGTTGAACGAGGCGATCCAGGAGATCCGCGACGCGGGCGGAGAGGCGATCCCCATCGTCGCCGACATCTCCGAGGTGAAGGCGATGCAGGACGCCTACCGGAAGGTGATCGACGAGTGGGGCCGGCTGGACATCGTCTTCGCCAACGCGGGGATCAATGGTGTCTGGGCACCCATCGAGGAGCTCGAGCCGGAGGAGTGGGACAAGACGCTCAACATCAACCTGAAGGGCACCTTCCTCACCATCAAGTACGCCGTGCCCCACCTCAAGAAGCAGGGCGGCTCGATCATCGTGACCTCCTCGGTCAACGGGACGCGGATGTTCAGCAACACCGGAGCGACCGCCTACGCCACCTCGAAGGCCGGGCAGGTCGCGCTCACCAAGATGCTCGCCGTCGAGCTGGGCCAGGACCGCGTGCGGGTGAACGTGATCTGCCCCGGCGCGATCGAGACCAGCATCGACGAGAACACCGAGCAGCGTGATCTCGAGCACGTGCGCGTTCCGGTGGAGTTCCCGGAGGGCGAGATCCCGCTCACCCACGGAGAGCCCGGCACCTCCGAGCAGGTGGCACGGTTGGTGCTTTTCCTCGCCTCCGATGCTTCCGATCACATTTCGGGAACGGAGATCTGGATCGACGGCGCACAGTCCCTGCTCCAGGGCTAGCCGGGACCACAGGAGGACGGATGAACGCACGCAACTGGGGAATGTCCCACGACATCAACGTAGCGGAGTCCGAGCGCTGGCTCTCGGTCATCGTAGGCGGGATGTTGACGCTCGCGGGGATCGAGCGGCGCTCGCGGCGCGGCGCCCTGCTCGCGCTTCTGGGCGGATCGCTGCTCCACCGGGGCCTGACCGGGCACTGCTACACCTACCAGGCGCTGGGCGTGAACAGCGCCGAGGTGGAGCCGCCTATTCCGGAGGAGCGCACCAGGGACATCGTCGACGAGGCATCCGACGACTCGTTCCCCGCGAGCGACCCGCCGTCATGGACGGCCACCAGCTCGCTCGGACCGCCGGAGCGCTGAAGGGGATGAGATGATTTTCATGCGAGGGCGCATCGAACCGCTTCGGGGGGTGAGCGCCAGAACCAGCGAAAGAGCGCGTCAGTGAAGATCACACTTCTCTCCGACGAACGGATCCGGCTGGAGGCCACCCCCGGTCCGCTTACCATCGAGGCCGATACGGCCGAGATGACCTACTCCCCCTTCCACATGGTTGCCAGCGGGCTGGCCACCTGCGTCTACTCGGTGCTCGCCTCGTGGGCGAGCCACGCCGATCTGGCGGCCGACAACCTGGTGATCGAGGTGGACTGGGGCTTCGCCGAGGGGCCGCACCGGGTGGGGCGCTACGGGCTCTTCCTGATCTGGCCGGAGCTGCCGGAGTCGCGGCGGGCGGCGGCGGCGCGCGTGGCCTCCCTCTGCCCGATCCACGCCACGCTGCACCATCCGCCCGAGATCAACGTCGAGGTACAGCAGGAGGTACTCCAATGACAATTCCCGTCGTACGCTTCATCTTCGGAGGCGAGGAGACGGTGAGCACGGGGCTGGGACGTCCCTACACGCTGGTGTACGATGGAGCCTGCCGGGTATGCAACCACCTGATCAGCGTGCTGGACAAGTGGGACCGGACGCGCCAGGTCGAGGTTGTCCCCTCGCAGAACACCAGCGTGCACGCGCGCTTTCCCTGGATTCCGCCGCAGGCGTACGCGGAGGCCGTGCAGCTCATCGGCCCCGGCGGGCGGACCTGGCAGGGTGCGGATGCGATCGAGCAGCTCCTCAAGATCCTCCCGCGTGGGCGGCTGATCGGCTGGGTCTTCAGCGCGCCGCTGATGGGTGGGCTCATCGACCGCTTCTACCGCTGGTTCGCGCGCAACCGCTACCGGCTGGGCTGCGGCGAGCACTGCCAGTACCGGCCGCTCAAGATCGACCACCAGGAGAGCGAGCGCACCGCCGCCTGAGGGTGCCGCTCGCATCTCCGGCCCTCACCGCCGTCCGAAGCACCCGGGGAGGAGAACATGGCTCTATTCGAGCGTGGTTACGGGTATGATCATGATCATCACCCGAGCGCGGGTGGGTACCGCGGTCGGATCGGTGGCTACCGCGGCGCCGTCGGCGGCTTCCGCGGCGCCGATTGGGGGCGCGGCTACGATCAGGGCTACCGCAGCCGCGCGCAGACGGACGGGGGCGACCCCTTCGGCGACCGCCAGAGCCGCACGCCCATCCGGGTGATCCGCGGCGACCCGCCGCGCGGCTACGATGGCGGGGTGTGGAACCCCGGCCTCGGCTACGATCACAACTTCCGGCACCGCTACCGCGAGTACGGCTACGATCGGACGTACCGCGGCGGCGGCCGCGCCCGCGGCTATGATTCCGGCGGCGGGTGGTTCTGGTGATCGGACGCTGCGGGCCACCCTCCCGGAGACACCATCCCATGCACGCACTCCGCCACGCCACCGCCTGACGGCTCCTGGTCCGGGCTGGCGTGAACCATAGTCGCTTCGCCAGGGAGAGGGGCGGAGCCCCGCCGGGGCACCGCACCGCTCTGAGGCACGCGCGCTCAGAGG
>JBPCIT010000341.1:0-11689 GCA_051006015.1 Longimicrobiaceae bacterium
GCCGGTGGGTGGCTCGGGAGTCTGCTGGTGCTGCTGATCGCCGGTATCCCGGCCGCCATGCGTCTCGGCACGGGGCGGCGCAGCGCGGGGGTGGCGACCCTCGTGCAGGCGTTCTCTCCTACCGCGCTGCTCTTCGCGGGGCTTCTGGTGCTGACCGGCGTCTTCGCCGCCTTCGTGCACAGCGGCTCCTTCTTCGCGCTGATCGCCTCCGACTACGGCCGGCTGCTCCTCCTCAAGCTCGGCATCTTTCTGCTGGTCTTTGCCACCGGCGCATATAATTATCTGCGCGTCAGGCCCGCCCTCGGCGACGAGGTCGGCACCCACCGACTCCGCCGCTCCGCGACGGTCGAGCTGGCGATGGGAGCGGCAGTGCTCCTGGTCACCTCCGTGCTGGTGGCGACGGCCCGTCCGTACGAGGAGCATGAGATGGAGATGGCGATCCCCTCCCACGCAGAGGCAGAACATGAAGTGTAGCCCCCTTGTTCTGCGCGCGTTTCCGACACTCGGCGCCGCGGCGCTCGTGATCCTGTCGGTGGCGTGTGCCCCCCGCGCGGAACCCCACGTCATGAGTCCGGCTGGCGGCGTGGCGCATGCGGCGGCGCCCGCACGGGCGGAAGCCGACTCCGCAGCGGTCGCTGCCACGGTGGATCGCTTTCACCGTGCTCTGGCCGAGGGGGACAGCGCCACCGCGCTGAACCTGCTCACGGAGGATGCCATCATCCTGGAGAGTGGAGGCGTGGAGACGAGGGAGGAGTACCGCGGGCATCACCTCCCCGGCGACATCGCCTTCGCGCAGGCGGTGCAGACCGAACGCGGGCCGATGCGTGTGGTGGTGCGCGGCGACGCGGCGTGGGCGACCTCGACCAGCACGGTGCGGGGAGAGTATCGCGGACGGCAGATCAACTCGCAGGGTGCAGAGCTGATGGTGCTGACGCGCACGCCTGAGGGTTGGCGCATCTCCGCCATCCACTGGTCCTCGCGCCAGCTGCGTCAGTAGGACAGCTCCGACGTCATTTCAGGGCAGCGGTCGGCGCTACCGCGCCAGACGGTACATCATCTCCACGAGCTCGTCGTACATCCCCTCGGCCTCCGTCGCGTCGCCGGAGCGGATGGCAGCGGTGGCGCAGTGCTTCAGGTGGTTGCGCATCAGCTCCCGCCCCACCGAGCGCAGCGCTTCATGCACGGAGGAGATCTGCGTCATGATGTCGGCGCAGTAGCGGTCCTCCTCGACCATCCGCTGCAGCCCACGCACCTGCCCCTCGATGCGCCGCAGCCGCTTCAGGTTGCGCTCCTTGCTCTCCGCATCTACCCCCACCGCCTTGCGTTCGCCGTCCTCCACCACCGCGCACCCGCACGCGGCGGGTATCGCTTCGTTCGTCATGTTGGTCACTCGTCGCTGGTCACTGGCTGTTTCGCACTTCGCACGCCGCACTTCGCACTGCCGGCTACGCCGGCCGGAACCGCTGCAGCCGCAGGCTGTTGCTCACCACGCTCACCGAGCTGAAGGCCATCGCGGCGCTCGCCAGGATCGGGCTGAGCAGGAGCCCGAACGCGGGGTAGAGCACGCCCGCGGCAATGGGAATGGCGAGCGTGTTGTAGATGAAGGCCCAGAAGAGGTTCTGCTTCATGATGCGCAGCGTGCGTCGCGAGAGGGCGATCGCATCCGCCACTCCGCCCAGGTCGCCGCGCATCAGCGTCAGGTCGCTCGCCTCCATCGCGATGTCCGTTCCGGTCCCGATGGCGATGCCCACGTCCGCCTGCGCGAGCGCGGGGGCGTCGTTGATCCCATCGCCGACCATCGCCACCACCTGGCCGCTCTGCTGAAGGCGCCGCACCTCGGCGACCTTTCCCTCGGGGAGCACCTCCGCCGCCACCCGCTCGATCCCCGCGGCGCCGGCGATCGCCTCGGCGGTGCGGCGGTTGTCTCCGGTCAGCATCACCACCTGCAGCCCCATCCGCCGCAGCCGCCGGATCGCCTCCGGAGAGCTCGGCTTGAGCGGGTCGGCGACCGCGATGATCCCCGCCAGCTCTCCATTGATCGCGGCGTACATCGGCGTCTTCCCCTCGGCCGCGAGCCGCTCGGCCTCCGGCTGCAGCGGCGCGATGTCGATGGCGTAATCTGCCATCAGCGCCGCGTTGCCCACGGCGAGCGCGTCGTCCGCGACCACTCCGGTGGCGCCGCGGCCGGTGACGGAGTCGAAGCTCTCCGCCGGCTCGACCGCGAGCTCCCGCTCCCGCGCGTGGCGCACGATGGCGTCCGCGAGCGGGTGCTCGGAAGACCCCTCGAGCGAGGCCACCCGCTGCAGGAAAGCCTCCTCGGAGCGGATCGAGCCCGGAGCGAGGATGATATCGGTGAGTGCCGGCCGCCCCTCGGTGACGGTGCCCGTCTTGTCCAGCACCACCGTCGTCACGTCACGCGCGCGCTGCAGCGCCTCGCCGCCCTTGATCAGGATCCCCAGCTCGGCGCCTTTGCCGGTCGAGACCATCACCGCGGTCGGCACGGCGAGGCCCATCGCGCAGGGGCAGGCGATGATCAGCACCGCCACGGCGGCGGCCAGCCCCTGCACCGCGGGCGCCGTCTCCGCCGCCACGAACCAGACCACGAAGGTGGCGATGGCGATGGAGATCGAGATCGGTACGAACACGCCCGTGACCCGATCCACCAGCCGCTGGATGGGGGCGCGCGAGCCCTGCGCCTCGCGCATCAGCCGCACGATCTGCGACAACACGCTGTCCCCGCCGAGCCGTGTGGCGCGGTAGCGGAAGGCGCCGGTGCGGTTGATGGTGCCGCCGATCACCGCATCTCCCGGCTCCTTCTCTACCGGGAGCGACTCGCCGGTGAGCATCGACTCGTCCACCGCGCTCCGCCCGGAGAGGATCTCGCCATCCACCGGGACGCGCTCGCCGGGGCGCACGATGACCGTTTCCCCGCTGCGCAGCTCCTCGATCGGCACGTCCACCTCGGCGCCCTGGCGCAGCACGCGCGCCGTCTTCGGCTGCAGCTCCGCCAGCGAGCGCAGAGCCGTCGAGGTCTGGTACTTCGCCCGCGCCTCGAAGGTATTGCCCACCAGGATCAGCGCGATGATGAAGAGCACCGCCTCGTAGTAGACGCCGGGCATCACCCCGCGCTCCAGGAAGAAGTCGGGGAAGAAGGTGGCGAAGAGCGAGAAGAGAAAGGCCGCTCCGGTCCCCGTGGCGACCAGCGTGTTCATGTCCGCCGAGTGGTGGCGGAAGGCCGCCCAGGCGCGGGTGTAGAAGTGGCGCCCCGCCCAGCCCATGATCCCCACCGTCATCGCCAGCAGCAGGTAGATGAGGATGCTCGGATCAACGGCGTAGAGCCAGGGCACGACCGCCGCGATGGCCGGATCGAGCACCCGGTGGCTCCAGCGCATGAAGGGATCGGCGACCGTGGTGCCATGGCCGGTGTGCGCCGCGTAGGCAGCCATCACCGGCATCGAGATGACCATGCCGATGGCAGCCGCTATCAGGCTCACCCCCGCCTTCAGCCGCAGCTCACGGAACTCGTCCATGCGGGCACGGTCCTGCGCTTCCTGCTCCTCGAAGGCGCTGCGGCCGGGTTCCGCCAGCTCCGCGCCGTAGCCGGTTTCGCGGATCGCCTCGACCAGCCGCTCGGGCGAGGTCGCGCCGGGATCGTAGCTGACGGTGGCGGTGTTCACCATCAGGTTCACCGAGGCGTCCAGCACCCCCTCCTGCTTCTGCAGCGCACGCTGGACCCGCGCACTGCAGGCGGCGCAGGTCATCCCGCTCACCGGGATGGTGATACGGTTGCCCGCCGCGGCGTCGGTGGCGCCACGCTCCGCCGTCTGCTGCTCACGCACTGTGTGGGTCGCCATGATCTGCCTCTACTCGTTGACGATGAGCGTGCCCCGCAGCATGCTCATCCCGCAGGTGAAAGTGTAGCTTCCCGGCTCCTCCGGCGTCAGCTCGACGGCCGTCTTGTCGAAGGGTGGCAGGAAGCGGCGGATGCCGAAGTCGGGGAACACCACCTCCTCCGAGCATCCCGAGGTCTCCTGCCGGTCGAAGACCAGCCGCACCGGACGGCCGCGGTGTACCCGCACCACCGCCGGGTCATAGCCGCCGCGCACCGCGATGGTGACCTCCTGCACTCCGCCGGCACCCGCACCGACGACGACCGCCGTCCGCCCGGCGAGGAAGAAGTACCAGTTCACCCAGGCGATGGCGGCCACGCCGCCCGCGACTACCAGCCACTCCGTCACGCTCATCGGGCCCTCCCGTAATGCAGGTTCAACAGAGGAGTTCGGCGCGTGATTGCTCGGCTGATGGCACGCACACGCTGCGCTTCTGCCAGGAGCGGCTGCGCCGCTCCGCCGGGCATATGAAAGACCCGGCAAGCAAGAGCGGGCGTCCTCCGGACGCGGAGCCGTGTCGGTTTTCCGCCCGCGAGGGCGGCTGCCGTTATCTGCCGGGTCGTTTATCGGCCCGGCAGATAACGGCGCCCACCTAAAAAGCCGCTTGATCGTGCAGTAAGGGTCCATACCGCATCCGTCGAAGAAACTTATATACCCCCCGCCCCTATGTCAAGCACCGTATTCGCGCTGCTCGACGCGCTGGTGCCATCCGACCAAGATACAGTCTCCGTCCATTGGTCTGGCGGGAGAAGTGCGGATATTGCAGCAACCGCACCATGATTTAACACCGCTTCGGGGTCCCGTGGGCGCAGGTGATAAACGGGTGGAGATTCCGGATTTTCAGCTAGAGCGCTTCTTCGCGCGCTGGGAGTTTGCGGCGCCGTACATCCTCTGCGCCTCCGACGTGGAGGGCTGGCCGATGGCGGAGCTACTCGCCCTCGCCGACGAGGAGACGCGAGGGCTGTGGGACAGCCTGACGCTCGGCTACACAGAGGCCCCGGGGCACCCCCTGCTGCGCGCGGAGATCGCCTCGCTCTACGAGACGGTCTCACCGGAGGAGGTGCTGGTCTTCGCCGGCGCCGAGGAGGCGATCTTCGTCTCTCTGAACGTGGTGCTCGCTCCCGGCGACCATGCGATCGTCACCTGGCCAGGCTACCAGTCGCTCTACGAGGTGGCGCGCGCCGCCGGCGCCGAGGTGGACCTCCTGCCGCTCGATGCCGTGGCCGGCTGGGCGCTCGACCTCGACAGGGTGTGTGCGCTGATGCGCCCCACCACGCGCGCGATCGTGGTGAACTTCCCGCACAACCCGACCGGTGCGCTTCCCGACGCGGCGACCTGGCAGGCGCTCGTGGGCCTGGCGCGGGAGGCGGGAGTCTACCTCTTCTCCGACGAGGTGTATCGCTTCCTGGAGTACGATCCCACGGAGCGCCTCCCGGCGGCGGTCGACTGCGACGTGCGGGGGGTGAGCCTCGGCGTGATGTCGAAATCCTTTGCGCTCGCGGGGCTGCGCATCGGCTGGATCGCCACGCACGACCCCGGGCTGCTCGGCCGCCTCGCCGCCTTCAAGGACTACACGACCATCTGCAACAGCGCTCCGAGCGAGATCCTGGCGCTGATCGCGCTGCGCTCCCGCGAGCAGCTGCTGGCGCGCAGCCGCGGGATTATCGTGCAGAACCTGCAGCACCTCGACCGCTTCTTCGAGGAATGGCAGGGGATCTTCGAGTGGGTGCGGCCACGGGCCGGAAGCGTCGGGTTTCCGCGTTTGCTCGCCGACGTGCCCATCGATAACTTTGCGCGCGAGCTGGTGGAGGGGGAGGGGGTGCTGCTCCTCCCCGGCGGCCTCTTCGATTATCCCGGCAATCACTTCCGCCTCGGCTTCGGGCGCACCAATCTGCCCGAGGCGCTCATGCGGCTGGAGCGGTTCGCGGCGCGGCGGCTGCGAGGCGGGCGGCGCGAATGATGCGGATTCACTTCGGTTCAGGATTCGGAGAGTTGCGGGTGCGCTGGCGTTGCCGGGCCGATGAACGACCCGGCAGAAGACTGCGGGCGTCCTCCGGACGCAGCTACAATCACCGGCAGCGCTCCCCTCCCCCCTCGTGAGGGAGGGGAGCACTGCGCCTCGACACCACCCTTACTTCCGGCCATATTGCTCTCATTCCCAGATTGAGCACGAACGAGAACCCCTACTTACAGCTGGAGACCACTGATGGCTACTGTTGACATTTCCGGCGGCGCGCCGCTGACCCAGCTGAGCGAAGACGAGACCATGTTCCGCGATGCCGTGCGGCAGTTCGCGGAGGAGCAGGTCGGCCCGCTCGTCCACCGCATGGATGAGGAGCAGAAGCTCGATCCCGAGCTGATCCCGCAGTTCTTCGAGCTGGGGCTGATGGGCATCGAGGTCCCCGAGCGCTTCGGCGGTGCGGAGAGCTCCTTCTTCACCGCGGTGCTGATCGTCGAGGAGCTCTCGCGGGTGGATGCCAGCGTCGGCGTCTTCGTGGACGTGCAGAACACCCTCGTCAACAACGCCTTCCTGCGCTGGGGCTCGGAGGAGCTCCAGGCCAGGTACCTCCCCCAGCTCGCCAGCGAGCGGGTGGGCGCCTACGCGCTCTCCGAGGCCGGCTCCGGCTCGGACGCCTTCGCGCTCGCCACCCGCGCGATCGAGACCGACGGCGGCTTCCGCCTCACCGGCCGCAAGCTCTGGATCACCAACGGCGCCGAGGCCGAGATCTTCATCGTCTTCGCCAACGCGAACGTGGACGCCGGCTACCGCGGCATCACCGCCTTCATCGTCGAGCGCGACTTCGAGGGCTTCTCGGTGGGCAAGAAGGAGGACAAGCTGGGTATCCGCGCCTCCTCCACCACCGAGCTGATCCTCGAGGACGTCTTCGTTCCCGCGGAGAACGTGCTGGGCGAGGTAGGGAAGGGGTACAAGACGGCGATCGAGACACTGAACGAGGGACGCATCGGCATCGGCGCACAGATGATCGGCCTGGCGCAGGGCGCGCTCGAGGCGACCATCCAGTACGTGCAGGAGCGCGAGCAGTTCGGCCGCAGGATCGGCGACTTCCAGGGAGTGCAGTTCCAGCTCGCCGAGATGGCCACCTCTCTCGAGGCCGCGCGCCTGATGGTCTACAACGCCGCGCGCCTCAAGGACGCCGGCCAGCCCTTCCTGCAGCAGGCGGCGATGGCGAAGCTCTTCTCCAGCGAGGTTGCGCAGAGGATCGCCAGCCGCTGCATCGACCTGTTCGGCGGCTACGGCTTCACCAAGGAATACCCGGTCGAGAAGTTCTACCGCGACTCGAAGATCGGCACGATCTACGAGGGCACCAGCAACATGCAGCTCCAGACGATCGCGAAGAACCTCCTGCGGTAGTCGTGGAGCGAAGCTCGTAACGCACGAGGAACCGCAAAGGGCGCCGGCAGGGCACCGCGGCACCCGAACGAGCAGCTACAGCGTCTTCTCGTACAGCCGGAAGGTCTTCGTTCTGGGGCAGCCGAAGGCCTCGATCACGTGCCGCATGCGGCGATTCGCGCCCGCCACCAGCGAGATCTCGACGGGGTCCATGCCGAGCCGTCGGCCCGCCGCCTGCACCTCGGCGGCGATCACCGGCGCCAAACCGCGGCTGCTGAACTCGGGGAGCACGCCCATCAGGATGAAGCGCCCCGAGCGGATACGCGGGATGCCGCGCAGCAGCCGTAGCCAGCCGAAGGGGAGCAGCCGTCCCCGCAGGCGCGCCAGCACCTCGTTGATGTCGGGGAGGAGGAGCGCGAAACCGACCGCTCGCCCCTCCACCTCCGCGATGATCAGCAGCTCCAGACGGAAGAAGGGGCGAAAGCTCTCCGCACGCTCCCCGAACTCCACGAGCGAGATGGGCACGAAGCCCCAGAGGTCAGCGAAGGAGGCGTTGTAGAGGGCGTGCAGCGTCTTCACCTCGGCGTCCCAGCGCGCGGGATCGGCCGCACGCACCGCCACCTGTGCGAAGAGGCCCGCCCGGCGCGCGGCGGCACGCTCCAGCCGCGAGATCGCCTCCGACTGCGACTGCCGCGGCCGCCAGAGGTAGGCGAGGTAGTCGCGGTATGGCCGGTAGCCGTTCTGCTCGACCAGAGACACGTAGTAGGGCGGGTTGTAGGGGCTGAGCACCGTCGGGCGGAGGTCGAACCCTTCGACCAGCAGCCCCGCCTCGTCGTGGGTGGTCAGGTTGACGGGGCCGATGACGTGGCTCCTGGCCTGCTCCCGCAGCGCCGCCTCCGCCGCCGCGAAAAGGGCACGCGCCGCCTCCGAATCCTCCTCGCACTCGAAGAAGCCAAAGAAGCCCGCACCCGGTAGCCAGCGCGCGGCAAACGCCTCGTCCACGACCGCCGCGATCCGCCCGACGACCCGCCGCCCCCGCCGCGCCACCCAGCGCTGCACCCAGCGCGTACGCAGCGAGGCATTGTGCCGCGGCGACCATCGCTGCCGCTCGACCGAACGCAGCGGCGCCACCCAGCACGAGTCGCCCCGGTAGAGGGTGTACGGCAGCGCCAGGAACGCCCGGTGATCCGCGCGAGTACGCACGGGCACAACCTCGAGCGGGGATTCGGCCATGGCAGCAGCTACGTACATGAAGGGTGGATACTACGTCAAGCGCAAGCTGGACGGTTGAGGTACAGTCGGTATATTGTAGCACGCGATCCCGGCTGCTTCCCCTGATTACCGCGGTGCTCTCCCTTGGCGCCGTTCGATCGAGCCGGTCGGCTTCTCTCCCTCAGCACAGGGTCCTCTCATGCGAGCTGCCCCCGCTCTCCGGCGCGGGAAGAAAACGCGCATTCTGCTCGTGGCGCCCACCGCGCTGGACATGGAGGGGCGTCCGATCAAGCAGCGCCGCCTGCACCTGCCTGGCCTCACCTTCCCGATGCTGGCCGCGGTCACCCCCGACGATTGCGAGCTGCGCCTGGTGAGCGAGACGGTGCACGACATCCCCTTCGACGAGCCCTGGGATCTGGTGGGCGTCACCGGCATGGGTTCGGGGATCGTACGCGGCTGGGAGATCGCCGACGAGTTCAGGCGCCGCGGCCGCACGGTGGTGATGGGCGGGATCGCGGCCACCCTCGCCGGCCCCGAGCTCTCGCTGCGCCATGCGGACGCGGTGGTGCTGGGGGAGGCGGAGGAGACCTGGCCGCGGGTGATCCGCGACGTGCAGGACGGCAAGCTCGATTCCGTCTACCAGGCGGAGCGCCGCCCGCCGATCGATCAGCTCCCCGTCCCCCGCTACGACCTGATGGACCGCTCGCGCCTCGGCAAGTGGCGGCCCGTGCAGGCCACCCGCGGCTGCCCCTACACCTGCGACTACTGCTCGATCACCGCCTTCTTCGATCAGCGCTACCGCAAGCGCCCGGTGGACCAGGTGGTGCGCGACGTACGCGCCGCCAAGCGGGCGGGCTCGAGATACATCGCTTTCATCGATGACAACATCGGCGTGGACTGGAAATACTGCGCCGAGCTGTGGGAGGCGCTCATCCCGGAGAAGATCCTCTGGATCAGCCAGTGCAGCCTCCACATCGCCGACCGTCCCGAAATGCTGAAGCTCGCGCGCCGCAGCGGCTGCCGACTGCTCTCCTTCGGCATCGAGAGCGTCAACCCGGAGAGCCTGCGCGAGCACGACAAAGAGTGGAACCGCCCGGAGCGCTACCGCGAGGCGGTGCGCACCATCAAGCGGCACGGGATCGAGGTCTCGACGGAGATGATCATCGGGATGGATGGGGACGACGCCTCCGTCTTCCAGCGCACCTTCGACTTCATCATGCAGAACGAGATCATGGTTCCCCGCATCCACATCCTCACCCCCGTCCCCGGCACCCCGCTCTACGAGCGGATGCAGCGCGAGGGGCGGATGATCAGCGAGGACTTCGGCCGCTACAGCGGCGGGCAGGTGATCTTCCGGCCCCGCCACCTGGATCCGGAGGAGCTGCAGGCAGGCTACTGGAAGCTGTACGAGCAGGTGTTCTCCCGCCGGAACATCCTCAAGCGCTTCTGGCGCAACCGCGCCGCGCTCGGCCCCTACATGCGCGCCTTCATCATGGGGGTCAACCTGCACTACCGCAACCACATCCACCACCGCATCACGCCGGGGATCGTTTGAGGTCGTGGAGCGAGGAGCGAAGAGCGAGGAATCTGAGCGCCGGTCGCTGCCGCGCACGACTGAAGACTGAAGACTCCAAGGAGACTCCATGCGCATTCTGCTGGTTCGGCCGCCGGTGCCGCGGCACACGATGGGGCTCAAGCACGTGATGATCTGCGAGCCGCTGGAGCTGGAGTACGTGGCGGCGGGGTGCGAGGGGCACGAGGTGCAGATCCTCGACATGATCCTCGAGCGCGGCTACGAGGAGAGGCTGCGCGCGTTCAGTCCGGACGTGATCGGCACCAGCTGCTACATCACCGGGGTGAACGAGGTAATCAAGCTCTGCCGCATCGCCAAACGCTGGAACCCCAAGGTCTGGACGGTGGTGGGCGGGGTGCACGCATCCAAGGCGCCGGAGGATTTCGCGGATGGGGCGGTGGACTGCATCGTCCTGGGTGATGGTACCAGCATCATGCCCGAGCTGCTGGAGGCGTTCGCGAGCGGACGCGATCTGGAAGAGATCTCGGGCTTGGCGCTGCCGGTGGACGAGCAGCGCGTCGTCTTCACCGCCGAGCGCCGCTACATGCCGAAGCCGGACACGCTGCCGCTCCCCCGTCGTGACCTGGTCGCGCACCTGCGCCATCGCTACTACTACATCTTCCACCGCCCGGTGGCGACGGTGAAGACCACCTGGGGGTGCTGGTACAAGTGCAACTTCTGCTTCACCTGGCAGATCACCGACGGGCTGCCCTACTCGCGCAGCCCGGAGTCCATCGTCGAGGAGCTGGCCGGGATCGAGGCGGACGACATCTACATCGTGGACGACATCTTCCTCATCAACCGCAAGCGGCTGTCGAAGATCGCCGAGCTGATGCGCGCGCGCGGGATCCGCAAGAACATCTTCTGCTACGGGCGCTCGGATTTCATCGCCGAGAACGAGGACGTGATCGCCGAGTGGGCGGAGCTGGGGCTGAGGGCGGTGCTCATCGGGCTGGAGGCGAGCACCGACGGCGAGCTGGACTCGATGAACAAGCAGAACACGGTGGACTACAACCGCCAGGCGATCGAGGTGCTGCGCCGCCACGGGGTGGACACCTACGGCTCGCTCATCCCGAACCCCGACTACACGCCGGAGGACTGGGCGCGGCTGCAGAGGTTCATCGACGACACCGGCCTCTACTACCTCAACATCTCGCCGCTCACGCCGCTCCCGGGCACCGCGATCTGGGACGACTACAAGGACAGGGTGTCCGTGCCCCGCAAGGCGCACGGGCTGTGGGACCTCTCGCACTCGGTGCTCCCCACGCGCATGCCGCTGCGGGATTTCTATCGCTCGCTCCTGGGCGTCTACATCCACTCGATCCTGGATCTGCGGCGGGCGAACCGGCTGACGCTGCGCACCCGCCCGCCCGTCTGGCATCCCGCGTATCTGCGCCTCTGGTGGGGCGCGGTGCAGATCTACCGCCAGTTCCGCCACGCCCACCGCCACCACACCCCGCGCGAGCTGGCCGCCGCGATGGACCGTGGCCCCGAGGTGCCGGGACTGGTGCGGCGGCAGCGCTCCATGACCGGCACGAGCATCTCGCGCCCCGGCCGCACCCGCGGCCCGCTGCCGGCGGTGCCGGTGGCGACCACCCCGCGGGAGAGCGCTGCCGGGGGCGCTGCGGCCGGGATTGGCGCTGCGTGGCAAGGAGGTAGCGA
>JBPCIT010000342.1:0-13866 GCA_051006015.1 Longimicrobiaceae bacterium
CTTCTCCCTGGGGTGGTGGGGCTTGCGGGGGGGCGTGGGCGCCACGGGGAAAAGTCGTCGGCGCTCTGGGGGGAGGGGGCCCGCCCCTCGCTGGCTCGCGGGAGCGCTGGCGGGCGTGGCGGGCACGGTCGCCGGGGTGCTGCTGATGGCAGCGCTGGCGCCGGTCGGCTCGGCGAGCGGCATCAGCCCCGAGGCGCTGTCCGAGCTCCCCGCGCTGACCACCGAGAACTTCGTCTTCGACCAGGCCGAGATCCGTGTGACGGCGGGCGAGCTGGTGATGCTGCGCCTGGAGAACGCCGATCCGGTCACCCACAGCTTCGACGTGGATGAGTTGGACGTGCACGTCGTCATGCCCCACGGGCAGACCGCGCTGGCGGTCTTCAAGCCGACCGAACCGGGCAGCTACACCTTCTACTGCGCCCCGCACTACGACAAGAAGACGGGCCACGGGATGAAAGGTACGTTGATCGTGGAATCGTGATGCCGAGCGTGCTGATCGCGGGCGCCAGCGGCCACCTGGGCGCGCCGCTGACCCGCGAGTTCCGGCGGCGGGGCTACCGCGTGCGGGCGCTCACCCGCACACCAGGCCGACTCGCCCGTCTGGGCGAGCACACAACCATTCCTCCGGGGTGTCCGGCCAGAAGAGGAAAGCGAGGCGCTGGCGCTGCTGAGGCACGCCGCGGTGGAGCAGCAGATACCCGAGCAGCGATTGCAGGCGCCCCGCATTCAGGCCGGGCACCGGATCGCCAGCGGCCACGCTGAACCCACCGAGTAGGCGGATCTTCAGATCGGACACTTCCGCATCTCAGCGGAAAGACGTGACCCCGCCATCGCCGCCGCGACGGCGTCGAGCCGCTGCTGGATCTCGCTCTGCGGCAGCCAGCGGCCGCGCACCATCACCCCCGCGCGCCGCTCGAAGTTGCGGATGTCCTGCAGCGGATTGTCCTCGAGCAGGACCAGATCCGCCGACCTGCCCACCTCGATGGTGCCGAACTCGTTCTGCGCCCCGAAGAAGACGGCGGGATTGCGGGTCCCCATCTCGAGCGTCTGGTAGGGGGTGAGCCCCGCGGCCACCATCATCGGCAGCTCGTGCTGCATCGAGAAGCCCGGGACGTTGAAGAACTGCGGCGCGTCCGAGCCTAGCAGCAGGCCGGCACCCGCATCGTGCAGTGCCTTGATCAGCCGGCGCCGCACCTCGATGAAGCGCTGGGCGTCCTGGTCGGAGATGCCGGTTTGCTGCCGGATGTTGCGCTTCGCCTGCGCCCACTGCGTCAGGGTTTGCTGCGGCATGTAGCGCATCTCGGGACGGCGGATCATCGCCTCGGGATCTTCCGGGGACATCAGGTGCTCGATCAGCGTCTGCGTCGGCACGTTCCAGACGCCAGCCTCGCGGGTGGCGGCGGCGAGCGCCGGGATGCGGCCCTCGTCGATGTGCGCCATCAGGTTCGAGCCGAAGAAGCCAGTCTCGGCCCCGGTCGGCATCCGCCCCTCAGCGAGCGCCTCGACGTAGCCGTCCAGGTGGTCGATGGAGGAGTAGCGCGCCTCGAGCGCGCGCTGCAGCCCCACATCCGCCGGGACGTGGCCAGCGAAGGGGATCCTGACCTGGTCGGCGGTACGGGCCATGGCGTCGAAGACCGGGCGACTCAGGCCGGGGTGTATCTTGAGGAGATCGTACCCCGCCTGCTGCTGCTCACGCACCATGCGCTCGGCCACCTCGACGGTCTGCGCGCTGTTGCCATTGAAGGAGGGTCCCGAGGTGTAGATGCGCGGGCTCAAAATCTCGTTCCGCGCCGCCCGCTCGCGCAGCTCGAGGTGGTGCGGGTGGCCCAGCATCCCGCGGATGGTGGTCACCCCACCGGCCAGGTAGAGGAACAGGGTGTTGGCGATCGCCTGCTCCCCCGCCTGCAGGGAGGGAATGTGCGCGTGCATCTCGGCGAGGCCGGGCATCAGATATCGGCCGTTCCCCTCGATGCGCTGGGCCCCGGCGGGCACCCGCACGCTCGCAGCCGGGCCGATCTCGGCAATACGGCCATTTCGCACGATCACCGTCTGCCGCTCGAGGACGCGCTCGCGGTCCATCGGGATCACGTTGACCTCCACGAAGGCCATCACGTCGGACGCGGTCGTGGCGGCGCCGACGCCGGAAGCGCTCTGCTCTGCGCCGCCCTGCACCTGGCCCGGCGCGCAGGCGGAGACCGCGGCCACAAGCAGTGCCGCGGCAATGCGAAGCGAGAGCGAGTGGGTAGGCATCGAAGTTCGCCGGGACATCATCCTCCTCCCAGGAGTCGGTGAAGCGGAGAAGCCGGAGCATCGCACGCAAGCACGGCGGAGCCGGGCTCGCGCTCCGGCAAACGTTACGGTCGGGCGCGGCCATTGTACTCCCCCGGGTGGGGAGCGCACAAGCGACTTCGCCCCGACGGCAGGACGAGCGGTGTGGAACACAGGCTAGCGGGGGTGAACGCCCCCCGCGGGATCAATCTTGCATGCATGGTTCGGCATCCCGCGCGAGGCTTCCGCACCGCGTCTGCTTCACCCCAGCCGTACCTCCGATGATCCTCGATTCGCTGGATGCCGCGGAGCGGTACGAGCAGTTCGGCCCTGGCTTCGTGGCCGGGCTGCACTACCTGCGAACCTTCGATCCCTCGACGCCCGATGGACGCCACCCGGTCTCGGGCGATGGACTCTTTGCGCTGGTGCAGAGCTACGATACAGGGCCCGCCTCAGCGAAGCGCTTCGAATCGCATCGCCGACACGTGGACATCCAGTACGTCGTCTCGGGCACCGAGCGCATCCTGCACGTCCCTACCGGCTTGCTCTCCCCCGAAACCCCCTACAACGAGGAGGATGACATCCTCTTCTACGAGGATCCGGAGGCGAGCAGCTCCCTGCTGCTGCGTGTCGGCGACCTCGCCATCTTCCATCCGGCCGACGCGCACAAGCCGGGGTGCATGGCGGGCCGACGCTCCCGCGTGAAGAAGGTGGTGGTGAAGGTGCCGCTCGGGCACGGAGCGTAGCGCGCCGGAAACGCACGCGCGGCCCTCCCCTGCTCGAGGGCGCTCACAGGTGGGTTGCGGTCTCAGCGGCTGCCGATTACCTTGTCGGTTCCAGCCTGGAAATGCCATGAGAAGAGGCACGGCACAAGCTCCGCCAGCGCAGCTGATCCTGGGTGGCCACGCCCCGGCACCCGCGTGGGTCGAGCTCGTCTACCAGCCGGTCCTGGGACGGCTCCTCCGAGCGTGCTGCTCGCTACTTCTCTTCTGGGGATTGATTCCCTACCTGGTGTGGGTGCCGCCGCACGTTCCCTGGGTGCTCGCCGCCTTCGCCGCCGGCCTCTATCTCCCCTTTTACTTCTGGAGCGGGAAGTATCGGGTTCGCTCCTTCGCAGGAGGGTGTCCGCGGTGCGGACGCGCGCTGACCCTTCAGGCGGGCGTGAAGATCAATCTTCCACACACGCTGACCTGCTACGGTTGCCACTTCGAGTCGGTGCTCGAGGTAAGCCTCCGCGGGCGCAACCTCACGCAGAGCGGGCGTCAGCCGCCGCGCCCCGAGCATCGCGACCCGGAATGCGTTGGAGTGTGGATGCTGTACTGGATGATGGACCAGCCGTGGGCAGTATGCCGCGGATGCGGCGCGCGCTGTTACGCGACGCCCGAGGTGCGGCGCATGGTCGAGGAGGAAAACGAGCACGAGCGCATGCTGCGCCAGCTCACGATCGAGGGCCGCTTCCTGCTCTGAGCGCGACAGCGATCCGGGCTGCCGCGCCCGGTTCCGGATCAGCTCCGCGCCAGATGATATGCCTCGCTGGTATCCACTCCATCCAGCTCGATTTCCTCCACCTCGGCCGAGTCGAAGTCCGCTTTCGTCAGGCGGGCACCCGTCAATTTGGCGCCGCGCAGCTTCGCGTTCACGAACGACGCCTCGGTCAGATCCGCCTCGCTCAGATCGGCGGAGGTGAGGGTGGCGCCGTCGAGGTTCGCGCGGGTGAGGTTCGCACGCGAGAAGTTGGCTTCCGCGCACTCTGTCCCTGCCAGATCCACCGTCCTGAGATTCGCCCCGCTCAGATCTGCTCCTTGCAGCTTCGCGTGGCGCAGATTCGCGCCCTCGATATCCGCCCCGGCCAAAGTGGCGCCCTCCAGATGCGCCAGGTGAAGACTGGCCTCGCGCAGCGTGGCGCCGGACAGGTCGGCGCCACGCAGATCGAATCGCGTCAGGTTGGCGCCGAGCAGATTGGCCTCCGAGAGGTTGGCGCGGGAGAGGTCGGCTGGAGAGCGCGTGCCGGTGGTGACGCAGTTCGCATCGTAGAGATCCGCACGCGACAGATTCGCGCCGGCCAGACGGGTTCCGCAGAGTCGCACGTGTCGCAGGATCGAGCCTCTGAGGTCGGCTCCGCTCAGATCCGCGTCGCGCAGATCGGCGCGCGAGAGGTCGAGCCCACTCAGATCGACTCCACTCAGGTCGAACCCGCCGAGATCGCTGCCGTCCGCCGTCTCCAGCCGCTGCACCACCTCCTCCCGACTCAGCTTCCCCTGCCCTCCGGGAGACCCGGCGACGCTCTCCGCCTCCGAGTTGTTGCCCGTGAGGAAATCGACTGCACGTTTGAGGATTTCCATGTTCATCCTCCGCGAGTGCGTGGTGAGGGCACAAGAGATGATCGCCTACTCCCCGAAATTTCATTGTATCCCACCTGCAAGAAGCAGGCAAGAGAGGCTTCGGGTTGCTCCCGCCATTGCAGGGGTGAGCATCCGAACCTATTATTGTTGTTGTACTCTCATACTCCTGCTGCGGCCGTGCATCTGCGGAAAGCGCGCCTCACGATACGCACTGTCTGCGCGCCAGCCGTGCGCCCTGGCGAGAGCTCCACCTGCCGGGCGTTTACCCACCCAACTGCCTCCAGAGTGAAGACATCGATGGCCGCCCAGCTTTCCCTGCACTCCCGTGTGGTCGCCGCACCGGACCACGTTGCCTGCGATGTCGCCGGCCAGGCCCTGATCCTCAGCCTCAAGGACGGTATCTACTACGGCCTGGATCCCGTGGGCGCGCAAATTTGGGAGCTGCTGAAGGAGGAGCGAACCATTACAGAGATCCGCGACGAAATCATGCGGCTGTACGAGGTCGAAGCTGAGCGCTGTGAGGGCGACGTGCTCGAGTTGCTCGAGCAGATGCGCGAGTGGCACCTCATCGAAGTGCTCGCCCCGCCGGGGGAGGCGGAGCGCCGGCGGGGCTAGGGAAGGAGCTGTGGTGGATCGCGTGGAGCTCGGGCGGGAATCCGACTGGCAGGTAGATCGCGAGATCGAGCTGCTTCTCTGCTGCGCCCGCGCTCGGCCCGAGCCGCACCATCTGCGGCGCATGCGGCAGCTGTTGAGCGAAGGGATTGACTGGGAACGGCTGCTCCCGCTGGCTGAGCGCCATGGCATGCTCCCGCTGCTCCACCGGCACCTGGAGACCGCGGCCGCCGACCTGATCCCCCTGGAGAGGCGAGCCGCGCTGCGCACCGCTTTTCTCGAGAACGCCGGGCGGGTGCTGGGGCTGGTAGGAGAGCTTTTCGAGATCCTGCAGCTCTTCGAGATGCACGGGATCGCCGCAGTGCCCTACAAGGGCCCCCTGCTGGGCGAACAGCTCTACGGTGACCTGGCACTGCGTCAGGCGGGGGATCTCGACATCGTGCTGCGCAAGGCCGATCTGCCGCGCGCGGGCGAGCTGCTGCTGCAGCGCGGCTACCGTCCGCGTGCGGCGCTTGCGCCAGGGGAGGAAGAGTTCTCCCTGCGCGTAGGCTACCACGAGATCTTCGACCGCGAGGGCGCCCTCCCCTTCACCGTAGAGCTGCACTGGGCGTTCACCCGAGCGGACTTCGCCATCCCGCTCGACTTCGACGCGCTGGCGGCAAGGCTCGAGCCCACCTCGCTGCAGGGCAGGAGCCTCTCCCGCTTCGCGCGTGAGGATCTCCTCCTCATCCTTTGCATTCACGGCGCGAAGCACCGCTGGAAGCGGCTGGAGTGGATCTGCGGCGTGGCCGAAGCGTTGCGCGCCCCCGGCGAGATCGACTCGATCCATCTGCTGGAGCGAGCCGAGGCGCTGCAGAGCCGGCGGATGCTGCTGCTGGGCCTCTACCTCGCGCACGATCTTCTGGACGCACCGCTGCCCCCAGAGCTAGAGCAGGAGATCTGCTCCAGCCGGTGGATCTCCCGTCTGGGTGTGCAGGTGCGGCACTGGCTCCGGCAGGACGCCCGAGAGCCCACACAGCCCCTCTCCCTCCTGCCCGAGGGGGTGCTCTTCCACCTGCAGCTCATCGACGGCCTGCGGGAGCGGCTACGCTTTCTGCGCTACTTCCTGAGCACACCCAACCGCGAGGGCTGGATTCTGCCGCAGGTTGGCGGCCGCTCCATCCCTGTGCACGTCCTGCTACGTCCCTTTCAGCTCGGAAAGAACTTCGTCTCGCGGCGGCTGCGGAACCGGCGCACACCCGCACACAGATACGGCAAAGAAACCGGGGAGAGCCCAGAGGACCCTCCCCGGTGATCGGAGAGCAGCAGCGGCGGGCGTAGCTCAGCCGGAGGCTACCGACTCCTCCTCATCCTCTTCGATGGCCGCATAGTACTTCGCGGCGGCGTCTCCGTCGTACATGCCGTACCGGGGGACCTGCGCATCCGGGTCGTTGAGGACCGCACCCACCACCCGCGCACCCACCGCGGAGAGCTGCTGCATCGCCTGCTGGGCGCTCCCCCTGTCCGTCCGTCCCGCACGTACCACCATCAACACGCCGTCAGCCATCGCCCCGAGGACGGAGGCATCGGAGGCAACGAGCAGCGGCGGCGTGTCGATGATGACGATATCGAAGCGCTTCGAGAGCGACGCCACCAGCGACTGCATCCGCTGCCCGCCGAGCAGCTCGGAGGGATTGGGCGGCAGCACCCCGCAGGGCAGCAGCTTGAGGCCCGGCACCGCGGTCGCGTGGATCGCTTCCTTGATGCGCACCCGCCGGAGGAGCAGATCGGTGAGCCCGGGCTCGCGCGGCACCCCGAAGATCTTCTCGACGCGCGGACGACGCAGGTCGCCCCCGATCAGGAGCACCCGCATCCCCTGCTGCGCGAAGGCGATCGCCAGATTCGCCGCGGTGGTGGTCTTGCCCTCCTCGCCGACGGCGCTCGAGACGGCGATCACCCGCAGCGTCTGCACCGCCTGCGAGAAGATCAGGTTCGTACGCAGCGTGCGATACGCCTCCGCCTGGGTCGACTGCAGCTGCGAGAGGGTGACCAGCGAGGAGGAGGTCGAGCTCCCATGTCCCTTGCCGTTGCCATTGCGCTTGTGGTGCTGCACCTTCGCGTGCTTCGCCATGCGGGCGCCGAGCAGCGGGATGCGGCTGCGCTTCGGAGCGGCGGAGGCGATCTGCGGGATCACTGCCAGCCCGGGCACGTGCAGAACGGTTTCGAGCTCATCGCGGCGACGGATCGAGGTGTTGAGGCTGTCGAGCAGCAGGGCGCCGCCGCCGCCGAGAGCCAGCCCCAGGATCAGGCCGATCAGCACGGTGCGCATCGGCTTGTTCGACTCCGCGGCGGCGGGGAAGCCCGCCAGATCCACGACCTCCACCTGGCCGACCTCGACCGCCTCGGAGATGCGCACCCGCTGGTACTCGTCCCGCAGCAGGTTGGCCCGGCTCTGCGCCACCTCGACCTGCTGGACGAGCTGTGCCTCCTCGATCACCGCGTCGGGCAGCTCCTGGATCGAGGAGGCGTTGCGCGCCCGCAGCTCATCCAGGGTGGCCAGCTGTGCCTGCACCCCCGAAATGTGGCTCCTGACGGCCTCGATCAACTTGACCTCCGTCGAAGCGATCAGGGCGTCGAGCCGCTGTACGTCCGGGTGCGTGGGCGCGTTCGCCCATGGCCCCGTGGTCATCACTTCCCGCTCCGTCTCGTAGGTGGAGAGCTGACCGTACAGCTGCGAGACGACCGGGTTCGCGGTCAGACCCGGCGAGGAGGGCAGGGTGCGGTACTGCGAGAGCGAGCGATCCCCACGCGGGCGCTGCAGAGCGGCGAGGGAAGCCTGGAACCGGCGCAGATCGGCGGCGAGCTGTTCGCGCTGCACCTCCAGACTCATCAGCGCGGACTGCTGCGCCGAGTACTTGGCGCTCAGGCTGAGGCCCTGCTCACGACTGCGGAAGGTGCTCAGCGCGCGCTGGGCCTCTCTCAGCTCCGCCTCGGTGCTGGCGAGCTGCTCCTCGATGAACTGGCGCCGGCGCTGCGACTGCTGCTTCGCCGCGCGCGCGCTCATCTCCTGGAAGGAGGCGACCACGCCGTTGACCACCTGCTGCGCGAAGCCGGGATCGGTGTCCGTATAGTCGATGTCGATGATGTCCGTCTTCTCGCGTGCCCAGGCACGCAGACCGACACTGATACGGCCGATCATCGCCTCGCGCGGCTCGACGACGAGCAGCGCGCTCTCGACCCTCGGCGCCCGCGTCAGGGTGAAGCGCACGCCCGCGATCTCGAGCGGCGCACCATAGGCGGCCGTCACCACCTCGCCTCCGCTGGATGCCGTCACACCCTGCTCCGCGAAGCGCAGGCGAATGGAGTCGGATGGGGCCTGCTCCGCCACCTGGACGTCCTTCAGCTCCGCGATCGAGAAGTCCTCGGTGCGCGACTGGAGGCGCAGGCCCTGCGCCTGTACGGCGTCCGCGATCACGCCCCGGCTCTTCAGCAGGTAGATCTGGGAGAGCAGAGCCCCGCCCAGGCGTTCGCTCCAGGGATCGCCCAACCCGCCGGTGAGCACCGTGCGCACGTCGGTCACCCGCACCACCGCGGCGGCGCGGTAGGTGGAGGGCGCCTGGGCGCTGAAGTAGACCACCAGAATGGTAACGACAGCGGTAATCGCCAGCACCAGCAGGACGTGCCGGCGCAGCGCCCCGAAAACGTCGCGCAGCCGCATGGACTCACCCTCGCCCTCCTCCTGCCTTCCGCCCGCTCCGGGAGGGTAAGAAGGAATGAAGTTCGGGGTCACCGGAGGGCGACGATCGCCGGGAACGAGATCGGACATGATCAGCTCACACCAGGGAAAAGGCTATGTTCTCGCGAGCCACTCCTACCGAAGCAGGCGCATAGCTCATCAGGAGCAACGGCAGCCAGGAGAGAAAGCTACCGGCGCGCGACGAAACAAGATAACGGAAAACCGGTCATGGAAAAAGTCGCAGATGTAGCGCTGTTGGCAAGGGCCGGACCAGTGGTACCGACGAGCAAAATAGCGGAAGACCAGGAAATTCGCCCCGACGTACGAGCAGTGGTGTAGGACCGGCGCAACAATCCCGCCTTACCGCTGCCCCGCCGGCACCGGCCCCGCCGCGCCCGCTCCTGCCGCCACGCTGCGCACCACCTCGACCACCCGGGCGACATCCGCGCGGGTGAGGTTCGAGCCGGAGGGCAGGCAGAGCCCCCGCTCGAAGAGGTCGGCCGCGACCTCGCCGCCCACGCTCTCGAAGCGGGCGAAGACCGGCTGAAGGTGCATCGGCTTCCAGACGGGGCGCGCCTCGATGTTCTGCGCCTCGAGCGCCAGCCGGATCTGCTCCCGGTCGGCGCCGAAGGCTGGCGGGTCGATCGTCAGGCAGGTGAGCCAGCGGGTGTGTCTTCCCCAGGGCGCCTCGGGCATGAACTCGAGACCCGGCAGGTCGCCCAGCGCCTCACGGTAGAAGTCGAAGTTGCGGCGGCGCGCGGCGACTCGCTCCTCGAGCACCCGCAGCTGACCCCGACCGATCCCTGCCAACACGTTGCTCAGCCGGTAGTTGTAGCCGATCTCCGAGTGCTCGTAGTGCGGCGCCGGGTCGCGCGCCTGGGTGGCGAGCTTGCGCGCATGGGCGATCAGCGCCTCGTCCTCGGAGACGAGCATCCCCCCGCCGGAGGTGGTGATGATCTTGTTGCCATTGAAGGAGTAGATCCCCGCCTTCCCCAGCGTACCGGGGCTCCGCCCGCGGTAGGTGGCACCCAGCGCCTCGGCGGCATCCTCGATGAGCGGTACGTCGTAGCGGCGACAGGCGGCGAGGATCGGGTCGAGGTCGGCGGTCTGTCCGTAGAGATGGACCACGATAACTGCTGCGGGCAGGCGGCTGCGCCGAGCGCGCGCCTCGAGCGCTTCGGCGAGCAACGCGGGATCCATGTTCCAGGAGGTGCGCTCGCTGTCGATGAAGACCGGGCGAGCGCCCAGGTAGAGGATCGGGTTGACGCTCGCAGAGAAGGTGAGGTCGGAGACCAGCACCTCGTCTCCGGCTCCCACCCCTACCAGCTGCAGCGCCAGGTGCAGCGCCGCCGTCCCCGAGCTGAGCGCCGCCGCATGCGCGGCACCTACCCGCTCACAGAACTCCCGCTCGAAGGTATCCACATGCGGCCCCAGGGGGGCGATCCAGTTGGTGGCGAACGCCTCGGCGACGAACGTTTCCTCCATTCCGCCCATGTGGGGAGAGGAGAGATAGACGCGATCCGGATTGCAGGCCATGCCCGATGTTCGCTCCAGAGTCAGGGCAGTGAAAAGAACAGGGTGTACAATGTAGCAGCGGGAGCGGCAGCAAGAAAGGCACACCCCCTGCTGCCGTTCTCGACATCGGGTCGACATTGCGGCGGCATGCGGCAGGAGGTGGGGATGGCGGAGGAGCTACGTGTCCGCGGAGCTGTCGCAGAACGTGACGCCACAGAAATTCAAGGGGTTGGTACCTCTTCACGGGTGACTTGTGCAATGGCAGCGAGCCTTGTATATTAGCTACCGTTCCCCGCAGATGAGAGCTTCTGCGAGCGGCCGTGCGACAAGCACCGCCGATCCCGGTGTGCGGCCGACCTACGATGCACGGCAGGGGACGGAACACAGGTAACTGAGGATAAACGCTGCTCAGAGCAAAGCCGTCGAAAGGCGGTGACGCAGAGCTACGGGGTTACCGCGACGCAGGTCGCCATGCCCGCCGGGCCGCCAGCGACTCGACTACGAGAGTGTCGAGCGTTGGCGGCTTTTTGTTTTCCCGATTTTGCCGATACAACCTCGTTCGCAAACCACGAGTGGGACAGGAGGTGACGATGATTTGAGCTCGGTTGCCGTGCACACTTTCACCACGCGTGTGCCAATTACCTACTGGCGTTGAGGTCCGGTTACCGATCGCCTCCACTCGCAGCCTACCGCTCTGGCGGCGGCTCCTGATCCCGCCCGGTTTTGCGCCGGGCAATCTCCGACGATAGCAAACCTCTCGAAAGAGGGGGGCGCAAAGCTCCGAGGCTACCGCGAGGCGCTAGGTGCGCCGCGCCATGCCAGTCGGGCTACCGAAGAGAGAGCACGCACATGCGCATTCATCCGCAAACCTTAGGCTCCTCGAATCGAGACGATAATCCCATGCAGCCTTCCTGGCCTCTCTCCCGTCGTGCTCCAGGCATCGCGAGCACCATGCCGCGGGTCGCTCTGGCCCTGCTCTCCGGGCTGCTCGCCTTCGGGCTTGCCGCCTGCGACGCGACAATGAACCCATTGACGACCAATGGCATCGATGATGTCAACGCCTCCAAGGGCAACTCGAAGAAGTCGATCACGATCTCGCCTCGCAATCCCCGGATAGATGCGCTGGACGGGGAGGTGCAGCTCGAGGCGACCGTGGTCAACGGTGGTGGCAAGGTGAAGTCGGATCCGAGCGTCAAGTGGGTGAGCCTGGACCCCGAGGTGGCGACGGTGAACAAGAGTGGTCGGGTCACCGCTGTCGGCGTAGGTGAGGCGAAGATCACCGCGACCGCGCAGGGCGAATCCGACGTCGTCACAGTGACAGTGCAGCAGGTCATCGTCGCCGTCGAGGTCAGCCCCAGTTACGCGTTCCTGGAGATACCGGAAACTCAGCAGCTTAGCGCCGTTGGATGGGATGCGAATGATAACCCGGTGCCAACGGCGTCGTTCACCTGGAGCAGCACGAAGCCCGGCGTGGCCAGGGTCGACTCGAACGGAATGGTGACGGCAGTTACAGCTGGGGAGGCAGAGATCACAGCGACGGCAAACGGGGGCGCGAAGGCAAGCAGCGCCATTGCCGTGGGCGAGAGAGGAGTTCCTCCCTCGGATCCGCCTCCGGGCGAGTGGAACCGCGTGCTCGCGGATACGAGCATCGTGGGCGATGTGGTGGTGCCGGACGGGGAGGCGTGGCTGATCGGCGCGAACGTGCGCGTGCGGGGCAACGTCCGCACAGTGAACGGGATCATTGCGCTGCGGAGCGGCTCCAGCCTGACCTTCGTAGGCGGCGACCCGGCCAAGTACGTCGGCGGGGGGATGCACTTCATCCCCGGCACGCACGACAACGACTACGGAATCTGGGTGGGTGGCATTGGCGCCAGCGGCAAGCTCGACATCTCCTGCACCCCGAAGACGGGCTGGAACCGCACCGGCACGGATTCGCGCTGGGGGCGGGACGACGAGTATTGGATCGCGCCCACGGTGGTCGAAGACTACCTGCCGAAGCGCTGGTCGCCGGGCCAGTCGATCCCGCGGATTGACCCGCGCGTGCCCGCCGCGGAGGTGGCGAACGTAACGCGCGATTGCGAGATCGTCGGCGCGCCCACGGGTCACATCCTTATCCACTCTACCTCCCCCTCGCGCATCGAGTACGTGCGTCTGGAGGGCCTGGGCGTCGTGCTGCTGGATGAGCGCGGTCCGACCAGCGGGCGCTACGCGATCCACCTTCACCACATGGGCAGCGCGAGCCGGGGCATGGTCATCCGGGGCGTCGCGGCCGTCGGCAGCCGGGGCCGCGTCTACGTGCCCCACGTCTCGCACGGCGTCACGTTCGAGGACAACGTGAGCGTGAATAGCTGGAACAGCGCCTTCTGGTGGGATCCGGGCGATCGGAGCGATGACATCGCGGTGGACCGGCTCCTGGTGCTGGGCGTCCGCATGCCTGAGTCCGTGGCAACGTCGGAGTCCGAGCTGATCGGCCGGGGTGCCGTTCTGGACGGCGGCGCGGGCGTATCCATCCGCAATAGCGCCGTCGCCGGGGTGCGCGGACGCCCCTCCTCCGATGGTTTCTTCTGGCCGGTCACGGCGACCCGGCCGGCTGGCTGGGATTTCGAGGACAACGTGGCGCACAACAACGAGGGCGTGGGGGTTCGCTTCTACCTGCGCACCAGCCATAAGCACGAGATGCACCGCACGACCACCTACCGGAACGGCGTGAATGGCATTCGCACCGGCCAGTATTTCAACGTCTCGCACTGGACCGGCGCCACGCTGATCGACGACGTGTTCATGCTCGGTACGCGCTCCGGGAAGAGGGATGGGGACGGCCAGGGAATCCAGATCCGCAACCTGTACGTGCGCAATTCTCTGGGGCCGGCGATGCGCTTCAACTTCTGGGCGCAGAACGACGGTTATCCCACGATGCGCCCGGAGATTTATGGCTGCGAGCTGCAGTCTGCCCCCGGCTACCCGAAGGTGCGCCTCGCAGCCGCAGGAGAGGCCCAGTTCGTCACTCCGAGGGCACTCTTCAAGGACTGCAACATCACGCCTGAGGACATTGGAATCCCCGAGGACCCGCATCCCAACCTGCCGGGAGCTGTCTTTGAGTTGCACCACAAGGACGGGCGGCGCTGGGAGGTGCGGATCGTCCAAGATGTCGACCGGACGATCCGCAAAGATGTCCGCACGCTCCCGTGATTCTCATGCTATTACGACGCCCACCCGGCCTGGACTCGATGGAACTTTGATTTCCACCGATGACGGCCCGGGCAAGCGCTGGGAGGTCCGGGTAGCAGCAGGCAAGGAGGTCGTTCGTATCCTCATCGGAAAGGAAGCATCAAATCGGGGGGGGGAGGCGGTGGTGCGGGGGGGAGACCAGCGAGGGGGGGGGGGGAGAAGGGGGGGGGGAAGAAAGAGCTTGGG
>JBPCIT010000343.1:0-2572 GCA_051006015.1 Longimicrobiaceae bacterium
GGTCGGGAGGGGCGGCGGGCGCGGGTACGACAGAGCCGGCGTTCCGGGGTTGCATGGGATAACTTATCGTCGCGCGCGGAGGGGTGTCAACGTCCGCAGACCGGCCGGCCCTCACCGCCTGACCCGACAACGCCCCGCCCCGCTCGCTGAAGCTCGCACCCCTCTTCCAGCTTAGGGAGAGGGGTGGCGGCCGGGGTGTGGGTCGCCTATACCCGCCGCTCGAGCCGCCGCCGGACGCGATCCGGCAGGAAGGAGCCTGCCTTTTCGAGGCCGGCGAGGGCGGACTCCAGGCTGGTAATGCGGCCGTCCCAGTGATCGCGAAGCACCTCGGGGCCGGCGTTGCGCATCAGCCGCCTAAGCGCCAGCGCCAGGAGGTAGAGGTCGTCGAGCATGCCGAAGAAGGGGACGAAATCCGGCACCATGTCGAACGGCATCGCGACGTACCCGATCGTCGCGACGACGATCGCCTTGTCCACCCGCGAGACGCGAGGATCGACGACCAGCCGGCCGAGCAGCTTCAGGAAGCAAGGAATGTCCCGGACCAGCTCCGCCACCAGCACACGGTCGGCGGCGTCGCCGCTGGACCTGCGGCGCAGGCGCGGTGGCTGGAGCGCGAGCTGCGCGCCGGCCACTCCCGGCGATGGAACCATCGGATCAGCCATGGCCAACCGGGGTTCGAGTGAAGTCTACAGCCGGCGGGGGTCCTCCGGCTCCCTACCCGGCGCCTCATCGGGCCCGCTGCGCGGCTTCGGCAGCGCCCGCGGCGGCGGGGAGTCCTCCGGCCGCGGCTCTGAGCGCAGCCCCTCCTCGACCTCGCGCAGCAGCGAGCGCCCGGCCTCTGCGATGCCAGAGAACACCCGGTCCGCGGTCCCGACCGCCTCCAGCGTCCCGCGGATGGCGCGCACCCCGACCTGCTGCGCACGCATCTTGTCCTGCAGGCGCTCGCCGAAGCGCTGGAAGGAGGACGCGCTGCGCACCCCCTCCCGGTGGTACTTCGACGCGAGAAATTCGATGTAGTCGAGCACCTGGTATACCTGCTCGTCCGGCAGCGCCTCGATGTGGCGCCAGAGCCTCTGCCGCAGCACCTCGTCCATGATCCCTCCGGGCAATGAGAAGCGGGAAGCGAAAGGTAGAAGATGAGCCTGTGAGCAGAAGAGGCAAGTGCCGCCGCCCTTCTCCCGCTCCCTCAGCTCCCCAGCGAGAACTGAATCGGAACCAGGATCTCAATCTGCCCCTCGCCGATCTCCTCCGGCCACCGCGGATAGGGCGCGGCGCGGCGCACCATCCCCAGCGCCGCCTCGTCCAGGAGCGCAAAGCCGGTGTCACGCACGAGCTGCGCTGCCACGAGGGAGCCGTCGGGCGCCAGGCGCAGCCGGACGATCGCGGTTCCCTCCCACCGGCGCTGCCGTGCCGCGAGCGGGTAGGAGCGCTGCCGCTCGACCCACTCCGCCACTGACTGCTCGTACCTGCCGAATGCCCGGCGGGCGGCCGGCGCAGGCGCGAGCGGAGACGCTGGAGTCTCCGGGGTGCGGGCGATGGGAGCCGCCGTCGGGGAGACCTCCGCCGCGGGCTGCAGCGGAGCCGGCGCCGGAGCGATCACCGGCTCGGCAATCGCGGCGAGAGCTACCGGCTCGGCGGCACTCTCGCGCACCGGCTCGCTCGCCGGCTCAGCGGGCACTACCTCGAGGTGCGGCACCTCGGGCGGGGCCGGTACGGCGATGAGGTTGAACTGCCGCACCTGCAGAGCCTGCACGCCCGCTCCGGTCGGCACCGAGCGGAACGCCCAAAGCGCGGCAGCGTGCAGCCCGATCGAGAGCAGGAGTCCCGCGGCGAAGATGCGGCGATCGCCTTTCATCACCCGAATCCCGTCAGCGGAGCGAGAGGGTAGGCCGACCGTCGTGCAAAGGACGGCGGCCCGAGCGGCGCAATATAGAGCGGGTGAGACTCGTTCTCAACTGTTGTGCCCCTGCGCCTCAGAAGCTCATCCGCACGCCGACCTGGAGCTGCCGGGGCAGCCCCGGCTTGATCCCCTGCGGCCGGCGCGACGCGATGTACGTCTCGTCGAGGAGGTTCTTGACGGTACCCGTGAGCGCGAGGCCGCTGCGCAGCCGATAGCTGCCGGCAAGGTCCCACACCTGATACGCCGGGATCAGCCCCGTGCGGCCGTTCGCACCCGGTGTGACCGTCTCGAAGTTGTCGGAGAACTGCTCAGCCACGTAGCTGCCATCCAGCCGCAGCCCCAGCCCTGCAGGGTGCTCGATGGCGAGGCCGACCGCCAGCAGATGCTCGGGTGCATAGGGGAGGCGGTTGCCCCGCACGTTTGCGGTGTCCCCCGTGGCGGTCTGCATAAAGCGGTCGGCGGAGAACGTGGCCTGGACGTAGGTGTGCTTTACCTCCCCGGTGACCGAGATCGGCCAGGCGAGCAGCCGTCCGAAATCGACCGCCACGCCGCTCTCGATCCCGGTATGCCGCGTCTCGCCCTGGTTCGCGAGCTGCGCCTGCGCGACCGATCCCGCGGAGAGCGAGGGCGGAATGATCTGGTTGGTGAAGTCCAGCAGGAACGCCGTCGCCT
>JBPCIT010000344.1:0-5689 GCA_051006015.1 Longimicrobiaceae bacterium
GGTCTGTTCTCGGTGGTCGCGCTCGCCGCCGATCAACTCCACCAGCAGGGCCGACTCCGCGTCCGGCAGAGCGCCTGGTACGAGAAGCCGCTGCCCACGTTCAGCGATGCTCTCGCTGCAGTGCGGCGCGACCTTTGGGCCATGGAGCATTTGGTGATCTCTCGGCCAGGAATGCAGACGTTGAAAATCCCCAGAGCACTCTGGGAGCGGCTCACCGACGTGCTCGCCTACGCCGCGTAATGGCTAAAGTCGAGCTGATCATGTTCATCGTTACCTCCCAAACAGCCTCTCGGCACGCGCCCTTCGCGGCCAGTGCCGCGGTGGGTTCTCTGCCCAGGCGATCCCCGCATCCGAGCTAGCGAAAACGGGCGTTATATGTGCAATCGATTGCAACAAGCTTGCATATCATGTGCTGCTCTTCGCGAGAGCACAATGAGTACGACGGTGAGGAATCTAAGCTGCCGTCAATCACTTGACAATCACAGCTCTGTAACAAATATTCTGCAATCGATTGCAATTCGTTCCCGATAGGAGAGCCCAGCATGCCCAAGTTAAAGGATGTCGCCGAGCTAGCGGGTGTGTCGGCGTCCACCGTCTCTCGCACCATCAACGAGCCGGAGATGGTGAACGATCAGACTCGCGCGCGCGTCGAGGAGGCGGTTCGGGCGCTCGGCTACCGCCCCAACCGCGTGGCGCGGCGGCTGCGCGTGGCGAGCGGGCTTACGAACCTCGTCGGGCTCATCATTCCGGATCTCCAGAACCCCTTCTTCGCCGACATCGCGCGCGGGGTCGAAGATGTCGCGGTGCACAATGGCTACACCGTGCTGATCGGCAACTCGGACGAAAATCTCGACAAGGAGCGGCGTTATCTCGAGGTGATGCACGCCGAGTCCGTCGATGGAATCATCCTGCCGCCGAACTCCACCTCGGATCCGGTGGCGATGGACTTCGCCCGGAGTGAGATGCCGCTGGTGTTCGTCGACCGTCGCCTTTCGAAGGTGAAGATGGATACGGTGGTGACCGACAACTTGCGCGGCGCGTACGACGCAGTGGAGCATCTGATCCGGCTCGGCCACCGCCGCATTGGCTTCGTCGAGGGCCGGCCGCAGGTCTCGACCAGCCGGGAGCGGCTCGCGGGCTACCGGCAGGCACTGGAAGATCACCGTATCGAGCTGGACCCAGAGCGCGTGCGCACCGGCGACTCGCGTCAGGAGAGCGGCCGTCGCCTCACGAAGGAGCTGCTTGTACTGGCCGAGCGCCCGACGGCGCTTCTGGTCGGCAATGGCCTGATGACCCTGGGAGCGCTCGAGGCTCTGCATCGGGCCGAGCTGAAGATCCCCGAAGAGATGGCGATCATCGGATACGACGACATGCCGTGGGCGCTCGCGCTCAATCCCCCCCTCACCGTGGTTCGGCAGCCCGGCTATGAGCTCGGCGGCCGGGCGATGGAGCTCCTGCTGCAGCGCATCCGGACGCCGGATCGAGCCACGACGCTGATGGTGCTGGAGCCGGAGCTGATCGTGCGCCGCTCCTGCGGTGCGGGGACGCCGGGGTAGCCTCGTCGCGGCGGTCGAAACCGCAGCTACAACCTCCCAGAGCCCACCTGCGCTGGATCAACCGACCTTTTCGGTGGGCGCCGGCGGAGCGGCGCAGCCGCTCTTGCCGCACACCTCGGTTGAACTTGCACTAGACCCTGCAGCCCCCGGGCTGCACCTGGCCCGCCAGGCTGCACCCCCTCACTCCATTACTAGCCGATAAACCGCTACGTAGTATACACTTAGCTTTTCCGTGCTTGCGGATCGTCGCTTGCCCTTTGAAGGACCGTCCATTGACGACGGTCACACCCCATGGGAGATGAGAGATGATCCGGCAACTTGTGAATACTACCCTGCTGAGCGGCGCGCTGGTGCTCCTCGCCGCGCAGCCCCTGCTGGCGCAGGCACCCTCAGCAGAGGAAGCGGCGCTCAATGCCTGCGCCCGGGCAGCGAGTGCAAAGAACGAAGCGGAGGCGCGGCCTCTCACGGCGCGTGCTGAGACCGAGTACCGCCGCGCGATCACTGAGCGCCCGCGCGAGGTCGAGGCGCGGGTGCTGCTGGCGCGCACCCTGATGCAGTGCAAGCTCCCCTTCGCCGGCTTCATGGCGCAGGGGCGGCTGGTCGGCGAGGCGAACGGCCTGCTCGAGGAGGCGCTCGAGATCGCCCCCACCCACTGGGGCGCGCGCTTCGCGCTGGCGATGAACTACTATCACACGCCCGAGTTCCTCGGGAAAACGCGGGACGCGATCCGCGAGTTCGAGACGCTGCTCGCGCAGCAGGGCGAGCGCGCCGACAACCCGGGCTTCGCGCTGACCTACCAGTATCTGGGCGACCTGTACCTGCGGCGCAGGCGGACGGCGGATGCGGTCGCCCTCTGGCGGCGCGGCGCGGCGCTCTTCCCGGAGAACCACGCGCTGCGCGAGCGGCTGCGGCAGCACGCGGCGGCCGCGGAGGCTCCGGCGCAGCCGGAGGTGGCGGCCAGCGCCGAAGTGGCCGAAGCCGAAGCGGCCGAAGTCGCCGAGACCGCGGCCGCCCCTCAGGCGGACTACACGCTGCAGGGCATCGTGGTCGCCGCCAGCGCCTCGCGCATGGACGACCCGCGCAGCGGCGTAGCGCTGCGGCGGCTGGACGTGCTCACCACCCCCGGCGGCGCGGCCGACCTGATGAATGCGCTGCAGGCCGGCCCCGGCACCACCGCCGCCTCGGAGGGGAGCGACCTCTACGTGCGCGGGGGCGATCCGGCGGAGTCACCGGTATGGGTGGACGGCGCCCGCCTCTTCTATCCCGGCCGCTATGAGACGCTGAACGGCGCGCCCTTCGGCATCCTGGATCCCGCGGTGCTGAAGTCCGCCTTCTTCTCGAGCGGCGGCTTCTCCGCACGCTACGGCAACGCGCTCTCGGGCGTGCTGGCGGTCGAGACGGAGGGGCGCCCGACGGTGCGCGTGGGGCAGGTGGCGCTCAACACCGTACAGGCCGGTGGCATGCTGCAGCTACCGGTCGGCGAGAAGCTCGGCGTCTGGGGCGCGGCGCGCGCTACCGACGGCACCGCGATGCTGGCGATGCACGGCCGGAGCGGGGACTACGCGATGGCGCCGCGGGCGATCGAGGGGATGGGAGCGGTGGCGTGGGAGCCGCGCCCCGGCACCCTGCTGAAGGCGACCGCACTGGTGGACGGCGACCGCGTCGGGCGTGAGATCGAGGCATGGGGCTACACCGGCGCCTTCGAGAGCCGCGGCGAGAACCGGATGCTCGCCCTCTCGGGGCGGACCTTCGCCGCCGATGGACGGGCGACGCTGCGCGGGAGCCTCGCGGCCTCCTCGCGCACCAGCGCCTTCGCCTTCGGGGTGCTGGACCGGGAGCGGACGGACCGCGGCCTGACGACGCGGCTGGACGGCGACCTCGAGCTGGGCGCGGGGCGGCGCCTGCGCGCGGGAGTCGAGGCGGCGGGACTGGATGCCAGGCACGAGGGGATGATGCCGCTGACGAACGATCTCGCGCCCGGCAGCCCGGTCGAGCGGCGGGAGGAGAGCGAGAGCGCCTCGCACCTGGGCGGCTACGTCGAAGGGGAGGTCGCGCCCCTCGCGCGGCTGGCGATCGTCGCCGGCGTGCGCGCCGACCGCCTGCCGGGCGAGGAGGAGTGGACGGCGGATCCGCGCCTGGCGGTGGCCTACCGTGCCGCCGACGTCTGGACGCTTCGCCTGGGTGGCGGCGTCTTCCACCAGGGGCGCTGGCGCACCCGCTACACGCTCCCCGACTCGCTCGCTCCCGCCGGTACCCCGCGCCGTGCGACGCACCTGGTCGCGGGCGCCGAACGGCAGGGCGAGCCGGCGCTCAAGGTCGAGACGTTCGTCAAGAGCTACGACGAGTACGTCGCCGTCGGACAGGGTCCGCAGATCACCAGCGGGCAGGCGGTCGGGGCGGACGCCATCGTACGCTGGTCCAGGCAGCAGCGTCTGAACGGCTGGATCACCTACTCGCTGCTGCGCGGCCGCGTCGAGCTGGAGGATGGCAGCGTGGTGCCCTCCGCCGTGGACGTGACGCACAGCCTGACCGCCGTCGCCAGGCTCCAGCTCCCCGAAGGGTTCCAGGTCGGCACCACCGCCCGCTACGGGAGCGGCCGCCCCTACACCGCTCCGGAGGGCAGTCCGAACGGCGAGCGGCTCCCCGACTACCAGCGGCTGGACGCGCGCCTCACCCGCTTCTGGTCCACCCGCACCGGCACGCTGGTGACCTACCTCGAGCTGCTCAACGTCCTTGACCACCGCAACGTCGTGGCGTATTCCTTCGGCTCCTCCGGAGAGCGACGCGACATCCCGGCCGTCTTCGCCGACCGCACCGCGGTGCTCGGCTTCTCCCTCTCCTTCTGAGCCCGACATGAGCGAACCGCTGCCCGCCGCCATCGCCTTCTTCGCGTTCGGAGCCCTCTTCGCGGGCTCCGTTCTGCTGCTGCTCTTCAACCCGCGCAGCCGGGGTGTGCGGTGGTGGGCTCTCTTTCAGCTCGCCAACCTGGTGTGGCTCGGGCTGCAGGGATGGGCGTTCGCGGCGGATGCCTGGCCCACGCTCGGCTGGATGATCGCGACGACGGTGCAGATGCTGCCGGCCTTCTTCCTGGCCTACGTGCTGGTCGAGGCCTACGACCGGCCCGCGCGCGACGCTCTTCTCGCCATCGCGCTCGGGGTGGTCGCCCTTCCCGTCACCGTGGAGCACTACGCCATCCACTCGGTGGGGTGGCTGATCACCGCCTGGCACATCGGCATGTGGGGAACGGCGACCTTCCTGCTCCTGCGCTCACGGTGGATCCACAAAGCCCAGGGCAAGCGGGACCGAAGAACGGCGATAGCGGTCATCGCGCTCCTCGTGGTGGTGGCGCCCCTCGCCCTCGTCGGCGGCATGACCTTCGGGATGGCGATGTTCCATTACGCGATGCCGCTGCTGGTGGTGTGGATCCAGTTCCTGATCTTCTTCGGCGTGGCGCGGCTGCAGTTCTACGACATCGAGGTGCGCGCCGCGCGCACCGGCGAGCTGGCCGCGGGCGCCGCCGAGGCCGAGCGTCTCGCGGTCGTCGGGGAGCTGACCGCCTCGCTCGCGCACGAGATCCGCAACCCGCTCACCGGCGTACGCTCGCTGGCGCAGCGGCTCGCCGAAGAGGAGGTGGACGAGCCCCGCCGCCGCCGCTACGCCGGGGTGATCCTCGAGGAGGTCGGACGCGTCGAGCGACTGGTCTCGAACCTGCTCGGCCTGGCGCGCCGCTCCCCGCCGCAGCCGCGCTCGCCGGCGACGACCCCGCTCGAGCCGCTCTTCGACGACCTGCAGCTCCTGCTGGCGGCGCGCGCCGAGAAGTCCGGGCTGAAGCTGGCCGTGGACGCGCGCGGGCTCGTCGCTCCCGCCGCCCGCGAGCCGCTGGCGCAGGCGCTGCTCAACCTGCTGCTCAACGCCCTGCAGCACGCCCCGCGCGGCGGCGCCGTCCAGCTCCTCGCGCACGAGACCGGGGGCGCCGTCGAGATGCGGGTGCGCGACAGCGGCCCCGGCATCCCCCCCGAGGAGCGCGAGCGCATCTGGGAGCCCTTCAACAGCGCCTCCGGCGGTACGGGATTGGGGCTGGCGGTGGTGCGGCGGCTGGCGCGCGAGGAGGGGTGGAGCACGGAGGTGGGAGA
>JBPCIT010000345.1:0-3574 GCA_051006015.1 Longimicrobiaceae bacterium
CTGGTCGCCGGATTCGTGCACGCGCTGGAGGCCGACCACATGGCGGCGGTGACCACCTTCGTCTCCCGCCGGCCGCACCCGCTGCGTGCGCTCGGCTTCGGGGTGCGCTGGGGCGTGGGGCACTCGATTGCGATCCTGGTGCTCGGCGGGGCCTTGCTCCTCCTCGACCTGCGGATACCCGAGGGGCTCGAGAGCGTCCTCGAGGGAGCCGTGGGCGCACTGCTGCTCGGGCTCGGACTCTGGGTGCTGGGGAGCACGCTGCACGAGCAGAGGTACAGCCAGGCGCATGCCCGCGCGCACTCGGGCGGCCACACGCACTCGCATGTGCACCCGCACGGGCAGGGCACCTTATGGGTGGGGGTGGCCCACGGGCTGGCGGGAACGGCGGCGCTGCTGGCGCTGCTGCCGGCGGCGCTGCTCACCTCAGGCTGGCTCGCGGCGGGCTACCTGCTGGCCTTCGGGGTGGGGACGGTGGTGGCGATGGGGCTGTACGCGCTGCTCGCCGGGCTGGTCTTCCATCACGCAGGCAGCCGGGTGCCCGCGGTGGGGATGGGGCTGCGCCTGGCTACCGGGTTGGGGAGCAGCGTGCTCGGTGTGCTCTGGATCTACGGGGCGCTCGGGAACGGGAGCGTTTGAGGCGCGGCTCTCCTGGAAGCGACGAGTACGGAGCGTGTAGTGGGGCGCTCCGTACTCCTCGCTTTTCGGTCACGGCAGCAGGACGGCGTCGATCACGTGCACGATACCGTTCGAGGCCGCGATGTCGGTGACGAGGATGCGGGCGTTCTCGATGTACACCATTCCGTCCTCGACGGTGATCTGCGCGAGCTGACCGTTGGCCATGCGCAGCTCCCCCGCCGCGATGACACTCGCGGCGTCGTACCGGCCGGGCGCGGTGTGGTAGCCCAGGATGTTGAGCAGGTCGCTCTTCGGCAGCGAGCCGACGTTGTCGGCATTGAGTCCGAGCGATGCGAAGGCCGCATCCGTCGGCGCGAAGATCGTCCCCTGGCCCTGGGAGGAGAGCGGCCCCACCAGATCCCCGGCCACCACAGCGGCGATCAGCGTCGAGAACTCGCCACTCTGGGCGTTCGCCTGCAGGAGCAGGTCGACGAAGCTCGGCGCGGAGGCGGTCCTCAGCAGCACGGCGTCGATCACGTGAATGATGCCGATGGTGGCTTCGACGTCCGTCTGCACGATGCGGGCGTTGTTGATGTAGGGAACGCCGTTCTGGATGCTGATGGTCGTGCGCTGGCCGTTCGCCATCCGGATGCGGCTGGATGCCAGCACGTTCGCGGCGTCGCGCCGCTCCGGCGCCACGTGGAAGAGCAACAGACCCGTGAGCGTTGTGGTCGGCAGCGTGCCGACGTTGCCGGCGTTCAGGCCGAGAGCAGCAAAGGCGGCGTCCGTGGGGGCGAAGACGGTGCGCTGACCCGTCGCGGCCAACGCGTCCACCAGCCCAGCCGAGGTGACGGCGGCGAGCAGAGTCGAGAACTCCCCCGTCTCGGCGTTGATCTGCAGCACGACGTCCACGATGTTCGGCGCGGGCGCCTGCTGGGCCGCGGCGTTCGCGGGCTGCGGCGCCTCCGGAGCAGGCGTCGCGGTGGGCATCTCGGCATCCGCGCACGCGGCGGCAAGGAGAGCAGCGGGTACCAGTAGCAAGCGGCGAAGCATCCTCATCTCGTACCTCCTCGTTTATCGGTCGGATCGAATCTCTTCCGGCGGTCTCAGTTCCGTCCGCAGCCGCGAACGGGACGGCCGGGCATCTTCCCAACAGATCGGGAGGGACACGGGCGCTCCCGTATCCCCCCGCACCTCCCGGATAGCTCAGTGAGCCGCTTCGGCCGCGACGGGTGCCTGCTTCGGCAACACCACCGCGTCGATCACGTGGATGATCCCGTTGGAGGCCATCACGTCCGCGGAGATGACCGTTGCGTCATCCACCTTCACCTTGCCCTCCTCGACGCGGATCGAGAGCGACTGGCCATTGACGGTGGCCGGGATGGAGCCGCCGACCCGCAGGATCTCCTCGGCCGTCAGCCGGCCCGGCACCACGTGGTAGGTGAGAATGGCACGCAGCGCCTCCTTGTCGGCGAGCAGCGCCTCGATGGTGCCCTTCGGCAGCGCGGCGAACGCCTCGTCGGTGGGCGCGAAGACGGTGAACGGTCCCGGCCCCTGCAGCACCTCCGCCAGGCCGGCCGCCTGCGCGGCGGTCAGCAGCGTCTGGAAGCTGCCGGCCTCGGTGGCTACCGCTACGATGTTCTTCATGGCTCTCTCTCCCGTGTGAGAATGATGCTGCGCCGCGGCTTGCGGCGCCCCGATAGCGGCCGCCAGCACCAGGGCGGCCGCGCTCCATCCAAGCTTCCTCATCGTCTTCTCCTCCGTTACAGGGTTCGGGTGCCACTCGCGGCGTAGGCAGGTACCAGCCAGCGGCGCTGGATCGCCTTCCACTGCGCGGCCTGGTAGAGGGCGCTCATGCCCACCATCAGGTAGACCAGCCGGCTGAGCGAAGCCGTCGGGCCGAAGAGCGCGGCAACCAGATCGGTCCCGGCTACACCGACCAGTCCCCAGTTCAGGCCGCCGATCACCAGCAGAACGGCGACGACCACGTCGAGCGTCTTCATTCCTTCCTCCCAGTTCGAGTAGCTGCATCCTGTCCATGATTTGTCCAGGACAAACCGATGATAATGGCACCTGCGGTTCCTGTCAAGGGTAAGTCCTGGACATCACATTGACATCCCCGCTCGGATGCCGTAGATTCTCTGCCATGACGACACTGAACGCGAAGGATCCAGGGCATCCCATCGGGGTGGTCGCCGAGCGCACCGGCCTTACGACCGACGTGCTCCGCATCTGGGAGCGCCGCTACGGCGTGGTCGAGCCGCAGCGCGACGAGGCGGGGCGGCGTCTCTACACGGACCTCGACATCGAGCGTCTGCGCCTGCTCGCGCGCGCCACCGCGGCGGGCCGAAGCATCGGCCAGCTGGCGGAGCTCTCCCACGAGGAGCTGACGGAGCTGGTGCGCGGCGACGAGGCTGCGCGCCGCTCGGCCGCGCCCTCGGCGGGGACGACAGCCGGCGCGCAGGTGTTCGTGGATCAGGCGCTGGAGCGGGTGAGGGCGCTGGACGGGGAGGGGCTGGAGGCTCTCCTGCGGCGCGCCGCCGCGCTGCTGGGGATGCCGGTCTTTCTGGAGACGGTGGCGGCGCCGCTCTTCCGCCGCATTGGGGAGGAGTGGCACGCGGGACGGCTGACGCCGGTCCATGAGCACCTGGCGAGCGCGGTGGTGCGCCCGCTGCTCTCCACGTTGCGGGGCGGGATGCCCGCGTCCGCCGGAGCGCCCGCGCTGGTCGTGGCGACACCGGCGGGCGAGCCGCACGAGATCGGCGCGCTGCTGGTGGCGGCTGCCGGCGCCGTCGCGGGGTGGCGCACCATCTACCTGGGACCCGACCTCCCAGCCGACGAGATCGCGCGCGGCGCGCGGGAGACGGGTGCGCGTGCGGTGGCCGTGAGCCTGGTCTACGTGACCGATCCGGAGGCGAGGGCCGGGAGACGGCGGCGGGGCTCCTGATGACGTCCCGCT
>JBPCIT010000346.1:0-2692 GCA_051006015.1 Longimicrobiaceae bacterium
CCGCCAATCCCGCTCGAGCTGATCCCGGACGCGGTTCTCGGTGACATGGACGGCATCGAGCTGGTGTGCCTCTGGAGCGACGAGCTGGGCACCGCCGAGGTCTGGTACCGCATCCTGAACCTGGGCATCCCCGTGGTCCCCACTGCCGGCACCGACGCCATGACGGATTTCTTCCGCACCATGGCGCTCGGCACCACGCGGGTGTACGTGCGCCCGGAGGGTGAGTTCAACCATCAGAATTACCTGGCGGGGCTGAAGGCAGGGCGGAGCTTCGCCACCAATGGACCGCTGCTGGACTTCCGCCTCGCCGGCTCCGAACCGGGGGCGGTGGTGCAGCCTGGGCAGGCACCCTGGACGCTGGAGCTGTACTCCGCCGTGCCGGTGGAGAGGGTGGAGATCCTCGTCAACGGCCAGGTCGCCTGGAGCGGCGAGGGGCTGCGGCAGCCGGGGCGGAAGTCGCTCACCGGCACCCTGACGCTACCGGCGGGAGGCTGGGTGGCCGCGCGCGCAGTCGGCGGCGAGACCACGCGCTGGCCGGCGATGGACAGCTACGCCTTCGGCCACACCTCGCCGCTCTGGATCGGCCGCATCGGCAGCACCGACCCCGCCGCGGAGCGCGCCGCGGCCGGCGACCTCCTGCGCGCGCTGCAGATCGCCGAGCAGCGCCTCATCGCCGGCTACGGCGGGGCGGAGATCCCCAACCTGCGCGCGCGCTTCCAGCAGGCGCGGCAGGAGCTGGAGCGGCGAGCGGGGAGTTGATCGATGCCGGGGAAACCACGATCTCTGCCGATCCGATCGGGTACGGGAAACCTCGACGCGATCGAGTACGAGATCCTGCAGGAGAAAGCCGCGGCGCTCAGCCGGTTCGGCAACCGGCTGCAGCAGGCGCTGGATGCGCTCCGTGCCTTCGACGCCCGGCAGTCAGGCGGCACTGCGGCGGGCGCGGAGGATCTCCGGGAGCGGCAGTCGCTGGTGAACGCTGCGGGAGAGGCTCTCTGGTACTTCGTCGTACAGCGCGAGGTGTGCGGCCTGCGCGACAACGAGGCGGTGCTGCGGGAGCACGGCGTATCCAGGGAGGTCTGGCTGCGCATGGGGTACTTCCCTTCCGGTACCGGAATGCAAGGGCGCTAGGCGAGTGCGCCTACGCTGCGGAGGCTTGCGAGCGTTCCTTGATGATTCCAACAAGGGCTCGCAGCGCCCGATTCACCGCCTCGGAGTCCGGGAAGACCTCGGCTACGTCGGGATCGAGCCGTACCACGTTGGTGCCGCTGGCATAGCGCTCGGCATACTTGCCCCGCACCCCCTGACGGAGCATCTCGGGTGTGAAGTCGTACTCCTCGCGCAGCTCGTCAGAATTCGAGACTTCGCTCATAGCTTCTCCTCTCTTTCGGCGTCATCATGCGTGCGCTGATGATGCGTATGCGCTCTCCTTCCTCGCTGTGGGCCACGATAAGCAGCCGTCCCGACGAGGAGCGGCCCAGCAGCAGGGAGCGCTGCTCCTCCTGGGAGTGATCCGGATCGGGCAGGGTAACCGAGAGCGGATCGGCCAGCACGGTGGCCGCCTCCTCGAAGGAGACGCCATGCTTGCGCAGATTCTGCGCTGCTTTCTCCCGGTCCCACTCCACCAGGAAGTCCATGCCGGCCAATGTAGGGAGACGGCTCCGTGCAGGACAGGGGCCCGGACCGCTGCCGCAACATGCAGAAACGGCCCGGGTGGTGTACCCGGGCCGTTCTCGTCACAGTGCTGCGGTGCGGCTTACCAGATCTTCACCCGCTGCTCGGGCGGCAGGTACATGCCGTCGCCCGCCTTGACGCCGAAGGCGGCGTAGAACTCGGGCATGTTGCGCAGCACGCCGGTCACCCGGTACTCGCCCGGCGAGTGCGGACCGGTCAGCAGCTGCTGGCGGAGCGCCTCCTCGCGCCAGAGGATGCGCCAGATCTGCGCCCAACCCATGAAGAAGCGCTGGTCGCCCGTGAAGCCGTCGATCACGGGGGCCTCCTGGCCGTTCAGCGAGATGCGGTACGCCTTGTATGCCACCGCCAGGCCGCTCAGGTCGCCGATGTTCTCGCCCAGGCCGACGCGGCCGTTGACGTTCATCCCCTCGATAGGGCTGAAGGCGTTGTAGTGCTCGACCAGCCGGTTGGCGCGCTCCTGGAAGGCGGCGTTGTCCGTTTCCGTCCACCAGTCGCGCAGGTTACCCTCGCCGTCGGAGCGGCGGCCCTGGTCGTCGAAGCCGTGGCTGATCTCGTGCCCGATCACCGCGCCGATGGCGCCGTAGTTCACCGCGTCGTCCGCCTCCATGTTGAAGAAGGGCGGCTGCAGGATCGCCGCGGGGAAGACGATCTCGTTCATGGTGGACGAGTAGTAGGCGTTCACCGTCTGCGGCGTCATCCCCCACTCGTCGCGGTCGATCGGCTTACCGAGACGATCGACCATGCGGTTGTGCCCGAACTGGTTGGCGCGCATGGCATTGCCCGCCGCGTCACCGCTGCGCACCTCGAGCGCGGAATAGTCGCGCCACCTGTCCGGATAGCCGATCTTAACGTTGAAGCGGGCGAGCTTCGCCTGCGCCTCGGCCTTGGTCTCCGGACCCATCCACTCGAGCTCGTCGATCCCCTGCCGGAAGGCGGCGATCAGGTTGTCCACCAGCTCCTGCATGCGCGCCTTCTGCTCGGGCCGGAAGTGTTGCTC
>JBPCIT010000347.1:0-20679 GCA_051006015.1 Longimicrobiaceae bacterium
GGTGCCGATGTCGAGCGCGAGGACCCAGATCGCCGCGTCGCTCCGCTCCTCCTCCGTACGCGTCACCGCGTCAGTTGGTTTGTGCCGCGGTGTCCGCGGGGGCACCCGGCTGGGCACCCGTCGCCTCCCCGGCGCGCCTCTGGTTCGGCAGGATCCACCAATCGCGCACGTTCACCAGATCTCCACGCACGTCCATATCAGCCCCTTGCAGCCGGCTGCGGATACCTACCAGTCGCAGCGGATAGTAGAGGGGGGTGTACGGAGCGTCCTGGACGACCAGCCGCTGATACTCCGTCCAGAGCTGGCGGCCGCGGTCACGGTCCATCACCAGCGTCAGGGAATCGATCAGCACATCGACACGCGGGTTCCTGTACCCGACATACTGGTACGGGGCATCGACATTCGCGGAGTGCAGGATGTCCCTGTCGTCCTGGCGGAAATCGACAACCCAGCTCGAGACCACCGCGTCGAAGTTGCGCGCGCGGCTCTGGAGCGTCTGCACCATGGTGTTCCACTCGACCAGCCGCGGCGTCGCGACGATTCCCAGCGGGCGAAGCTGCGCCTGCACGATCTCCATGATGTCCCTGCGCACCTCGTTCCCCTGATTGGTGATCAGGGTGAAGCGGAACTCGCGCCCCCGCGGATCACGCAGGATTCCGTCCGGTCCGGGTGTCCAGCCGGCCTCCGCCAGGAGCTGGCGCGCCTGCGCGGTATCGTAGGGGAGCAGCGTCTGCGCATCGTTGCGATCGAACGCCCAGTGCGCCGGCGTCAGGGTCCCCCGCCCGACCTCGCCGTAGCCGTAGAGCAGTGCTTCCACGATCTGCTGCCGGTCGATCGCCATGCTGAGGGCGCGACGAACCCGTGCATCCTGAAACTGCGGGCGGCGCGTGTTCCAGGCGATGAAGACCCACTGGCGGAAAGGATAGGCCTCCAGCTCTATACCCTGCGAGTTCTTGATCTGATCGGTCTGATTCGGGTTGACGCCGAGATAAACGTCGATTCGTCCAGTGAGCAGCTCGGTGAGGAGAGTAGTCATTTCGGGGATGCTGCGGTAGACAAAGCGATCCAGGTATGGACGGCCGCCGAGTGCCTCGGGAAAGTCGGGATTCGCCTCGAACACCCACTCCTGCCCGGGCACCCGCCGCACGAAGCGGAACGGCCCGTTGCCGACGGGCACGCTGGTGCCGAAAGGATGCTGGAGGAGCTGGTCCGGCGGCACCTCGCTGAGGAGGTGCCGGGGCATGATCGGCGTCTGCACCCAGGGATCGAACATGTCCGGCTGCTGCCGCAGGCGGAAGCGGATGGTGTAGGGATCGATCAGCTCTGCACGCCGCGAATAGTGATCGAAGAACGCCGCGTTCGGGAACGCCGTGCGCGGATCGACCGCCCGCTCGAAGGTGAAGAGCACGTCCGCCGCGGTGGTCGGCGGACCGTCGTGCCAGCGGATGTCACGCCGCAGATGGAAGGTAAGATCGAGCGAATCCGTCCCCACCCGCACGGTGTCCCAGCGCTCCGCGAGCCAGGGGAGGGGCTCGATGTTCTCGTCATACTTGACGAGCGGCATGAAGAGCATCTCGCGCTGGATGCTGTTGCTGTTGAAATCGCTCGAGGTCAGGCCGTTCATGCTCTGCAGGTCGCCGATCGAGGCGACCACCACCGTGCCGCCATAGCGCTGCTCTTCCGGCACGTCGCCGCCCGCCGCGCCGCGCTCCCCATCCCCCGCGTCGCAGGCCCCGAGCACGACGACGGCGATGAGAGCAGGCAGCCAGAGGTTGCAGATGGATGTGCGCAATTTTCCTCCCGGGGAATAGAGGTGAACCCGACCGATGGATACGTACGTTCGGTGGTGATGAAAATCAATACTCCCGAGAGGGGGCGGATGTTCGTGGCGGGAAGAAAAGAAGAGGGGGCGTCCCGAACTTCAGGACGCCCCCGGAGATTGGGTGCCGCGGATCGCGTTAGCGCGTGCGGTCGCCGCGGACGTTCACGTCGCCCTCGCGGTGGACCTCCGCGCGCTCCTTGCGCAGGTCGGCCTCGACCACCTGCTCCTCCTGGACCTGGTGCTTCTTGATGACCAGCTCCTCCTTGGGAACGGCGCGCTTCTCGACCACCAGCTCCTCCTCGGTGACCGGAACCCGGATCTCGTCCTCGCCGATCCGCGCCTCGCCGGTGCTTCCCGGACTCACGGGACGGCGCTCGACCGTGACCTCCTCCCGCATCACCGGTACGCTCTCCCGCACGTGCTCCGTCTCGACGCGCTTGTCGACCGATACCTCTCCGGCGCGCTGCTGGCGCTTGCCGACGGAGAGCTCCTCCTCGGAGAGCGTCAGGCGCTCCTCGCCCTCACGACTGCGGCTCTCGTAGAAGCGCCGATCGTCGTAGCGGTCCTGGTTGTAGAAATCCTGATCCGAGGTCGTTCCGGCGACGGCGCCGGTCGTCGCTGCAGTGCCGGCGGTGCCGGTGTCGTAGTGGGTGCGCAGAGAGGTCTCGTAGTCGCGAGTGATGGGCTCACTGCGGTACGCCGGGATGCCGGTGATGTCGGTGCTCGCCACCGCATCGACATGCACGCGATCGTCGTCGCGATCGAGGCGCGCATAGCCGATCGGGATGAGGATGTGACGATCATCAGCGTCCTCGACTCCCTCGAGCAGATCGTCGTCCAAATCCACGTCGAGGTAGCGTACCTTCATCGCCGCGGTGTCCACGAGGAGGTTCTCCACCTCGCCGACCTTACGGCCGTCCGACGCGAACACATCCCAGCCGCGAACATCCGGATCGCCTTCCGCGACCTTGAAGTCGCTGAGCTCATCGATGGGCACCACCCGGTTCATCTCCTGATTCGCCATATTCGCCTCCTTATGGGTTGGCTGTTGCTTCATTACAAGGACTCCCAACGGGTTGCAAGAAGCATGCACCCAATATGATCGGAGGCCACAACCCGCTCGAGAGAGCGTGGGATCGGCGTACGGAGGTTTAGCTCGCGGGCAACGGGCCGAGCGGGCAGTCGCACGGTTTGGCGCGCAGCAGCTCGAGCTGCCGCTCGGGAGGATCGACGTACCGGTCCTGTACAGGGCTTCCTACGGCGGAGTCGGGGTCGAGCGGTGAATTGTGGGAGTAGCCACGGCGCTGCATCTCCTCCACCAGCCGCTCGTGGCGGGCGAAGAGCGCCGCCAGCTTCCCCTCCCAGCGGCGCGTCTCGGGATGGCGGCTGTAGCCGACCTTGCCGCGGGTGAGGATGTTCCAGAGGCCGTGCAGCTCGCGATGCTCGCCGAGCAGGTGCTGGCGGCAGAGGCAGCCGGGATCCACGTCCCAGATGCGCACCTGGCTATGACTCCCGCAGGTATCGGCAGATCGTCTCACCCGCTGCCGCGGTGCCGAGGGAGCCCCCCAGGTCCGGGGTCGTCTCCCCGGTGCGAACGGCGCGGCGCACTGCACTCTCCACCCGCTCGGCCTCCGCGGAGTAGCCCAGGTGGCGCAGCAGCAGCGCGGCGGTGAGGATGGCGGCGAAGGGGTTGGCGAGATCCTTCCCCACCAGATCGGGCGCGGAGCCGTGGACCGGCTCGAAGAGCGAGACGCGCCCGGGATGCAGGTTGGCGGAGGCGGTCAACCCCAGGCCGCCGGCGAGCGCCGCTCCCAGGTCGGAGAGGATGTCGCCGAAGAGGTTGCCAGTGACGATGACCCGGTAGCGCTCGGGGCGGCGCACCAGATCCATCGCCAGCATGTCGACGTAGAGCGCCTCCCGCTCGATCTCCGGGTAGTCGCTGCCCACCTCTGCGAAGACCCGCCGCCAGAGGCCGCCAGCGTGCTCCATCGCGTTGGCCTTGTCGGACATCGTCACCCGCTCGAGGCCGTGCTCGCGGGCATGCTCGAAGGCCGCCCGCAGGATGCGCTCGACGCCCTTGCGGGTGTTCACGTCCTCCTGGATCGCCACTTCTTCCGGGGTGCCCTGCTTGAAGACGCCGCCCATCCCCACGTAGACGCCCTCGGTGTTCTCCCGGAAGATGACGAAATCGACATCCTCGGCGCGCTTGCCCTTGAGCGGGGTGAGCCGCTCGTCGAGCAGCCGGACGGGTCGGAAGTTGACGTACAGGTCGAGGCGGAAGCGCAGCCCGAGCAGGATCTGGCGGGCGTGCTCGTTGCCCGGCACGCGGGCGTCGCCCATCGCCCCGAGCAGGATGGCGTCATAGCCGGCTTGCAGCTCCGCGACCTCCGCATCGGAGATCGCCACTCCGGTGGCGAGGTAGTGGTCGGCGCCGTGCGGCCACTCGACCAGGTCGAGCGAGAGGCCGGCGCCGTCGCCGACGGTGTGCAGCACACGAACGGCCTCGCGGGTGACCTCCCGGCCGATCCCATCTCCGGCGATCACGGCTATACGGGGCATGGCACTCCTGCTGAGAGGATCGGGGGACGGCCGGCGCGCTGAAGGCGGGGGATGATACCGGCGCCGGCAGGAGCGGTCAAGGTGAGGCGGCGGCGTCCGTGCGCGCGACGACCACGGCTCCCTGCATCCCGAACTCGCCATGAGGGATGGAGAAGAAGGGATAGGTGCCCTCCGGTGCATCGCGGAAATGAACGTCGAAGAAGGCGCCCGGATCGGTCAGCAGCGGCGCCCCGGCCGCTCCCTGCGCCCGGAGCAGCTCGGCGCCGCCCTCCGGCGCGCGGCCGAGATCGAAGGCGACGCTCTCCGGCTGATGGTCGGTGTGAACAAAGCGCACGACATCGCCGGGGCGGATACGGATCTCGGAGGGCTCGAAGGCGTAGCGATCGCCGCGCGCGGTAAGGCGGACGACGTGCACGGCGCCGGCGCCTCGCGGGGGCGCCGGGAGCACGGCGGCGAGGGGGCGCTCCTGCCCCGCATCGCCCGCGGCCGTCCCGAGCTGCCACGATCCACCCTCCCGGCAGGCGCCGAGCAGCAGCAGAGCCGTCAGGCAGGTGAACGCAAGTACGTGAAAAAGCGCGAGAGCACCGGCTCCTTCGCCGTGCTCTCGCGCCGCTGCCGCCGTCGAACCGCGAACCACCGAATCCCGGCTCAGGAGCCCCGATGGCTCAGGGAGTAGACGTAGGCCGCGAGCGAGCGGACCTGCTCGTCGTTGAAGTTCCCCCCGCCGCGCGGCGGCATGGGTGCAGGATACTCGCGGGGCTGCTGCACGCCGTTGCTGATCACCGTCACCATCGACTCGTAGCTGCCGTCGATGTCCAGCCACTGATCGTCGTTGAGCGCCGGCCCCAGAGGGCTTCCGGTTCCTCCCGGCCCATGGCAGGCCACGCACACGGTCCCGAAGAGCTGCTGCCCCTCGTTCACCATCTGCATCGTCACACCCGGGGGAAGCTCACCGGCGACGGCCGGGTCGGTGGCGGAGACGCCCGGCGCCGCATCGGTGGCCGGTGTGGCGCGATCCGCCGCTGGTGCATCCGCCCGCTGCCCCTGGTCCCCACATGCTCCCAGCACCCCGATGAGCGCGAGCGCCAGACCAAGACCGAAAGCTCTCTGCATTGTCTCCTCCCGAGTTGAAGCCAGTCACTTACCCAAAGATCATTTTACACTGGAACTGCCGGCAATCTATGCAAGGGCCGTTCCCCGGAAGGAGGAGATGCGGCCTACCGCGGCGCCGCCGGCGCGCGTCGTGGATACCCGCAGCGGATGCAGAACTTCCACTCCGGTTCGAGCGCGGTGCCGCAGGCGCGGCAGGGCGCCATCTTCTGGCTCTCGCCGCAGTGCGGGCAGAAGCGGCTCTCACGCGCCAGCGGCAACAGCTCGCCGCAGCTGCGGCAGGGGTCGCCGGCGCGGGCGGGCGGCGCCTCCTCGGTCGCATGCCGGGACGCGGCCTTCGGCTCCGCCGATGGGGCGGCAGGCGGAGCGGGCGGCGCGGAGAGCGTGCGCTCGTCCGCCGCTCCACGCGCGGGAGGAAAGGGCGGAGTCGACACGTCCATCCGCGCAGCCGGGGCGGCGGCAGGCAGGGTGGCGGGGTTCAGATGCACGCCGACCGCCGCGTAGTCGCGGTACATCCCCAGGATCGGGTTGGCAGCGCGCAGCTCGCGCTGGAACTCCTCCCGCACCTGCGCCAGGTCGACGCGCAGGTAATCCCGCTCCCCGGCCAGCAGCCGCAGCAGGGTGTGCTCGTACTCGGCCAGCTCGGTGAAGCCCAGCTCCGCGCGCACGCCGCGGTAGGGGACGAGGTGCTGGTAGATCTCGGCGATGGTGAGCGCGCGATCCGCCGCGCCGGGATGCTCGCGGCGAACAGCGTCGACGAGCCGCTGGTGGAGGCGGTCGAGTACGTCAGGCTTCTGCATGGACTCCGGGAGGTTGATTCCGGGTGGTTAACGTGGGGCCGATCCGCGAGACTCCGGTCCGCGTGCGCTCTGCAGCAGGGCGCGGACTTCCGCGGGCGCCTGCGCGAGGACGCGCTGCGCCGCACCCTGCTGCCCCGCCAGCCGAAGCGCCTGGATCAGCATGATCCAGCCCTCCGCGTTGTCGGGGTCCAGCTCGACCGCGCGCCGCAGCGGACGGATCGCCGGCTCGTTCTGCCCCAGGTCGAGGAAGAGCAGGCCCAGCTCGCGGTAGACACCGGCATCCTCGGGCGCCAGGTCGAGTGCCCGTCGCAGCTCGGCGGCCGCGCTGTCGGGTTCGCCGGTGCGCCGGTAGATGCGTGCCAGGTAGAGGCGCGGGGTGGCGTCGCGCGGATTCGCCTGGGCGTGGCGCTGGAAGTGCGGCTCGGCGCGTGCCAGCTCACCACTGCGGAAGAGGGCGATCCCCTCCTCGAGCGAGCTGTCCCGCCGCCCGAGACTCAACCACACCCCCAGCAGGACGACCAGCAGCAGCCCCAGCGCTGCGACCGCCCAGAGCCAGGGCGGCACGCCACGCGAGACGGGCTCGGGCGCTGGATACTCGGCTTCGGGGGTTTCTTCGAGGGGAGGGGGTGGAGCCTCGGAGACGGGGGGCGGCGGAGCTACCGGGCGGGCGGCGGCGTCGGCGACCTCGCGCTCGAGCCGCTCCGCCGCGCGCAGCGCGGTCTCGGCGTCGCGCGGGGTGCCGGGGGATCCCTCCGCGAGCCGGCGGCGGATGCCGAGCAGCTCATGGAAGTAGGCAGCCGACTCGATGCCGATCCGATCGCGCTGGCGAAGCTCGGCGACCACCTGCTCGGGTGCCAGCTCGTCGGGCGCGAGCGCCCGCAGCTCGATGGACGCATCGGGGTCATCGCGCAGCAGGCGGCGCAGCGACGCCTCGATCGCGTCGATCACCCGCAGAGTCGCCGCGCGCGCCGCCTCCGGATCGGGCGGCCCCTGCCGGAGCATCCGCAGCGCATCGCTCGCCGCGCGCAGCGGCTGGAGCACCGAACCGCCCGGCACGCTCATCCCTACCCGCCCCCTCGATCTCCCCGCGCCCCTTAGGCCTCGATCCGGAGCAACCCCACACGCGCGCTCTCCCGCAGAAAGGTCTCCGGATCGTCGCAGGGCAGATCGCGTCCCGTGAGGGTGCGGATGCGCTGGGCGGTCCGGTGGATGAAGGCGGAGAGCGGCTCGCTCGGGTCCGAAAGGGTATCGCGCATGTGTACCACGATCTGCTCCCAGGTTCCCGTGAAGACCGCGCCATCCGCGGTGCGCACACGGTGGAGCTGCACCTCCGGCTCGGCGACCGCCTCGCTACGACCGAGTGGCACGTGGCCGCGCTCCCACGCCCCCTCCCCCTCGCCCGGCACGCAGAGCGAGGCCGCGCCCTCGACCGGCGAGCTCTCGAACGCCGCTTCCACCTCGGCGAGGAGGTGGTCGATGGCGTCCGGCTCGGCATTCAGCTCCGTGAGGCGGGTGCGCCAGGAGTGGAGCCTCGGGTCCTGCTCGTCGCAGCCGTCCAGCGAGCACTTCAGCTCGATGGTGCGCCAGAGTGAGAGCGGATCCCAGTGCTCGCGGGGCGGCACGCATTCCAGCTCGGAGAGGGCCCCACGCAGGTCGCCCCGCTCGAAGAGGAGGTGGGAGAGGTAGATGCGCGCCTCGTGGAATTCCGCATCGTTGCGCAGCGCGCCGCGCAGTGCACGGCAGGCGCCCGGCTCGTCCCCCAGCGCGTGCAGGGTATAGGCGAGCGCCGCGAGCGCCTCGGCGGAGTTCGGGTGGCGGGCCGCCAGCGCGGTGAGGCGCTCGCTCGATTCCCAGTAGAGGCCCTCACGGTAGAGCGCCCGTCCGATCGCCAGCCCCAGCTCGAGATCCTCCTCCGCCCCGAGCTCGTCCACCCGTGCGAAGCAGTCGAGCGCCTCGTCCATGTCGCCGAACTTGAGCAGCGCCTCCCCCAGCCCGACCCACGCATCCTCGTGCTCGGCGTCGAAGCCGAGCGCCTGCGAGAAGGAGTGGCGGGCCCAGGCGAACTCCTCGCGGGCTAACCTCACGTAACCCAGCCCGACGTGCAGGTCCACGGCGTCCGGATAGATGAGCAGCCCTTCCCGCAGCACCTCCAGCGCTTCGTCGTACTCGCCGGCGTTGTAGAGCTGATGCGCCCGCTCGTCGAAGTCCTCCGAGCTCAGGAAGGGAGTCGCCATGAAATCTCTCGTCAGGCTGGGACAAACAGCTGCGGGCCGCGGGAAGCTGCCAGCATGCCTCTCAAGCATCTCCGGAGCCGCCCGCACCGGGAAGGCGTAGCAGCATGGTACGTATGGAGTATAATGGGAATTCCGCCCTGCATCTACCCCCGGCGCGCGGAGCGTGGCGCGCAGGGGAGCCAGGCTGCGCGCTACTGGCGGAGGGCGGGGTCCGTCACGGGTGCGAGGCGGGTGAGGCGCACGCGGGTGACGCGCCGCTCCTCGACCTCCTCGACCTGCAGGCGCGTTTCCGTCAGCGCGCCGGGAACCTCCACCACATCCCCCACCTCGGGCACCCGGCCGAGCGCACCGAAGATGAAGCCGCCGATGGTGTCGAAATCCTCCTCCGGCAGCGCCAGCTCGAAGCGCTCGTTCACCTCGGAGATCGGTGTGCCGCCATCCATCAGCACGTCCCCCTCGGGCGTAGCAAAGAAGTCGGGCTCGGCGACATCGTGCTCGTCGTTGATCTCGCCCACGATCTCCTCGAGCAGATCCTCCATCGTGAGCAGTCCATCGGTGCCGCCGAACTCGTCGAGCACGATCGCCAGGTGCACGCTCTGCTGCCGGAACTGCGCAAGGATGTCGCCCACCGGCTTGGTATCGGGGACGAAGTACGGCTCGCGCATGAGCCGCCGCACGTCGAACGCCTCCCACCTCTCCTCCGGCCGCCAGAGCAGCGGCAGCAGATCCTTGGTCAGGAGCACGCCCACGATGTTGTCGAGGCTGCCCTCGTACACCGGCAGACGGGAGTGCCCCTCGGTGATCACCACCTGGATGAGCTCGTCCAGCGTGATATCGAGGGGAACCGCGATCATGTCGGTGCGCGGCGTCATCACCTCGCGGGCCACGGTGTCGGAGAACTCGAAGACACCATGGATCATCTTGCGCTCGTCCTCCTCGACCACCCCCTGCTCATGACTCTGCGCCACCAGCAGGCGGATCTCCTCCGGCGTGTGCACCAGCGGATGGAACCCCATCGGGCTCAGCCCGAGCAGCCGCGCCAGGCCGCTGACCATCCGGGAGAGCAGCCAGACGACGGGACGGAAGAGAAAGGTGAAGAGCTGCAGGGGTATCAGGGTCAGACGAGAGAGCACCCACTCGGCGCGCTGGATGCCGATGAACTTCGGCACCTGCTGGCCGAGGACCACGTGCAGGCAGGTCGCCACGAAGATCGCCAGCAGCACAGCCAGCGCCAGCGTACCATCGAAGCGCACGGCGCCGAGCGCCACGCTGCCGGTCTCGGGCACGATCCTCACCAGAAGCTGCTGCCCGATCCGCGCGGCGAGAAAGCCGAGCAGGAGCGACGCGGCACTGCTGCCTACCTGCGCGGCGAGCGCCAGCTCCTCCGCTCTGGTGAGCGCGGCCAGCAGCCGAGCCGCAGCACGGTCCCCGTCACGGGCACTCTGTTCGATTCGGCTGCGACGGACGGCGATCAGGGCGAACTCGGTGGTGACGAAGAAAGCGTTCGCCGCGATGAGAACGAGGATGAAGAGAAGGGTGGTGATAGATATGTCGGGGTCCATGGATCCTACAGGAGGCCCCGGCAGTGCCGGGGCCCCGAGCAGTGCGCAGTTAGACGGCCGCCTCGCTGGCGGCGTCCTCTACACCCTGCATGTTGTTGGCGGTGAACTCGCTGCCGTACGGGACGGCGGGGCGGCAGAAACGCATCCCCATCACCCGCAGCACGTCCAGCTGTTCCTCCGAAAGCTCGGGGTAACGCTCCCCGACGTACGCGATCGTGTCGTCCATCCACTCGATCTGCTGCTCTTCCGTCGCCTTCAGCACGCCACAGCGATGAATGTGACTGAAAAGCTCATCACGCGCGCGACCGAGGTCTGCCGAATTTCCGTTCTCTCTGTTGCGACTCAAAATCCCTCCTGGATCGAAGTTGCGTCCCCCACACGCAGTGAGGTCGACTCGTCATGTATCCCCCGATCGGGGAACGGCTATATTCAGTAAATAACGACAAAATATAGCGGAAATCGCTGCTCATGCCAACTGGCTTCGGTGCCAAACGATGCGAAACCACGGCGCGGCGCTTGCACGCCTTCACCGCTCCCGATCGTGCTGACGCGGCTGCCCGGCGAAGGCCGAATACGCGATTCCCGAGAGCTGTATTGCAATGAATGTTCCTTCCGATCTCCCGGGCCTGACGCCCGCAGCGGAGGAAGCGCGCCCGTGGCCTCTGGTGGAGGCGGAGCTTCCGACACGGCGGATCGTCACACGGGTCGGGCAACACGCGATCCACGCGCTGGAGGTGGGCGAAGGAAGCGAATGCGTCGCGCTGGTGCACGGCCTCTCGGGCTCCTCCCGCTGGTGGCGCCGCAACCTCGCCGCGTTCGGGAGGCGATACCGTGTGCTGGTGCCGGACCTGGTGGGGTTCGGGCGGACCGGGTGCGGCGGTCGGGTCCCGAGCATCCCGGAGGCCGCGCGGGTGCTCTGCGAGTGGCTCGACCGGCTGGGGGTGGAGCGGGCCCACATGGTCGGGCACTCGATGGGGGGACAGATCGCGGTGCACCTGGCCGCCCGCTATCCCGAGCGCCTGCAGCGGCTGGTGCTGGTCGATGCCGCCGGTATCGCGCGTCCCCTCCAGCCGCGGGCGCTGGCGCAGTTCGCGCTCGGAGTGGCGCCGCCGCGGCGCTGGGGAGACCCGTTCTTCATCCCGGTCATCATGCGCGACGCGCTCTCCACGGGTCCGCGGCGGATCCTGCAGGCGACCATGCACATCCTGCGCGACGACGTACGGCCGCTGCTCCCCTCCATCCAGGCGCCGACCCTGGTGGTGTGGGGAGAGTGGGATACGCTCGTCCCGGTCGAGCATGCGCGAGAGTTCCGCAGCCGGATTCCCGGCGCGCGGCTGGTGGTGCTGGGCAGAGCGGCGCACAACCCGATGGTGGACCGCGCGGCCGACTTCAACCGGATGGTGCTGCGCTTCCTGGCAGGTGAGGAGATCGGCGAATGATCGCGGAGCCTGAGCACGGGGCGCGGCTCGGCGCGGCCGCGGCCGCGTGGGCGGATTCGCGCCGCGTCCGCGTGGGGGAGTGGGAGGTACGCTACTTCGAGGCGGGCGAGGGACCAGTGGTGGTGCTGGTTCACGGGCTCGGCGTCTCCGCGGACTACTGGATCCGTAACGGACCGCCGATCGCGGCGGCCGGATTCCGGGTGCTCGCGCCCGATCTGCCGGGATTCGGCCGCACGGAGGGGCCGGAGGGCGGGCTCTCGATCGTCGAGCAGGCGCGGGCGCTGGCTGCGTGGGCGGATGCCCTGGCGCTCGGCCCGGCCACCTACGCCGGGCACTCGCTCTCCTGCCAGAGCGTGATCGAGCTCGCGGTGCGAGAACCCGCCCGGGTGCGCGCGCTGGTACTCATCGGGCCAACGGGCGATCCATCGCCCGGGCGGCTGCCGAAGCAGGCGTGGCGGCTCTTCCTCGACGCCTGGCGGGAGCCGTGGAAGCTGCTCGCGATCGTGGGCATGGCCTACCTGCGGGCGGGTCCGACACGGGTGTGGAAGACCTGGCGGAAGGGCGCGGAGCACGACCCGCTGTCGCGGCTCCCGCGAGTGCGGGTGCCGGGAATGGTGGTGGTGGGCACGCGCGACCCGGTGGTGGAGCGCGACTTCGCGCGGCGGCTGACGGCGGGGCTTCCCGGAGGGCGGCTCGTCTGGATCGAGGGTGCCTCACACGCGGCGCAGTTCGACTGCGCGGAGGAGTTCAACGAGGAGGTGATCCGCTTTCTGCGGAGCGCCGAGTCTGCTCCTCGAGACGCTCGACGATCCCCCACGCCAGCAGCGGGAGAAGGATCTCGTGGTGGCCGGTGATCTGGAAGCCGCGGCCGCCCCCGGAGCGAGTTGGCCGCTCGACCACGTTGACGCGCGGGCGGTAGTGGCGCTGCATGTCCAGGTCGCAGGCGGTGAAGTCGCGCGGGCGGCCGGCGTGGAGGTTGCGCGCGATGGTGAGCGCCTTGAGGAAGACCTCGAGCATGATCACCGCCGAGCCCAGATTGACCACGACGCCGCCGCCATCCAGCCCCGGCAGAGCGGCGGCCAGGCGGCGGAAGTCGCGGAGTCCGGTGTCGCCGAGGGCGGCGCCGTCAGCAGCGGGGTGTTGGTGGATGATCTCCGCCCCGATCGCGGGGTGCAGGGTGAAGAGCACACCCAGCCGGCGGGACTGCAGGAGCAGGGACAGCTCCGGAAACGCGAGATCGGCGCGGACGTCGAGGTCGCGCGCGAGTGCCTCCCCCATTCCCCACCCCTCCTCCATCCCCCGCCGCACCGCGAGGTTCATGTCGCGCCCCGTCTCCTCCGCCATCCCGAAGGTGCCGTCCGCGAGACCCGCCTCGACATCCTCACTGGTGCCGCCCCAGCGAGCCATCTCGTAGTCGTGGATCGCAGCGGAGCCGTTGGCTGCCAGGTGAGTGATCGCACCACGCCGCATGAGCTCGATCAGTAGCGGCGTCAGGCCGGTCTTGACGACATGCCCGCCGAGCATCCAGAGCACCGTGCGGCCGCCGCGGACGGCGCCGGCCACCGCATCCACCACCGCCAGCAGCGACTCTGCCGCCAGGACGTGGGGGAGCGAGCGCAGGAAGGCAGCGAAGGTGCGCTCCCCGGGCTGAGCCGGCGGCGGGGAGGCGAAGAGCTCCGCCGACACCTTGTTCGGCCGCGCGGCGACCGGAAGCGTGCGTGCAAATGAAACGTCCGCCTCCGGAATCTCTCCGAAGGCGGACCCCTCCCCCTGCGGCGGGTCGTGGCTCACCGCGACGCGCGTCCGGCGAGCGGCGCGCCCGCCCGGTACTCCTGCAGGTGAAGGCTGAGCGACCCGATCAGCCGCACGCGGCTGCGCATCTGCACCAGGATGCGGCGATCGTCGTCGGAGAAGTAGACTTCGGCCTCGCCGCCCTCACCGAAGAGGCCGCGGGTGCGAATGGTCGGCTGCACCACGATGGTGCGGAAGGTACCAGCAGGCACGGTAATGGTCTCTCTGCGCAGCACCCTCAGGACGACGGGGTTGCCGTCCTCCTTGAAGTAGTTGTTGAGGGTGTACGTCTGCCCCACCTCGAGCGGCAGCGTCCGCACGTAGTAGAGGAAGGAGACCTCGTCGAGGGGCCGGTTGGTCGGCAGCGTCCCCGTCTCCCCCGTGTCCGTGCGCCGGAAGGCGCGGCGCTCGGGGAAGAAGTCGAAGGCGCGGCGGCGCTCGTAGCGCACCTCCTTCTGGTCCTGCCAGTAGCGGCGCGAGAAGAGGCCCTCCACGTCGATCCACGACTCGAACTTGTCGTCCACGCGGGCGAGCGGGATTCCCCCGGAGATCTGCATACGGGTTCGGTAGGTGGGCCGGCCATCGACCGTCTCGATTCCGGTGACGTGCATCGACCCGCGGCCCACGGTGCCGAGCGCGCCCAGCCGGACATGGTAGGTCGCTTGCTCCCCCGGACCGAAGGGGACCCTGGCCGGATTGGTGCCGCGCAGGCTCGCCGCCTCAGAAGAGGCGACCTGGACCGCCAGCGAATCGCCCGGCGCGACGCTCTGGAAGAGCACGAGCATCACGGCGGGCGCCACGATACGAAGCAAGAGATTTCGATCCATCGACTGCCTTCATGGTAAGTGGCCCGCCAGCAGCGCATGGCAGCGGCGGAGCCAGAATCGTCTTCAGAGATCTCAAGGATAACACTCGAGGCAGGGAGTCGAAGCCTCGCCTAGACCTCGGGTGCCTGCGCTGTCTCCGTGGATGCGCGCGCGGCACGGCGGGGAAGCTTCCAGAGCGCAACCAGCGTCGGCCAGGGGCGGAAGCGGGTCGGCCGCTGGCGCCGGTCGTAGCGCAGCGAGATCTCGGCCGCCTCCGTCTTGCGGGCGTGTGGGGCGACGGCGAGCAGTAGCTCGACGTTCGCGGCCCATCCCTCCCGCGTGAGGAGCGCATTCCCGTTCTGCTCGGCGAGCGCTTTCTTCAGCACCGCGATCCGATAGGCGCGGAAGCCGGAGAGCGGATCGCCGATTGCCTCCGGCAGCACGGTGCCCCTGAGCAGCCATGGCAGGCCCCGGCGCGACCAGCGCAGGGCCCGCGGCACCTCCCCGCTCTCGCTCACCACCGCACCGACCACGTCCGCGCCTCCCTCGATGCGCCGGAGCAGCGCAGGGATGTCGTCCGGCGCCTCGGTGAAGTCGCCCTGCAGGGTAATCGCCACGTCGCGCCGCGGGTGCGAGGAGAGGCTCACCGCCTCCCGGATCAGGCGCTCGACGGAAGCCGCATACCCTTCGGTGCGCGCGTTGCGCAGCACCTCGAGTGGCAGGACGCGAAGATAGGGCGCGAGCACCTCCTGCGTGTCGTCGCTCGAGCCGTCGTCCAGAACGAGAAGCTGGTAGTCGCGCGGAAAATCCGTCATCACCTGCCGGATCTTCCAGAGCAGCACCCCAATCGTCCGCGCCTCGTTGTATGCGGGAATACAGATGTAGATCAAGGAGCTTCCAGAAAGCTCGTGCACGCGCTCACCGGCGCGTGCACGGAGTCGTGTAGGTGAACGGGTGCGATGGCAGCCCGGAGTTCCTCGTTTGCACCGCGAGATAGTACCGGAACCCTAAGGTGTGAGTTCCGCGGGAGGCACGGATTTCCAGCGGCGATGGAACCAGAAGTACTGCTCGGGATGCGCGCGTATGGCGCTCTCGAGGCGCTCGTTCAGCTCGGCGGTGACGCGCCGCAGATCCGCCTCCATGTCCGTGGTGCGGCGCACCGTCAGACGCTCGAGGCGGATGTGGTAGCGCGCGCCGCGGCCCGGCAGCCGCCGCGCGAAGCTGGCGAAGAGCGGGGCACGCAGGCGGAGGGCAAAGAGCGCCGGTCCGCGGTGGGTGGAGGCGGGATGCCCGAAGAAGGGCACCCACACTCCCGTGTGGCGAGCGTCCTGGTCGGCCACCATGCCCACGACGTGGCCGGCGCGCAGAGCGCGAGGGATGCGCTGCGGGGCCTCGCCCATGTCGATGGTCTCGACCCCGAGCCGGCGGCGCAGCTCGTCCAGCCGCGCATCCACCAGCCGGTTGGCCAGCCGCTTGACCACTGCCTCCATGGGGATGCCGCGCGCCGCGATGGAGGCGGCGCCGATCTCCCAGTTGCCGAAGTGGCCGGTGGCGAGCAGCGCCCCGCGCCCCTCGGAGAGCCCCTCCTGCAGCGCCTCCCACCCCTCCATCTCGGTGCGTTCGACAATCGCCCGCGCATCCAGCCGCGAGAGGCGCAGGATGGCGGCCGACTCGCGACCCAGGTGCCGAAAGGCCGCGCGCGCGGTGCGCTCGACCCACTCCTCGGAGGCGTCCGGAAAGGCGCGCCGCAGGTTCTCCTCCGCGACGCCGCGGCGGATCGCCAGCGGCGAGTGGACGAGCGCACCGACCCCCCGCCCCAGCCGCTCCGCCGCGCCCTCCGGGAGCGTCGTCACCAGCGACTGCAGCGCGCGGGCAAGGCCGTACTCGGCGCGGTGCTTCCAGGAGGGCGCCGGCATCAGCTACCCGGACGATGGCGTGGCGCCGTCCCGCCGTACCGGGCCATGGCTCGCTGCACGCGATCGAGGACGTCATCCACCGTGATGCGCTCCATCCGACCCGCTCTCCCGGCGTCTTCGCTGGCGTTCGGCTCGACCCCCTCGTCGTGGTAGCGATCGACCCACAGGCCCGCGAAGCTCTGCCACGGCCCCACGCGCAGCGGGTTGGTATGCCCGAAGAGGCCGATGACCGGCACCTCGAGTGCACGCGCGATGTGCAGCGGCCCGGTGTCGGGAGCGATCACCAGGTCGCTCCCCTTCAGCGTCCAGGCGATGCGCCGCACCCCCTCGCCCAGCGCCGGGACCAGTTGTGCATGGGAGCGCTCCTGGATCTCGTGCGCAATGCGCCGCTCCCGTTCGGAGGGTCCGCCGACCAGGAGTACCTGATAGCCGAAGTCGCGCTCGAGCGCGTCCGCGACGGCCGCCCACCGGTCCGCGAACCAGTCCTTCTCCGCGCGCGCCGAGGCGACCACCAGCGCAGCCACGCGGCGGCCGTCGAGACGCCCGAAGAACTCCGCCTGCGCCCGGCGCTCCTCCTCCGTGAAGGTGATGCGCCACTCGACCGCATAATCCCGCAGGCCCAGGTGGTCGAGGAACTCGAGAAACATCTCCTGCGTGTGCCACCGCGGCCGGGGATCCAGGTGGTGGTTCGAGGCCAGCCAGACGCCGTCGCGCGTGCGGGCTCGCTCGAACCCCAGACGGTGCGGCGCACCCGACAACAGGGTCGGGAAGATGCTCTTGGCGTAGATGTTCAGGTTCAGTGTCAGGTCGAAGCGGCGCGCCCGCAGCTGCCTCCAGAGGTCGCGCACACCGCGCCAGCCGCGCCGCTTCTCAAAAACGACGATCTCATCGATCGCCGGGTGGTGCCGTAAGACCTCACCGGGCATCGGCTCGACGACCCAGGTGAGGTGGCGCCGGGGATCATCGCGCTTGAGGGCATTGGCGACGGGGAGCCCGTGTACCACATCGCCCAACCCGGTGAGCAGGACGATGCAGACGCGGTCGGCGGGGTAGCGGAGGCTCACCGGACCGCTACCTCCTCCAGCACCGACCACGCCTCCCGCGCCGCCCGCTCCCAGTTATAGTACGTTTCGACCGCCCGCCGCCCCGCCTCGCCCAGCCGCTGCCGCAGCGCCGCATCCGCCAGCAACCGGGAGAGTGCCTCGTTCACCGGGCCGACCTCGGGCGCAACCAGCAGTGCCGTCTCGCCGTCGCGAACCGCGTCACGCACACCGCCACTCTTCCCAGCAACCACCGGCAGGCCGGCAGCCGCAGCTTCGCAGTACACGATGCCGAAACCTTCGATTTCATCCTCCGCCCGCTCTTCCCTCGCCGGCAGCACGAAGACGTCGGCGGCAGCATACAGCCCGGCCAACCGCGACTCCGGTACGATCCCTACGAAGCGCACCCGGTCGAGCACTCCCGCCGCCGCCGCGAGCCGCGCCAGCCGCTCCCGGTCCGGTCCGCCGCCGGCGACGACGTAAACCACCTCCGGAAATGATGCGGCGATCTTCGGCAGCGCTGCAATCACCGTATCCACCCCCTTGCGCGGCATGACCCGCGCGACCGTGAGCACCACCATCCGGCCCTCTACCCCGAGCTCCCGGCGCCACTCGCCGCCTCCCGGCGAGTCGGGACGGAACCTCGCCGGGTCCGCGCCCGGGTGAACCACGCGCACCCGATCGCCCGGTTCGACGCCGAGCTGCCGGAGGACGTCATGTGTGAGCGCCGCGATCGGACCGGAGTTCGCGATGATCGCGGCTGCGCCGCCCATGATCCCGGCTGTTGTCCGGCGTCGTGCTGTGGACGCCGCCGCCTCCCGCTCCACGCGCCAGAGGTCGAGGCCGTGCACATAGATCACGAACGGCACCCGGTGCCGGAGCACCCGGCCGATGTAACCCGTCGGGCGGATGTTGCCCACCTGCAGCACGTCGATTTCCGCCCGCCGCACCCTCGCCGCGGTCCACGCCGTCCAGTACGCCACTGAAAAAGCGGTGCGGGCGCGCTTGAACCCGAACGGCATCCGGTGCACCACGACGCCCGGTACGGCGGCCTCCTCAGCGCCCTCCGGGAGCGCGGGTGCCGACACCTCGACCGCGCCCGTGGGGAAGCGGCGGCACAACTCCATGTACATCCGGGAAATCCCGCCCGGGTGCGGCGGCCAGTCGCGCGTGACGAGGAGCGATCGCATGGCGGCTTGCTCAGGCGGTCCCCGTGCCGCGGAGCACCGTCTCCCAGCCGTCGAGCATCCTCTCGAAGCTGAAGCGTTCCCGGCCGCGCCGCGCGGCCGCTGCACTCATCGCCTGCAACCGTTCCGAATCGCCCAGCAGACGGCCGATGGCGGCGGCAATCTCAGTGGGATCGAGATCCACGACCTCTCCCGGTGGATTTCCGTCCGGCAGCGGCTCGAGCGCCTCCTCCGCCCCGCTGACCGGAGTGCTCACCACGGGAGTCCCCGCCGCGAGCGCTTCGAGCATCGCGTTGCTCATCCCTTCCCGGTCCGAGCTGACCACGAAGACATCCAGCGCTTCGAGCACATCGCCGACGTCGGTGCGGGCGCCCAGGAAATGAACGCGCGAGCCGAGCCCCAGCGCCCGCGCGTGCGCCTGCAGCCCTTTGCGCTCCTCACCATCGCCGGCCAGGAGGCAGTGGACGTCGGCGGGGAGCAGCGCGAGAGCATCGAGCAGACGGTCGAGGCGCTTCTGCCGCGCCAGGCGCGCCACCGCTCCCACGAGCGGCACCTCGGGTCCGAGGCCCAGCTCGCGCCGCACGCTTCCCGGCGGACGGCTCTGCGCAGGCCTCCGTACGCCGTTGTAGATGACGGTGACCCGACCGTCGCTCCAGCCGGGGAGCGCGACGTACGCCGGACGCATGCGCGCGGCGTTGACCACCACCGCATCCACCCAGCGGCCGAGCACCGCGCGGTACTTCCAGCTGCGGGGCGTGTCCGTCTCCAGGCCGACGCGCGCCACCACCCGTGGCACCCGGGCCAGGCGAGCGGCCAGTGCGGCGAGCCACATCTTCTTGAAGGTGCCGATCAGCAGCACATCGGGCCGGTGCCGCCGCAGCATCCGCGCGAACTGCAGTGCGTGGTGTACCGCGACATCGCCGCCGAGCGGCTGCAGCTCCGTGGGGACGCCGAGTGCAGCGGCACGCTCCGCAACCATCGGGTCGTTGCAGCAGAGCAGCACGCGATGGCCACGCGCGGCCAGCCCCGCCAGCAGCAGGGCCACGGCGCGCTCCGCGCCGCCCCAGACGTGCGCCCCGTTGTGCGCGACTATGAACATCGCCGCTGCCCAGCCCGGCCGGGACCACGGGCCGCGCCGACGAGCCGGGTCGCACGCGAGCGGAGGATCACCTGCCGAAGAACCGGCGGATCCCCTCGGCCGCGTAGGCGAGCTGCTCGCCCGTCAGCTCGGGGTAGATGGGGAGCGAGAGCACCTCGCGCGCCGCGCGCTCGCTCTCCGGGAAGTCACCCTCCGCGCAGCCGAGATAATCGAAGCACTGCTGCCGGTGCAGCGGCACCGGGTAGTAGATCGAGCTGCCGATCCCCCGCTGCTTGAGGAACTCCGCCAGCGCATCGCGTCTGCCGCCCAGCACGCGGATGGTGTACTGGTTGAAGATGGACTCGTTCTCCGGGCGCACCACCGGCGTGACCACCTCCGGCAGCTCGGCGAGCCCCTCGTCGTAGAAGCGCGCGTTGGCGCGGCGCCCGGCGCTCCACTCCTCCAGGTAGGGCAGCTTGGCGGAGAGCACCGCCGCCTGCAGCGCGTCGAGTCGCGAGTTGTAGCCGACCTCCTCGTGGTGGTACATCTGCCGGCCGCCGTGCACGCGCAGCCGCCGCAGCCGCTCCGCCAGGTCGTCGCGGGTGGTGACGACCATCCCGCCGTCCCCGAAGCCGCCCAGGTTCTTGGAGGGGAAGAAGGAGAGGGTGCCGGTGTCGCCCAGCGTGCCGGTGGTGATCCACTCCCCCGCGGCGGTGCGCTGCCGCGCCCCGATCGCCTGCGCGGCGTCCTCGACGATGCCGACGCCGCGACGGTCGCCGAGGGAGCGGAACGCCTCCATCTCCGCCATCTGCCCGAAGAGGTGCACCGGCATCACCGCACGGGTGCGCTCGGTGATCGCCGCTTCCGCGGCGGCGGGATCGAGGTTGAAGGTGTCCGGCTGGATGTCCGCGAAGATGGGGCGCGCGCCCACGTTGTGGATCGCGCCGGCCGTGGCGAAGAAGGTGAAGGGTGTGGTCACCACCTCGTCGCCCGGACCCACGTCCAGCGCGCGCAGCGAAAGGAGGATGGCATCGGTGCCGCTCGCGCAGCCGATCGCATGCGGAAGGCGGAGGTACTCCGCGACGTCCGCCTCGAACTGCTCGACCACCGGGCCGAGGATGAAGCGCTGCTCGTCGATCACTGCCTGCACGGCGCTCTGCACCTCACCGGCGATCGCCCGGTGCTGAGCGGTAAGGTCCAGCAAGGGTACTTGCATGCGATCTATAAACCGGGTGTGAGAGTCATTGCGCGGGCAGCAGCGCGGCCGGCTCGTCAGCCGCGAACTGCAGCTGGTGCAGGTGACGGTAGAGGCCGCCCTGCGCGAGCAGCTCCTCG
>JBPCIT010000348.1:0-4642 GCA_051006015.1 Longimicrobiaceae bacterium
GCGCGAGCCGCCCTACAGCGGCGAGCCAGTAAAAGTTGCGGCTCGTGGTCCGCTGCTCCCAGGCGGCGCCACCCAGCATCTGGCTCAGCGCGGTGTGCAGCGGCAGCCACACGTCCACCCGCTCGAGATCGACTCCGGTGAAGTTCCGGGGCGCGACCCCCACGATGGTATAGGGACCGTAGCCGAAATCGAGGCTCGCCCCGAGCACCGACGGGTCCTCTCCGTACTGCTCGCGCCAGAGTGCCCAGCTGATCACCGCCACCCCCTCCGCGCCGACCGCATCCTCCTCCGGACCGAAGAAGCGCCCCAGCGCCGGGCGGACGCCGAGCAGCGAGAAGAAGTTGGCGGTGGCCAGAGTGGCATCGAGCTGCCGTGCGCCTTCTCCTTCGCCGACCGTCAGCCGCCGCCCCGAGTAACCCGCCACCGAGGAGAAGGAGGCGGCGCGCGAAAAGTCCAGGTAGTCCGGGTACGCCATCACCCGATCGATCTCCTGGGTGCCGGTGACCGGGCTCAGGTATTCCGCCACCAGACGCTGCACCGACTCCGGCTCCACGATGTGAGCGGGCGGCCTCAGCAGCAGGCGATCGATGATCCCGAACATGGTGGCGTTGGCGCCGATTCCCAGCGCAAAGGTGAGCACGACGGCCGCGGTGAACCCGGGCGCGCGGCCCATCCGTCGGAAGGCGTAGCGCGCGTCCTGCCACCCCATCCCCCAGAGACGCGAGGTCTCGGCACGACGGTCCAGCTTCTCCATCTCCCGCCGATAGTGGTGCAAATTGCCGAAGCGGCGGTGCGCCTCCTCCAGCGCCTGCTGCCTCGACATTCCCTTCTGCGTCAGCTCCTCTACCGTCTGCTCGTAGTGGAAGGCAAGCTCGTCGTCCAGATCCCGCTCCACGCTGCGGATCCGTAACACGCGCCGGATGCCGGCGAAGCGATCACTCCTCACGCTGCCACCTCCGGGGTCTGAAGGACCTTGAAGACCGCTTCGGCGTAGCGGGTCCAGCTCTGCGCCCCCGCCGCGAGCTGCCGCCGCCCCTCATCGGTGAGTGCGTAGTACTTCGCGCGACGGTTGTTCTCCGAGACGCCCCACTCCGAGGTCAGCCACCTGCGCTTCTCGATGCGGTGCAACGCGGTGTAGAGCGCTCCCTCCTCGATTTCGAGCGTGCCATCGGTGGTGTCGCGGATCCAGCGCGCCACGGCGTAGCCGTGCTGCGCTCCAAAGATCAGCGCCTTGAGCACCAGCATGTCGAGGGTACCCTGCAGGAGCTGGAGGTTGGAATCGCTCATGAAAGTGACGAGGGAGGGTGAATCGAGGCTTCCCCTGAATTGTTGAGGGGAAGAATGTATCCGCGGTGCGAGAATGTCAATGGAGGAGGTGCTGGGTGAGGCAGACGCTGGCTCGAACTTCCTCTCCCGGCCGTCACCACGCTCGCTGGGGCTCACACCTCTCTCCCGAGTATACGATGCATTCCCAACATCTCGCGGCCTGGCCCGTCACCAAGGGTACGAGACCCCAGGCAGAGAACTGCAGGCGTCCTCTGGACGCGCCGTTCCCTCCGGCAGGACGGCCGCAGCTCTCTGTCGGGTCACTTATCGGCTCGGTTGTGTCGCACCGCGGCAGTTATGGGGAATGCACAGGCCATTCGGGGCGCGGGGTGAGGGAGAGGGGCGCCCCTTCTCCTCACGAACTTGCCAGCAGTCGCCTCTTCCGCTTCATCTCCCGCGCCAGCACAGGCCCCCCCAGCCGGTACGCCTTGTGCAACGGCTGACTGGCCGCCCGGTCCCATCCCAGCGGGGGAGATCCGACCAGGGGTGCTGCCGCGAGAGCCGGAGCGATACACATCCAACGTATGACGCAGGAGAGCTTTACCATGCCAGAAGAGCGCGACCCGACGAAGGGCCCTACCCCCGCCGACGATGTCCCCGAGCAGGAGTGGCCGGGCACCGAGGAGGATCTGAAGCCCACCGCTGACCACGGCGAGAAGAGCTACCGTGGCTCCGGCAAGCTGGAGGGGCTGGCGGCGGTGATCACCGGCGGAGACAGCGGCATCGGCCGGGCGGTGGCGATCGCCTTCGCGCGCGAAGGGGCCGACGTGGCGATCGGCTATCTCGATGACATGGAGGACGAGGACGCCGAGGAGACCCGCCGGTGGGTGGAGGAGGCGGGGCGCCGCTGCGTCGTCCACAAGTTCGACGTGCGCCGCAAGCAGGCCTGCGAGGAGTTCGTCCAGAAGGCGGTGAAGGAGTTCGGCCGGCTCGACATCGTGGTCAACAACGCCGCCTACCAGATGTCGTACGACTCGATCGAGGAGCTGGACGAGGAGCAGATCGACCGGACCTTCCGCACCAACATCTACGGCTACATCTACATGGTGCAGGCGGCGCTGCGGCACCTGAAGAAGGGCTCGGTGATCCTGAACACCGGCTCCGTCACCGCGATGGAGGGCAACCCGAAGCTGCTCGACTACTCGGCCACCAAGGGCGCCATCCACACCTTCACCAAGGCGCTTGCAGAGAGCCTCTCCGAGAAGGCGATCCGCGTGAACTGCGTGGCGCCGGGGCCGGTGTGGACGCCGCTCATCCCCTCGACCTTCCCGCAGGAGCACGTCAAGGAGTTCGGCGAGGACACCTACTGGGGCCGCCCGGCGCAGCCGGCGGACATCGCACCCTCATACGTCTTCTTCGCCTCGGCGGACGGGCGCTACTACACCGGCGAGGTGCTGGCGCCAACCGGCAAGGCCACGACCCGCTGATGCCGCGCATCGCCTACCACTGCTCGCACGAGCAGTTCGCTCCCAGCCGCCTGCTCGATCTGGTGCAGGCGGCGGAGCGGGCGGGATTCACCGGCGCGCTCTCCTCGGACCACTTCCACCCCTGGACGGAGGAGCAGGGGGAGAGCGGCCTCGCCTGGACCTGGCTGGGGGAGGCGCTGCAGGCGACGCAGCAGCTGCCCTTCGGCGTCGTCTGCGCGCCGGGGCAGCGCTACCACCCCGCGATCATCGCGCAGGGAGCGGCCACGCTGGCGGAGATGTTCCCGGATCGCTTCTGGATCGCCATCGGTAGCGGCCAGTACCTGAACGAGGGGATCACCGGCCAGGGCTGGCCCTCGAAGCAGGAGCGCAACGCCCGGCTGCGCGAGTGCGCCGAGGTGATGCGCGCCCTCTGGGCCGGCGAGACCGTCACCCATCGCGGCCACATTACGGTCGAAGAGGCGAAGCTCTACACCCGCCCCGAGCGCCCGCCGCTGCTCGTCGCCGCCGCCATCACCGAGGAGACCGCGCGCTGGGCGGGGGGATGGGCGGATGCGCTGATCACCGCCTCCCGTCCGCCGGAGGAGCAGCGTCCGGTGGTCGAGGCTTTCCGTGAGGGCGGCGGCGAGGGCAAGCCGATCTTCCTCAAGGTGCAGCTCTCCTACGCCGCCACCGAGGAGGAGGCCAGGCATGGAGCGTGGGAGCAGTGGCGGGCCAACATCTTCGACAGCCCCGTGCTCGCCGACCTGCGCACGCCCAAGCACTTCGATGCGCTCGCCAAGCAGGTGCAGCCGGACGAGCTGGAGCCGATGGTGCGCATCTCCGCCGATCCTGAGCGCCACCTCGACTGGCTGCGCGAGGACCTGGAGCTGGGCTTCGAGCAGCTCATCCTCCACAACGTCAACCTCGAACAGGAGCGCTTCATCGAGGTCTTCGGCGAGCGGGTGCTGCCGGAACTACGAAGTGCGTGAGTACGGAAGTACGGGAGTACGAAGCAGCAACGCGGAGCCAGGATGAGCCACTCGTAGGAACCTCCCTCTGCCCGGCGGCTGCTGGCGATCACCAGACCCTTTCCGCTGGCCCCGCGCGCCGCTGCGGCTTGCGCGCGGGGCCTCGCAGTGCAGATTGCGCGCGGGAGCAACGAGGCCGCCGGGCAAGATCACTGCCCGAGCGTAGCCATTTCCTCGCGCGCAGAGCTTCATGGCTCAGATCGAGCCTCACCCCCAGACAGACCCGCGGGAGCGGATCACCCCCGACGCGTTCGTGGTGGCGCCGCACCTGCTCGGCCTGCCGCTGGCGCGTCCCTGGCGGCGCGGCGTGGCGATGTCGCTGGACCTGCTGCTCCTGGCGGTGCTGACCTCGCTCGGCAGCACGGTGCTGAGCTTCGCCATCGCGGCGGCGGCCTTCTGGCTGGCGGCGCGCGGGAAGAGGGAGAGCCCTGTACGCCGCGCCGATGTGATGCCGTTGCGCGTGATCGGGACGGTGTTCCTGCTGATCGGGCTGGTGCTGGTGGGTGTCCGGGTCTTCCGCCCACAGATCGAGCGGGGTGTGGCAGGTGCGCTCGCCTCCGGTCGCCTCGGCGAGGGGGGTGCGGCGGTGGCACACGCGATCCGTATGGGTCAGGACCTCGCGGCGGTTCAGGCGACGAGCACGGAGGTGGAGGCCCGCGCTGCGGTCGCCCGCGCGGAGGAGTCCATGCGCCGGCTCGACATTACGCCGGAAGCGATCCGCGAGCGCTTCACCGGGATGGCGGCGGAGGCGCCCCCGGATCGGCCCTGGATCGCGGAGGCGCTGCTCGATGCCGCCGAGCGCTTGCCCGCCGCCGAGGACGCGGCCCCGCTGGTGCGGCCGCTCACTCCGCCTGAGCTGGCGACCGCGTACGCGGACGCCGC
>JBPCIT010000349.1:0-14441 GCA_051006015.1 Longimicrobiaceae bacterium
CCAGCGCACGCGCGGTGAGCCGGCCGGCCCGCATCTCCTGATGGATCCCGGCGATCGTCGCCTCGTCGACGCGAAAGCCGGACGCGGAGCCGCCACCCGCCCGTGCCGCTCCGCAAGCGGCGAGCAGAGGGAAGAGGAGCAGCAGCGCGCCGAGCCACCGCCGGCGCAACATCCCGCTAGCGCCGGACACGGCCGGAATCGAAGTGGACCCGCTCGCCGCGGAAGAGCCTGCGCTCCGGATCCCAGGGAAAGAAGATGGTCACGTCGAACTCGACACGCTCGCCGCTGGCGGGGAGATCGAGCCAGTCGCAGCGGTGCGTCGCGGTGACATGTGCCTCCTCGAAGACTCCCTGTGGACCGATGACGATGTTGGTCAGATCGAAGTGGATGTCCGGAAAGGCGGTGAGGAGCTGCGTGTAGAAGCTCGTTGCCCCCTCCTTGCCGTGCCACCGGTGGCCGGTGGAGACCACCTCGTAGACACAGTCCTCGGTGAGGGTGGACATCAGGCCGGGGATGTCGCGGTTGTCCTCCGCGATGGAGTGCGTCTTCCACAGCTCGCGGATCGCGTGGTACTCCTCCGGATCGACCTCCCGGCGCAGCAGCTCGCGGACGTTGCTTTCACTGCCGCTAACAGCGGATGAAGATTTCATGTCAGCTCTCGCAAAGGATGAGAGGATTCGCTCCCGCGCAATAGGGGGTGTTCACCGGAAGGATCGGCCGGTCGTGGGGAGCCGTCAAGGGGCAGGCAAATCCGGCATTGTGTGCCGGAGCGTTCCTTGCGTTGGCATACGCTGGGGAGCATAGTGCTCCGCAGGACCAGGACATCGACCCCACCACAGGAGGAGATCATCGCCAGGACACGCATCAACGATCAGATCCGCGTCAGCCCCGTCCGTCTCATCACCCCCTAAGGAGAGCAGCTCGGCATCGTGCCGCTGTCGGTCGCCCGCGACAATGCTCGCGAGCGCGGACTCGACCTGGTCGAGGTCGCGCCCACCGCCCGTCCGCCCGTTGTCCGGGTGATGGACTGGGGGAAGCATCAGTACGAGGAGCAGAAGCGCGCGAAGGAGGCCCGCAAGCGCCAGCACACGGTGGAAGTCAAGGAGGTCAAGTTCCGTCTGGCGACCGGGGAGCATGACTTCAACGTCAAGGTCGGGCACGCCCGCCGCTTCCTCGAGAAGGGGAAGAAGGTAAAGGTCACCGTCCGCTACCGGGGCCCGGAGCTGCGGCGCCCCGAGCTGGGGCGGGAGGTGCTCGATCAGGTGGTCGACGTGCTTGACGATCTGGCTACCGTGGAGGCGCGTAACGACCGGCTCGAGGGGCGGCAGCTCACTATGATGCTGGCGCCGCAGTGACCGCGGGGGAGCGGCGTCAGTAGTTGGGGATCACCAACCGCACCTGATCTCCGGGAGAGATGGTGATCTCTTGGCTGATCGGTGTCGCCCGGCCACCCACGGGATCGGCGCGGAAGCGCAGCGGGGTGGCGCCGAAGACCAGGCCGGAGGGGATCGGCAGCACCTGTGTGCTCAGCCCCGTCACCGTCCCCAGCCGTACCCACTGTGAGCCGCGCTGGACGTAGATCCGCATGTCGAGGAAGTTTCGGTTCTCCACCTCGACGGCGGTCCGCGGCTCACCGGCCGCCGGACCTCGCCGGGTTGGCCCGCAGGACACGATCGCGAGCAGAAGCGTCAGCAGGACGAAAGAGCGAGCGAGGGACTGCATGGTTCCTCCCGGGCGAGAGATCGGACGCGGCGCCTCGGCGTGCCGTGCAGGTTGCGGGCCGTGCGCCGTATTTATCCCGCCCGGCGGATTCTCCCGATGAAATGAGGCGGGCCGGGAGATATCCCGGCCCGCCCCTCTCTCACCGCTCAGGCGTGTGCTCGTTCGATCAGCACTTGCCCTTCTTCTTCATCCCCGGGTTGCAGGGCTTCTTGCCCGTCTCGATGGGCGCCGGCTGCGGCGCCACCACCAGGCTGTGGAGCAGGTGGTTGTTCGTGCTCAGCGAGAGCTGCACCACATTCTTGGTCGAAGCCTCGACGAGCGCGCTCTTGACCGTGGCCGGCGCGGCCTGCGGCGCCTGCTCCAGGTAGAGGGCCGCCACTCCCGCCACGTGCGGCGAGGCCATCGAGGTGCCGCTGCTGCTCTTGCTCCCGTTGGTGCTGGTGTGCGAGGCCGAGACGATGCCGCTGCCCGGAGCGAAGAGCGTCACGCAGTCGCCCCAGTTGGACCAGGTCGTCTTGGTGTCCGACCTGTCGCTGGCACCCACCGTGATCCCCTCCGGAAGCCCGCCCGGCGCGTTGTTGCAGGCGTCGATGCCCGCCCCGCCGTTCGGCACACCGTTACCCGCCGCCATCACCAGCGTCACACCCGAGGCGATCAGGTTCCGCGACGCGGCGTCCACCGTGGCGCTCCGCTGCGGGATCAGCGAACCGATCGACATGTTCGCCACCGCCGGCAGGGCGCCGTTCTCCGCGATCCAGTTCATCCCGGCGATGATGCCCGAGAAGGAGCCGCTGCCGCCGCAGTCGAGCACGCGCACCGCCACGAGGTTGACGTTCTTCGCCACGCCCCAGGTCTTGCCGCCCACCGTGCCGGCGACGTGAGTGCCGTGACCCTGGCAGTCGTTGCCGTTCTGGCCGTCGTTGAAGGCGTCGAAGCCGAAGGAGGCACGACCCCCGAACTCCTCATGGTCGTAGCGGATGCCGGTGTCGACGATGTACGCGGTGACGCCGGCGCCGGTGTGGTTGTAGGTGTAGCTCAGATCCAGCGGCAGCGCGCGCTGGTCGATGCGGTCCAGCCCCCAGGTGGCGTTCGACTGCACCGCCGCCATCGTGACCTTCGCGTCCTGCTCGATCATCGTCACCCGCAGATCGCCCCGGAGAGCCTGGAGCACTACATCCGTGATGTCGCCCGTGAACCCGGTGAGGATGCTCTCGTAGACGAAGAGCGGAGCGATCCCGTGGTCCAGCGCCACCAGCGCCGGATCGGCATCGTCCGCCACGGTGACGATGTAGCGGCCGGGGATAAGGTTCGACGCCGTGCCGCTCAGCAGGAACGAGGCATCGCTGGTCGCAGGCGCCAGCGGCTCGTTGACGTTGTCGCAGGCGGCCAGGCCGGCAATCGCAAGTACGAGAAGAGTCCGACGCATGCTATCTCCCTGTGCAAGAAAGTAAAGGTGCCGTTTCGCTGATGGCCCTCCGTAATGCACAGGGTGGTCCAAAGTGGCACTACTAGCTAAACTGCATTCTCCCAACGACTTATAAATTCTTGATGCACAATGGTGATGGGATGTTTGCACAGCATTTGTGCAGAGACTCACCGTTTTGGGGCAGGGGTGCGGCCGCTATCCGCCGACGAAGGCCCCCTCGGCACACACCTTCTCGGAGGCGTTCTTCGGCGTTCCCAGCAGCTGGAAGCGCCACCCCCGTGGCGACTCGCCGATCCGGAGCGAGACCCTGGAGGGAAGCAGGAGGGGGGCGCGGAAGGTGATCTGCAGCCGGCGCAGCCGCGTCGGATCGCCGCCGCAGCGGTGGGCGATCAGCGCGTGCGCGACCAGCGCCTCGATGCAGAAGCCGTGCAGGATGGGGCGGCGAAAGCCGAAGGCGCGCGCCGTCAGCGACCAGAGGTGAATGGGGTTGTAATCGCCGGAGACGCGGGCGTAGCGGCGGCCGTGATTGCCGCGCAGCGACCAGCGAGCGATCTCCTGCCAGAGGGGAACCTCGTCCTCCTCCTCGCGCCGGCGCGTGCGGTCGCCGCGAGCGCTCTCGGACGAGGCGTCGCCGGCCGCGCTGCGCAGCAGCACCACCATGCGGTTCTCCGAGCAGAGCTGCCCCGGAGCGTTCCAGTTGCGGCTGAGCAGGTGGAGGCGCGTGCCGCGCCGGTCCGGCTCGGCGCGCTCGATCTCGACACGGCAGCGCACGCTGTCCGCCAGGCGCAGGGGGCGCAGTGGAAGACACTCGCTCTCGGCGTGGAGCACCCCGGCCGGAATCGGTGGGGCTTGCGGCTGCGCGAGCAGCTCCAGGCCGAGGGCGGCCTCCCAGAGCGCCGGGACGATGGGAGAGAGCAGCGCCTCCGGCTCCTGGAACGCGCCGAGCGCCTCTCCGTCCGTCACCCTCAGGAAGCGGGCGAACTGGCGCGGCGAGACGCGGATCCCGGAGCGCTCGACAGCCAGCCGCTCACGCGGGAGGCCGGGGTTCCCGCCGCGGGCTCTGCGCGCCTTCGCCACCAGGCGCACCATCGTACCCAGGTAGGACGCCGCCGGAAGAATCGCCATGAGGCGGGGGCTCCTCCGCTTCCCTATCCCCGGTTCCCCAGCAGCTGCACCGCGATGCGCCGCTCGCGCGGCCCGTCGAACTCGCAGAAGAAGATCCCCTGCCAGGTGCCGAGCACCAGCCGCCCCTCGCTCACCAGCACCACCAGCGAGGGGCCGAAGAGGCTGGTCTTCATGTGGCTGTCGCTGTTCCCCTCCGCGTGGCGGTAGAAAGGCTCCTCATGCGGAGCCATCCGCTCCAGCTTCGAGAGCAGGTCGTGCACCACGTCGGGATCGGCGTTCTCGTTGATGGTGAGCGCGCCGGTGGTGTGCAGGCTCTGCGCGACCAGCACCCCCTCGCGCACACCGCTGCGCTCGACCAGCGCCTGCAGCTCGTCGGTGATGGGGATCATCTGGCTGCGCTGGCTCGAGCGGATGCGGATCTCCTCCACCTTCAGCTTCCTCCCGTGTAGAGCACCCGCCAGATCCTGCCCTTCTGCGAGTCCACGATGTAGAGGGTGCCATCCGGCGCCTGCGCCAGACCCATCGGGCGGTGCTCGGCCTCCCCGGGGGATTGGAGCGGGCGATTGCCGGCGAAGCCGTCGGCGAACACCTCGTACTCCCCGGCGGCGCCGCCGCCGCGCATCGGCTGGAAGGTCACCTTGTAGCCGCGCTGCGGCTCGGGCGCGCGGTTCCAGGAGCCGTGCCAGGCGATGAAGGCGCCGCCACGGTAGCGCTCGGGGAAGTGCTCACCGCTGTAGAAGAGCAGATCCTGCGGCGCCCAGTGCGCGGGGAAGGCGGTCAGCGGCGCCCCGTACTGCTCGCAGTCGCCGGCCGCCTGCCCGTCGCCGCCGTACTCGGGCGCGAGCACCCGCCGGTTCTGCTGGGGATCGTGGTGGCAGTAGGGCCAGCCGTAGTTGTCGCCACGCTCCAGGCGGACGAACTCCTCGGAGGGTAGTTCGGCGTTCTGCTGCGGCGTGAAATGCTGCGGCGCGATGACGTCGAGCTGGTCCCGGCCGTGGGCGCCGGCGTAGAGCTGGCCGTCGGCGGGGTTGAAGCCCAGCGCCAGCGCGTTGCGCAGCCCCGTCGCCCAGCGCTCTCCATCCTGCTGCCGCTGTCCCGTGCGGTTGGCGTCGAAGCGCCAGACCCCCCCCGCCCGCTCCAGCTCCGGGCAGGGCCGCTGCCCGCGGGCGCCCTGCTGCCGGTCGGTCTCGCCGCCGCAGTTGTTCGAGGGGGCACCCACCGTCACCCACATGCTGCCGCGGCCGTCAAAGGCGAGCGGCTTGGCGGCGTGGCTGCGCTGCTCCGGGAAGCCGCTCACCACCGTGTCGAGCTGACCCGTGGGCTGCAGCTCGGCATCGGCGAGCTGCCAGCGCACCACGTACGTGTTCGGGGCGAAGTAGAGGTAGCCGTCCTGCACGGCGATTCCCGTTCCCCCCTCCGGGCCGAAGCGATCCGAGCGCTCGTCCAGGCGGCCGTCGCCGTCGGTGTCGCGCAGCGCGACGATTCCACCCTGCTCCGTCTGTCCCTCCTGGCCGCGGCGGTTCTGGATCGCCACGTAGACACGTCCATCTGGCGCGACCGCGATGTGCCGCGCGGCGCCGACCCCCTCGTGCGCCACCAGCGCGCAGAAGCCCTGCGGCAGGGTGAGCCCGCCGTTGTCGGGATCGCAGGCGGGGAGCGCGACCGTACGCTGAGCCGTCGGCTCACCGGCGGCTGTACCCTCCTGACCCTCAGGCCCGGCGCAGGCGCCGAGCAGGGCGACCGCGAGCAGCGAAAAGCAGCTCCGTAGACGCATCGCTTCTCTCCTTGTCTCAGTGGTGAGGCTGCCCATGCTGTCAAGAAGCGTTCCAGCACTCCCCACAACGCGAACGGGCTGGGAGATCTCCCAGCCCGTCGCGATTTTCCAGACCCGCACCGTGACTTCAGGCGCCCGCCGCGCCCTGCACCGCCTCCTCGGGAACGCGCCGCGCCGCCGGCATCACCCGCGGGTAGCGGATGCTCTCGACCATCTCCTGCACCTCCTCGGGCGGCGGTGGGGTCATCAGGCTGACGATGATCGTCACGGCGAAGTTGAGGAACATCCCGATCGTGCCCACGCCCTGGGCGTTGATCCCGAAGAAGTCGGGGATGACCGGCTGCACCGTGCCCAGGATCTGCGGCGTGCGGATCAGCACGATGGTGACCGCGGTGAAGACCAGGCCGGTCGTCATCCCCCAGATCGCCCCCTGCTTGTTGGCGCGCTTCCAGAAGATCCCCAGCACGATCACCGGGAAGAAGCTCGCCGCCGCCAGGCCGAAGGCGAAGGCGACCACCTCCGCCACGAAACCGGGGGGGTTGATGCCCAGGTATCCCGCCACCAGCACGCCGAAGACGATGGCGATGCGGCCGATCAGCAGGCGCTTCGCGTCCGAGGCCTCCGGGTTGATGATCCGGCCGTACAGGTCGTGCGCGATCGAGCTGCTCACCACGATCAGCAGCCCGGAGGCGGTAGAGAGCGCCGCCGCCAGACCTCCGGCCGCCACCAGACCCACCACGTAGGGGGCGAGCGCCGCCATCTCGGGAAGCGCCAGCACGACGATGTCCGGGTCCACCCCGGCGAGCAGCTGCTCGGCCGTCAGGATCCCCGTCTCGGGCAGGCGGATCAGCCCCGTCTGGATCCAGTTCGCCACCCAGGGAATGGCGCGCACCACCTCGACCGGCTGTCCCACCATCTCGTTCAGCATGTAGTACTTGGCGAAGATCGCCACCGTAGGAGCGGTGGTGTAGAGCAGCGCGATGAAGAGCAGCGCCCACCCCGCGCTCCAGCGCGCCGCGCTCACCGACCTCACCGTGTAGAAGCGCACGATCACGTGCGGCAGCCCCGCCGTCCCCACCATCAGCGCGATGGTGATGAAGAGGACGTTGATCATGCTCATGTTGGTGAAGGGCGAGCTGTATCCCGCCAGCCCGAGGTCCACCGAGATCTGGTCGAGCAGCGGCAGCACCTGGCCGATGGCCATCTGTGGGATCGGCATCCCCGTCAGGAAGATCGCGATGGCGATGGCCGGCACCAGATAGGCGAAGATCAGCACGCAGTACTGTGCCACCTGCGTGTAGGTGACTCCCTTCATCCCGCCGAGCACCGCGTAGAAGAGCACGATCACCATGCCGATGACCACCCCGACGTTCACCGAGACCTCGAGGAAGCGGCTGAAGACGATCCCCACCCCGCGCATCTGCCCCGCCACGTAGACGAAGGAGACGAAGATCGCGCAGATCACCGCCACCACGCGCGCGGTGCGCGAGTAGTAGCGGTCGCCGACGAAGTCGGGGACGGTGAACTTGCCGAACTTGCGCAGGAAGGGCGCGAGCAGCAGCGCCAGCAGCACGTAGCCGCCCGTCCATCCCATCAGGTACACCGAGCCGTCGAAGCCGAGGAAGGAGACCAGCCCCGCCATGGAGATGAAGCTCGCGGCGCTCATCCAGTCCGCCGCGGTGGCCATGCCGTTGGCCACGGTGGGCACCCCCTGCCCGGCCACATAGAAGCCCGCAGTGGTCCGCACCCGGCTCCAGTAGGCGATGCCCAGGTAGAGAGCGAAGGTGACACCGACGAAGATGTAGGTCCACTCCTGGATTCCCATCGCTCAGTGCTCCATCCCGGTGCGGGTGGTCTCCGGCGTCTCGTGCACGCCGGCCTCGCGGTCCGCCCTGTCGCTCAGCCAGGCGTAGACGAAGATCAGGACGACGAAGACGTAGATCGATCCCTGCTGGGCCATCCAGAAGCCGAAGGGGATGCCGCCGATGCGGAAGCTGTTCAACGGCTCCGCGATCAGGATCCCCATTACCGGACCGGCGAGGAACCAGATGGCGAGCAGGAGCATCGTTCGGCGCAGGGTGCGCCTCCAGTACGCTTCACGGTCGAAGGTGGTAACGGCCATTGCCTGTCCTCTGCTGGTGGATGCGACGGGTGGCGGGTCATATTTGCGGGGTGGCTCGCAAATAGCAAACCTCCTGCTGCGGCTCGGTGTGGCTCCGTTGTAAGTACCGGCTGCTCCTCCTCCGACGGCGGGGCGAGACCGGGCTCGTGCTCGCCGCTGGACGACGTCAGCCGCGAGGTCGATATCGGTCAGCAGCACGGTGAATTCATGCGATTGCTCCGGCCATGCTCTCACCTGGTGAGAGCACGATCTATCGCGCCCCTGCGCCCGGCACCCAGCCAGTTCCTCCCCGCTCGGCCTCATCGTCGGGGCGTGTTGTCCCTCTCTGCCGGCTGTTCATTCAGGAATGAGGGGGTTTCGTTTCGATCAGGTAGGCAGCGGCGCCGGTGAAACCTATCGTGCCGCCCGGACGTAGGAGCATACATCGGTGTCGCCCCTCCCGACCCGTCCGTCCGTCAACCCGTCCAACGACTCGATCCGAAGAGGAGTCATGAAACGCCTGCTCTACACTCTCCTGCTGCTTCCCGTGCTGGCATTCGGCATCACCTCCACGGCGGAGGCCCAGGAAGCACGCAAGGTCAAGCGGAACGCGAATCTCATCACGCTGGAGGAGATCCAGCAGACGGATGTCGCCACGCTCCACGAGCTGATCGAGCGGCTGCGCCCCCGCTGGCTTTCGGCACGTGGGACGCCCACCTTCGGCGCGGCGGGCAACCAGGGGATCCTCGTCTACCAGGATCAGACGCGGCTGGGCGGGGTCGAGGTGCTGCGGCAGCTCACGCCACAGACGTATACGTCCATCCGGTACCTCGATAGCTCGACCGCGAGCGCCTCACTGCCCGGGATCGGCTCGGGCCATGTCGCGGGCGCCATCGTTCTCTCGACGCGGGATCGAAAGTAGCGGCGGATCGCAGCCTGCCGCATCGCCGGCGCGGAGCCGGCCCTCCCGGGCCGACGGCGATGCCAGACGGTTCTCCCGCGTAGCGCCCCGCCAGGAAGTGGATGCGACCAGCCCTCCACCGGATCCGATCCGGTGGAGGGCTGGTCGCATCTATGATTTCCGCCGGCTGGCTCTCCGCGGCAAAGCGCCCGCGAAAATTTGAGAACGGTCTTTGCTGTTGGAGTGTGTACGCGGGTGGCATTGCAGAGGACGGGCCCCGGGCTGGTGCCCGCTCTACCGATACATAAGGAGGGAGGGAGCATGAATCGCATAGCCAACCTGGAGGGAACGCTTCCCCAGCCGCAGGGGCCGTTCAGCGATGCCGAGGCGCTAGAGCTTCTGCTCGCCTACCGGAGGGACCCCTCGAACGTGCCCTGCCCGCTCTGCGGGCCGGATACGATCGAGGTGCTCGCCTTCATCGAGCCGCAGATCGATCCCAACGGTTTCGCTCTGGTCACGGACCCGGAGGGGGAGTACGCCGCGGCTCTCTACTGCCACACCTGCTTCCGTGCGATCGGCATCCTGGCTGGCGCCGCGCACGAGGCCGAGGACTAGGAGAAGCGGCGAGCGGTAGCCACCCTCGGCTGGAGCGTGGCTACCTCCGGGTCTGCACCTCCCCCTGCAGCAGCGTCGTCGGACCGAAGATCGGGCGACCCAGCATCCCCGCATCGACCGTCATCCGGCCATCGAGCCGATAACCGACGGGAGATCCGACCACAGCACGCGTCAGAACATCCCGCAACGCCGGAACGTCCGCGAAGTTGATTCCGATATCGAGCGGAATCACCGTATCCTGCGCCGCTCCCAGCGGCAGCCCGAGCGGGAAATCCACCAGCGCCGCCTGCCTCTGCTCCATGAACAGCGTGCCATCCACCGCCGAGAGAGTCAGGCCGAAGGGATTGGGATTCTGCACCCGCGCCCAGATCCGGACGGACGCGCCACCCATCGGGCGCGCGGGTGTGGGGAGCAGCAGGCGCAGCTCGCCCTGCCGGTCCTCGGCGACCTCGAAGCGCGGGGGCAGCAGCCCCTGGCCGAGCGTGGCGCAGCCGCTGGCGACGAGCACGAGCAGAAACAGCATACCATGAACGATTCGCATCGGGTTTTCTCCTGAGAGGGGTCTCCGGGCGGTACCCGCCGCGGACTTCAATAGTTCACCTGCCCGTGCGAGGCTGGAGCGCCGGAGCGGCGACCCCCGCCACCACCAGCGTCACCCCGAGCCAGCCGACGGCGGTGAGCGGCTGGCCGAGGAGGAGGAGCGCCAGCATCGCCGCCACTACCGGCTCGACCGAGGCGATCACCGCGGCGACCCCCGCCTCGATGCGGGCCAGCCCCCAGTAGTACAGGCCGTAGGCGAGCAGCGAGGTCCCGAGCGCCAGCGCCAGCAGCAGCCCCCACGCCTGAGCCGGGAGCAGCAGGCGGGGCGGGTGGCCGGCGAGCGCCGCCGCCGGCGCGAGCACCGCGGCCCCAGCGGCCAGCGAGACCAGCAGCGTGCGCAGCACACCGAGATGGGGCACGTACCGCTTGCCGAAGAGATAGTAGCTCGCGTAGGCGAGAGCGGAGGCGATCCCCCAGGCGATCCCCGCCGCCGTCAGCCGGATCTCCGCGCCCGCCGCCCCGAGCGCCGTCGCCGACACACCGAGCACCACCAGCCCCACCATCACCAGCTTCGCGCGCGTGATCGCCTCGCCCAGGAAGAGGCGCGCTCCCAGCACCACGAAGACCGGCGCGGTATAGAGCAGCACCACCGCGACCGCCACCGAGGTGAGAAAGGTCGCGAGCTGAAACGCCACGTAGAAGAGGCCGACCCCGACCACCCCGAAGCCCCCCAGCAGCGCCAGATCCGCGGGACGCGAGGGGCGCAGCACCGAGCGGCGAAAGAGCAGCACGTACATCCCCAGCAGCAGCGCCGCCAGCGTCGCCCGCCAGAACGCTACCTCCCACGGCGTCACCCCCAGCCGGAAGAGCGCCACGCTCAGCACACCGATGGCGCCCCAGAGCACCGCTGCCGCCAGCACTGCCAGCGCCCCGAGCAGCCGCGACCTGCGCGCCCCATCCCCCGTCTCCTGTCCTCCAGCCTCCACGCGCCTCCTCTCGCTCGGTTTCCGGTGGCGGCAAAGGCTAGCACCGCACCGTGGCGGGGACAACCGCAGCCCTTGCCCCCTCGTGCACTGTCAATCGGCTTTTCCGGTGGGCACGGGCATCAGCCGGGCCGATAGTAGTCCGGTGTGTAGCAGCGCCACGACCCGTCTGGAGTAGTCCGGTGCACGCAGTGCAGCGCCACTACGGCCGTCCTCCGGACGGAGGCGTCCGGTGCAGCCAGGGCAGCGCCCCTGCAACCCCACGCGTCCGGAGGACGCCTGCTGTTGAGTGCCGGGTCGTTTATCGGCCCGGCGGAGCGGCGCAGCCGCTCATCGCACAAGCGCAGTGGGGTGAGGCCCTGGAGGGGAAGGGGGATCTCATGCCGGAGGTGCAGAGTCGGGCAGAGAATTCCTGCTCCAGGTGTTTCCGCCGATGTTGCTGTGCTGGAACGAGATGTGCATATACCCCGGGTCTGTTGCGCTGTCCTTTGCAGCGCTCTGGAGGCAGGAGAATCGAACCCGTGCACGGAGAATGAGAAGATGAATAAGAGCTTTCGAATTGCTGCGCTGCCGCTTGCAGCTCTCATCGCGTTGGGCGCCTGTCAGCGCCCTGTCGAGGTCTACTCGGAGGGTCCCGCGACGACCGGCCCGCAGCCGGTCATCGTGACGGTGGCGGACAACGCGGTACCCGCCCAGACCGAGATCCAGGCGCGCCTGAACCAGCGGCTGAGCACCGCCGACAATCAGGTCAACGACACCTTTACGATGAGTCTGGTCACGCCAATCCTGAACGCCCAGCGGCAGACGGTGGTGCCGGCGGGCGCGCAGATCAACGGGCGCATCACTGCGCTGCGCGAGTCGATCGATGCGACCACGCCGGCCATCATCCGCCTCGAGCTGCAGAACATGTCCTGGGAGGGCCGTACGGTGCCGCTGGATGCGGAGGTCATCCGCGCCGAGCCGCGCCGCGAGGGCCGCACCGCTGAGGACGCGCTGCGCGGCGCCGCCGCGGGTGCCGCCGCGGGCGCGGTTATCGGCGCGGTCATCGGTCGCGACGTGCGGGGCGCGGTAACCGGTGCCGCCGTCGGCGCGGGCGCGGGCACCGCGATCTCGCTCGGCGTCAGCAACCAGCAGGCGTACCTCGATGAGGGGAGCAGCATGACGCTCCGCCTTACGCAGCCGCTGCCGCTCCGACGCTAAACCCGGGCAGCACACTTCGCTGGCAGCGCGAAAACCCCGGCCGTCAGGGCTGGGGTTTTCGTTGTCAGGAGCCGACCTGACACTGGAATGATTGCTGCATCCGTCCGTTTGTCGCCTGCGGCGGTTTCCCTCGCCGGGCCGACCATGCTCAGGGGGACGAGCAAGCAGCGAAGCTTCGGCCGTCCGAATCGCCCGTGAGGGTGTCGCCTTCTCAACCAACCAGGAGGAGTTAGTGGAAATGGATACCGCTCAGGGCGCGGGAAGTCGTGCCGCGCCGACCTCGGAAGTACTGGAGGGGCTCAACGATCTGCTCCAGCTCGACCACGACGCCATCGGCGCCTACCAGATCGCTATCGAGAAGCTCGAGGACCGGGACCACGCCGACCAGATCGCGGGCTTCAGGCGGGACCACGAGCGCCACATCCGGGAGCTGAACGAGGTCATCGCGGAGCTTGGCGGTACGCCGCTCAACGAGCCGCACGCGACCGGTCCGTTCAAGCAGGCCCTGCAGAGCCTGGGGGGACTGGCGGGCGACAAGGGGGTGCTGGTGGCCTGGCGGACCAACGAGCTGCAGGCACGCACCAAGTACGACAGCTACGCCTCGAAGGCCAATGCCTGGCCGCCCCACATCAAGCGCATCATCGACCGCAACGCGCTCGATGAGGAGCGGCATTACGAGTGGGTAGCGCGCGTCTCGCAGACTATGGGTCTGCCGGGCGAGGGGATGGAGACGGATCTGACCTCCGGGCTGCGCGAGCGGCTGAACACCCTCGACGTCGGGGGCAAGGTTCAGGACGCGGCGGATACAGTGCGGGAGAAGGCCTCCGACCTTACCGACACAGTGCGGGAGAAGGCGTCCGATCTGACGGATGCTGCCCGCGCGGGTGTCGCCAGCGCGGCCGATAGCGCCCGTGCAGGTGTCGCCAGCGCCGCCGAGAGCGCCCGCATGGGTGTTGCCAGCGGGATCGAGAGCGCGGCGCACGGCCTCGACCGCCTTGCCGACAGCCAGACGGCCGGGGATGCCGGAGGTGTGAAGGCGCGCGTCGGGGACGTCGCACACAGAGTCGCCGGGGGGATGGAGAGCACCGCCGACTTCGTGCGCCGGGCCGATGCCGCCACGCTGCAGGCCGACCTCGAACGGCAGATCCGGACCAGCCCCGTGAAGAGCCTGCTGGTGCTCTTCGCAACCGGCTTCGTAGTCGGTCGCATTCTTCGCTAAGGGAGGAACCATGGCAGATGAGATTCGCGTTACCCCGACGGGTGGAGCGGCACCGTCCCCGGTCGAGAGAGCCCCGGTAGTCGCAGAACCCGCCCCCGTGGTCCCGGAGGATCCCGAGGCGGCGCGGGCGGAGATCCAGAACACCCGCGCGCGGATGTCGGAGACGATCAACGAGATCGAAGAGGTGCTGGTGCGACGCAAGGAGCAGATCCAGGACCGGCTGGACGTGCTCTCGCCGATCAAGGACAACCCGCTTCCCAGCGCGGGCGTTGCCTTCGGCGCCGGGCTGCTTCTCGGCCTGCTCACCGGTGGGGACGACGATCGCGACAATCGCGACGATTGGGATTGGGACCGCTCCGAGAGCGCGCACTGGGCGCCGCGCACGCAGTGGGAGCCGACCTACGCCGCCTCGTATCCCGCCGATGAGTGGAATGCGGAGGACGAGAGCTACTGGCAGCGGCGTGCCGAGACCTGGGAGAGCCGGGCGCGTCGGCTGGGCGACGCGGCCCGCGAGCGGGAGGCGGACCTTCGCGACGTGCAGGAGACGTGGGGCGAGCAGCGCGCGCGCTCCTTCGATGGCCACGCGGAGCGGGCGGAGGAGGAGGACGGCAACGGCCTGCTCGCCTCCACCCTCGACGACCTGCGCGATACCATCACTCGTGGCATCACCGGCTTCCTCTCCGGAGCCGTGCGCGATCTGGTCAGCGGCCCCGGCGCCAGGCGCTGAGGCCATCGGGCAGCGGGGCGGATGCGGGGGGGGGGGGGAGAAAGGAGCACGACCCCCCTCGTTTCCTCTCCCGCCACCACCCTTCTCCCCGGTCTCGTTGTGGTGTTC
>JBPCIT010000350.1:0-3999 GCA_051006015.1 Longimicrobiaceae bacterium
GGCGGCACCGATGCGTGGGCTCAGCGCCCTGACCCGGCCGGCGCGGTGAGAGGGACCGGCGACAGCGGGTACGACGAGGGATCGGACGCGAACGTGGGGCAGGCGGAGCGCTGGGCCTCGCTGCTCGGCGGCGGGGTGATCGCGCTCGCCGGGCTGCGGCGGGGCGACAGTGTGGGATTGGCGGCGGCCCTGGTGGGCGGCCTCTTCTTTTACCGCGGCATCACCGGCCACTCGCCCATCTACGATCAGCTCGACGTCAGCACCGCCAGTCGCGGGAGCGAGAGGGGACTTGCCGGACTGGTCCGCAGCGGTGAGGTCCACCTCGAATCGGCGGTGACGATCGACGCCTCGCCCGAGGAGCTTTACAGCTTCTGGCGCAACTTCGAGAACCACACCCGCTTCGCCAGCTTCGTCGAGTCGGTCACGCCGCAGGATGGGAACCGCGCGCACTGGGTGCTCAAGCTTCCGCTCGGCGCCACCATCGAGTGGGATACGGAGGTGACGGAGGAGCGGCCGGGAGAATACCTCGCGTGGCGCGCCGTCGAGAGCTCGGATCTCACGCACGAGGGCAGCGTCAGCTTTCGCCGCGCAACCGGCGAGCGGGGCACCGTGGTGCGGATGAAGATGGACATCGTGCCTCCTCTGGGACCGGCCGGCGCCGCAGTTGGGAAGCTGCTCGAGGGAGCTACTGAGACGCAGCTCCGCGCCGACCTCAAGAAGCTCAAGCAGCTCATGGAAACCGGCGAGATCGCCACCACCGAGGGTCAACCCTCCGGCCGCGGCCGAGACTAAGGAGAAGGCAATGAGAGCACTCTGCTGGTACGGGACCAACGACGTACGCGTCGAGACGGTTCCCGATCCCGAGATCCTGAACCCCCGCGACGCCATCATCCGCGTCACCTCGACCGCGATCTGCGGCTCGGACCTGCACCTTTACAACGGCTACATGCCCTCGATGCGCAAGGGCGACATCCTGGGTCACGAGTTCATGGGCGAGGTGGTCGAGGTCGGCGCGGCGATCACCAACCTGAGCGTGGGCGACCGCGTGGTCATCCCCTTCCCGATCTCCTGCGGCAACTGCTTCTACTGCAAGCGCGAGGAGTGGTCGCTCTGCGACAACTCGAACCCAAACGCCGTGCTCGCCGAGAAGATGTGGGGCTACTCCCCGGCCGGGATCTTCGGCTACTCGCACATCACCGGCGGCTACGCGGGCGGGCAGGCGGAGTATGTGCGCGTCCCCTTCGCGGACGTGGGAGCCTTCAAGGTGCCCGAGGGGCTCACGGACGATCAGGTCCTCTTCCTCACCGACATCTTCCCCACCGGCTACCAGGCTGCGGAGTACTGCAACATCCAGCCAGGCGACACAGTGGCGGTGTGGGGATGCGGACCCGTGGGCCTCTTCACTGTCGCCAGCGCGCGGCTGCTCGGCGCCGAGCGCATCATCGCCATCGACCGCTTCCCCGAGCGGCTGCGCAAGGCGGAGCAGTACGGCGCGGAGACGGTCGACTACGAGGAGATCGGCAACACGCTGGACATCGTGGACGTGCTGCGCGACATGACCGGCGGGCAGGGTCCGGACTCCTGCATCGACGCGGTGGGTCTCGAGGCGCACGGGGTGGGGCTCGAGTGGTGGTACGACAAGGCGAAGCAGACGGTGATGGCGCAGACCGGGCGCCCGATCGCGCTGCGGCAGGCGATCATGTCGTGCCGCAAGGGCGGCACCGTCTCGATCCCCGGCGTCTACGGCGGGATCCTCGACAAGATTCCCATGGGCGCGGCGATGAACAAGAGCCTCGCCTTCCGCATGGGGCAGACGCACGTACACCGGTACATACCGCGGCTGCTCGAGCACATCCAGAACGGCGACATCGATCCGACCTTGATCATCACGCACCACATGAGCCTGGAGGATGCCCCCCACGGCTACGACATCTTCTCCCACAAGGAGGATGAGTGCGTCAAGGTGGTGCTGCGCCCCAACGGAGTAGGCGGCGTGCATTAGCCCTCACCCCCCAACCCCCTCTCCCAATTCTGGGAGAGGGGGAGCATTTTGGTGCGGGGTGGAGAGGGCGTCCGTGAGGACGCTACGCTTTTCTCTGCCGGGTCGTTTATCGGCCCAGCGATGCCCGGAGGCGAGCATAGCATGGCTGAAACCACGCTGGTAGCCGACAAGCGCGGCGCGGAGCGCATGGGCGCCGCCGAGAAGGAGGAGCTGTATGGGCTGCTCGGTGAGCAGATCCGTGCGGTGATCGAGCCCGAGCGCGACCTGCTCGCCGCGATGGCCTCCATCGTCTGCATCCTCCACAATGCCCTTCCCTACTACTTCTGGACCGGCTTCTACCGGCGCGTGGAGAGGGAGAAGCTGCTGATCGGGCCCTACCAGGGGACGCTCGGCTGCCTTGACATTGCCTTCTCGCAGGGTGTGTGTGGCGCCGCCGCGCGCGAGCGCCGCACCCTCATCGTCGCGGATGTGCACGCCTTCCCCGGGCACATCGCCTGCGACCCGAACTCCGCCTCGGAGATCGTGGTGCCGGTCTTCGACGCGCGCGACGAGATGATCGCGGTGCTCGACGTGGACAGCCATCTGCGTGACGCCTTCGACGAAGTGGACCAGCGGCACCTGGAGACCCTTGTCGGGTTGCTGCGTGAGAAGGAGCCACTCCCCCTGGTCTCTACCCGGTAACCGGAACCACGCACCCTTTGCGGCGGAGGTAGCGATGGTGGATCGACGATCCTGGATACGCAGCCTCTACCTCTATCTCGCCGCGCTCTTCGGGCTGGTGCTGCTGAGCATCGGCGGCGTGCGGTTGCTCGACATGGGGCTGCGCGCGTGGATCTTCACCGAGGCCGACAGCGAGCGGCGGATCTACGCCTTCCAGCCGCCGATGCCCCCTCCCACCGAGCGCCTCGAGCGCTTAACCGGCCGCGAGGATCTCAGCGAAGAGGAGCGGGCGATGGTCCGCCAGTGGCTGGAGGAGTACCGCAGCTGGCGGGAGCGCAGCGCCGGCATCGACCCCGTCACCGCCGAGCGCCACCGCACCGCGGCCTCCAGCCTGGCGATGATCCTCCTCGGCCTGCCGCTCTACCTCTACCATTGGCGGCTGATCCGCGCGGAGGCACGGCGGGAGACGTAGCCGCACCGGGAACCGCAGGTTTTCGCGCCTCCCGCATGCTGCCTCTGACATCTCCCCGACACATTACTGACTGGTCGCAGCGCGGGCGCGCACTCGGAGTCTCGGGACGTGATCGATGCCCGCACGTTTCGCTTCGCAGAACGCTTCCGCACCTTCCGCCCAGAGCAGATCGCTGAGGAGCACACCGGGGCAGGTAGGCGCCGCTACCACCTCGACGTGATGGGCGATGGAGCCTCCGACCTGAGCTTCACCGATCCCGACTTCAGCGTGCGCTGCCTGCGCACGAACGCAGTGCGGCGCTGGGAGTACAGCCCCGACTCGACCCTCTTCGTAGTCCGGAGCCAGGGCCGCAGCAGCTCCGATCCGGAGGATCGTTCCGCCTGATGCGCGACGTGGACCGGCTGCTCAGTGCGCAGCCCACGAACGTGCTGCTGGTGAAGGTGAGCTACTGGCTGGGAATGTAGCGGTCGCGGCCTGAGGAACAAGAGTTTGCTTGACCTTGCCCCAGTTCGAGCCTACTCTAGTCAGCGGAGCAGAACGTCAGCAGCTTAAGATCTATTTCCGAATGCTGGAGCCAAGCGGCAGGGTTTGCCTTCGACCTCGCGTCTGAGGAGATGATGTCATGATCAGAATTAACTACCAGCTCAACGTGCAGGTTGCCGGCGGACCAAAGGCGAGTTACGCAGGAAGCTTGCAGGTCGAGGCCTACGATGTCATCAACGTTGCCGTTCCCCCCGCCACAGATGATCTGGAGATACAGCTGCAGCCTGGGACGGCAAGTGAACAGGTAACCTTTCTGATGATCACCTCCGATCGCTTTGCGGACCGGAGCTATAAGGTAAACGATGCGGCAGCAACCGAGGTG
>JBPCIT010000351.1:0-3080 GCA_051006015.1 Longimicrobiaceae bacterium
TGATCGGCCGGCACGACGACGCCCGCAGGCTCTTCGAGCGGCTGCTCGCGCTCCGCAACGACGTGGGTCTGCTCGCCGAGGAGTACGACCCGCGTATCGGGCGGCAGGTGGGGAACTTTCCCCAGGCCTTCTCTCACGTGGCGCTGGTGGATACGGCGCTCAATCTCGGGCAGGCGGCCTTGCAGAACGCGCCGCGGCCGGCGGAGCAGCGAGCAGAGTTGCCGTCGTAAGCTGGGCGATGTGCGTCCGGATCACGATGGAAGCCAGCGTCGATCGCTCCTCCGCCGCGCAGCGAGGCAGGTGTTGGCGGCAAGGTGCGCGAGAGGCGATGCAGCAGGCAGGTGCCGCGCGGGGCGCGTTCCTCGATTGCGGCAAGGCTCTCTGCCCGCGCCCGCTCCACTGCCCCGTCCAGCTACGCTAACCGAGGCTTTAGACGCCCGTGCCGGGGGCCACCTTCTGCCGGATGGCGCCGAGGTGGTAGGCGGCGTGCGCGATGGCGCCGACGGCGCCGCCGAACGCTTGCTCGTCCGCTAAGTCGGCGGTCTCGATCATCCGGACGAGTTCCTCGTAGCGGCGGCGCAGCTCGGCCCGTAGCTGCTCCCACTCGCCCTCGTCCACAGTGGTGACACGCCAGCTCTCGTTCCAGTCACGCCGCGAGCGATCCCCCTGCAGCCAGGCGCTCGACACCTCGAGCGCGAAGCACATGTGGTGCACGTGGGCGGCGATGGTGGTGCCGTGCGGGCCGAAGGGCTGCGACGCCTCGGCGGCGCTCAGCTTCATGATGGTGCCGAACATGCCGGCCTCGGGGCCGCTGTCGGTGAAGTAGCTCCACTGCTGCGGTGGCCCCTCGAATCCCTCCCGCAGGACGGCGAGCAGCTGGTTGACGATGGTGTTCATCGGTTTCACCCCCTCAATGCGCGTCGCGGGCACCGAGCACGGCGATACACTCGATCTCGACGCGTCCGTTCAGTGGTAGTCCGGCGACCGCAACCGCGGTGCGGGCAGGCCGGTGCCGGGGAAAGAAGGTGACGTAGGTCTCGGTCATCTGGCCCCACTCGCCGATGTCGGCGAGGAAGACGGTGCACTTCACCAGGTCGTCCATCGTGGCGCCGGCACGCTCCAGGGCGCCGCGGATGTTCTCCAGCGTCTGGCGCGTTTCGGGCTGGAGCCACCGCGCACCAGCCCGGTGCCGGGGACGGTGCCGAGCATTCCGGAGAGGTAGAGGGTGTTGCCGACCCGCACCACCTGCGAGTATGGGAGGCTCGGGTCGGCGGTGATGTACTCGACTGGCGCCGCCGGCTGCTGGGCGGCGGCAGGGGCGGCGGCACAGAGCGCCACCACCAGGCATCCGAGGGGGACGAAACGTCGCATCATCTTCTCTCCTGTGGTCAGATTCAGCTCCTCCGGCGAGCGGCCGCCAGGACCCGATCCAGCGCCGCCGCGAACGCCTGCTTCTCCCGCGGGCCGTAGGGCTTCGCCCCGCCAGTCTCCACACCCGAGCCGCGAAGCGAATCCATGAAATCACGGATCGACAGGCGCTCGCGCACGTTCTCCTCGCTGTACAGCTCACCGCGAGGATCCAGCACCACCAGCCCCTTCTCCACCAGAATCGCCGCGAGCGGGATGTCGGCGGTCACCGCAACGTCGCCTGCAGACGCCTGCTCCGCGATGTGGCGATCCGCGACATCCGGACCTCCCTGGACCCATACTGTGCTCACATGAGGGTTGTCGAGAGGCGTAGCCAGCCGCTGATTCGCCACCAGAATAGCATCGATCTCGAGACGCTTGGCGGCTCGGAAGACGATCTCCTTTACATCTCGCGGGGCAGCATCCGCATCGACCCAGATCTTCATCGCACTGTTCGATTGAATCTCGTTCTCGCAGGGAAGCCTCTCCCGTGGCCGCGCAACGCCTCCGGAGAGGGCTGCAGCAGTGCGTCGCCTCCGCGCCGCTTCCGGCCCCGCAATAACGGAGGATGCCACGGAATAGTCAAGGACGATCCGATCAACGTCGGCCTGCGGAGGATTCGGAAACAGCAGACGGTTCCCTGGTCCGCGGATTGCACCTGCCGGCTGCACCTGAACGTGAACCGCCGCACCCGAGAACGTATCTTGGCTACCGCACCTGAAGTCATAGTGCACGACCCGATTCACGAGACCCTTCGCGAGCGCTTCGGCTACGAGGATTTCCGGGTCGGACAGGAGGACACCATCCGCGCCGTTCTCGCCGGGCGCGACGCGCTGGTCATCATGCCCACCGGGTCGGGGAAGTCGCTCACCTACCAGCTCCCGGCGCTGCTGCTCCCCGGCCTCACCGTGGTGGTCTCACCGCTGATCGCGCTGATGAAGGACCAGACCGACAAGCTGGAGGGGTTGGGCGTCGGTGCACACGCGATCAACTCCTCTCAGACGCAGCGCGAAAAGAGCGCGACGGAGGACGCGGTCGAACAGGGGGAGGGCAAGATCCTCTACCTGACCCCCGAGCGCTTCCGGGACCGCGACTTCTTCGAGGTGCTGCTCGAGCGGCAGATCTCGCTCTTCGTGGTGGACGAGGCGCACTGCGTCTCGCAGTGGGGGCACGACTTCCGGCCGGACTACATGATGCTCGGCGCGATCGCCCGGCGGCTGGGGCGCCCGCCTGTACTGGCGCTCACCGCGACCGCGCCTCCGGAGGTGCAGGAGGACATCGTGCTGCAGCTGGGGATGAGGGAGCCCTTCCGGCGCATCGGCGAGCTGGTGCGCCCCAACCTCTTCCTCGAGGTGCTCCCCACGGTGAACGATGCGGAGAAGGATGCCGCGCTCGAGAAGATCCTGCGGGAGACGGAGGGGACCGGGATCATCTACGTCGCCACGGTCAAGGAGGCGGAGCGCCTCAGCGAGGAGTTCTCGGCGCGCTGGCCGCTCGCCCTGTATCACGGAAAGCGGAGCGCGAAGCAGCGCAAGGAGGCGCAGGACGCCTGGACGGCGGGCGAGGTGAAGGCGGTGATCGCCACCAACGCCTTCGGGCTGGGGATCGACAAGCCCGACATCCGCTTCGTGACGCACTACCACTTCCCCGGCTCGCTCGAGGCCTACTACCAG
>JBPCIT010000352.1:0-4434 GCA_051006015.1 Longimicrobiaceae bacterium
ATCTTCGCCTGGGCGCTGATGGGCTTCGGCAACATCTACTGTGGGATGGCGCAGCGCGCCCTCGACCTGATCGTCGAGACGGTGAAGAAGAAGACCTCGCTCGGCCTTTCCCGCTCGATGGCCTATCACGCGGAGGTGCAGCACGGCGTCGCGGAGATGGTGATCGAGCTCGAAGGGATCGGGCCCCACCTGGATCGGGTCGCGCAGGAGTGGTCGGAGGGCGTGGACCACGGCGCAGGCTGGGTAATCAAGATCGTGGCCGCCAAGTACCACGCGGTGGAGGGAGCGTGGAAGGTGGTGGATCGGGCGTTCGACCTTGCGGGCGGATTCGGGATCTTCCGGAAGGGCCCCTTCGAGCAGCTCTTCCGCGATGCGCGCCTCGGCCGCATCCACCCGGCGAACGCGATGCTGACGCACGAGCTGTGTGCAAAGCTCACCCTGGGAATCAGCCCCGACGAGCAGCCGAGATGGGGCTGAACGCCCTACGCCGCCACACTACCCCAGTACGCGAGTGCGAAAGTGCGTGAGTACGAGAGCAAACGCCTCGCGTACGTCTGCACGGGGATGGCACAGGCGGGTGCGCACCCCCACACCGGAGAGATAGGGGGGAGCGGGGCGGTGGACGCACGAGCCCTGCGATCCGTCATGCGGCGGGTGCCTTCACCGGTGGCGGTGGTGACGGCGGTGGGGCGCGGAGAGGCGCGGGGGATGACGATCAGCTCGCTTACCCGCGTGTCGCTGCGCCCCCCGCTCGTCTCCTTCAACGTCGAGCGCGAGGCGCAGATGCACGCGGTGCTGGCGGAAGCATCCTCCTTCGCCGTGCATCTCGTCGGGGAGGAGCAGGCCGCTCTCTGCGAGCGGTTCGCCGCACCAGATCGTACCGGGGCAGACCAGCTTCGGGGTCTTGCGCAGGGCATCGACGGCTTCGGCAATCCAGTGCTGGAGGGGGCGCTGGCGGTCCTGCACTGCCGGTTGTATGCGGCTTATCCGGCAGGGGACCACTCGATCTTGGTGGGCGAGGTGGTAGGGGTATGGCAGCAGGAAGGTGGGACGCCGCTGGTGTACTTCGACCGGGCGTACCACGGCGTCGGCGCCCGAGTCCTCGATCGCCGCGCTCCCGTTCCAGACGGTTGACCGAGCGTATGGACCCGACGGGGGTGGTGCGTCTCTTGCCCGATTGGTAGTCGAGCTCGGCACGGAATTCCTTGCGCGACCCTTCTTCCCGACTCCACGGAAACGGCTGCAGAAACGAAAAGCGGAGGAAGCGACGGCCGGTCGCCTCCTCCGCTGCTATTCAGGGCCGGGGCAGGACGATGCCTACTGCCGCTGCACCGTGAGTGGCTGGTTGTTGAGCCCCGTTGTGCCTACGTCGCCGTTGAGGGTGCCGGTGATCGTATTGTCCCCCGCGAACGCCGCCTGGTAGGTCACGTCGACCCCGGGTCCAGGCTGCTGCAGCCTCAGGGTGACATCAGGGTGCCTGTGGGTTCCCGTGACGTTCGCGCTAACCTCGGGGGTGACAGGACTCCTCAGGGTCCCCGAGCCCGTGATGTTGGTGCCGGCTTCCGCCAGAACCAGGGTAACCGTGAACGGTATGCCGGATATCTGTGTCGTGCCCACCCAGGTTCCCGTGGTGGAGGGAGTACCCGGCGGAAGGTTCGGGCTGTCCTCGCAGCCTGCGATCACGATGGGGATCAGCAGCGCGAGAAGAAAGAGCAGCTTGCGCATGGACACCTTGTTGCTTGTCGAAGAAGTGATTGTCACCGCCGGATATACCGCGGCAGCCGCCTCGAGGATCCCCACCCTCGCGCGGATGCGCCGGCCCGCGCGCATGGATCTTCCGTGTGCACGATTTGCGCCGTGCGGCGGGGATCGGCAGAGACCGCCGCGGCGCTCCGCTCCGGATCCGACTACCCACGATCGCGCTCGATGACGATGCTTCCACCGCTGCGGCTGAAGAAGAACGAGGAGCGGCGGCTGCGCGCCGGGCACCTCTGGGTGTTCAGCAACGAGGTGGACGTCGCGCAGACGCCGCTCACCGCCTTCGCGCCGGGAGAGGCGGTGCAGGTACAGGACGCCGGCGGCCGCTCCCTGGGAAGCGCCTACGTCAACCCGAACTCGTTGATCTGCGCCCGGCTCGTCAGCCGCGATCCCGCACAGCCGCTGGATCGTGAGCTGCTGCTGCATCGCCTGCGCCGCGCCCTCTCCCTGCGCGAGCGACTCTTCCCCGGCCCCTTCTACCGCCTGGTCTTCGGCGAGAGCGACGGGCTCCCCGGGCTGGTGGTGGACCGCTTCGGGGAGGTGCTGGTGGCGCAGATCACCACCGCGGGGATGGAGCGGGTGCGGGAGGAGCTGGTCGCCGCGCTGGGGGAGGTCGTCCGCCCCGCCGCTATCCTGCTGCGCAACGACGCTCCCGCTCGCTCGCTCGAGGGGCTCGACAGCTACGTCGAGCCAGCGCTCGGCAGCGTGCCGGAGCGCACGGAGATCGAGGAGAACGGCACGCGCTTCGCCGTCCCCCTCCTCTCCGGGCAGAAGACGGGGTGGTTCTACGACCATCGCCCCAACCGCGCGCGGATGCAGCGCTATGTGGCCGAGGCGCGGGTGCTGGACGTCTTCAGCTACATCGGCGGCTGGGGGGTGCAGGCGGCGGTGGCCGGCGCCGCGCAGGTGCTCTGCGTGGACAGCTCCGAGCCGGCGCTGGAGGAGCTACGCCGCAACGCCGCCCTCAACGGGGTGGAGGAGCGGGTCTCCACGATGCGGGGCGACGCCTTCGCCGCGCTGGGCGAGCTGCGGGCGAGCGGGGAACGCTTCGGCGCGGTGATCCTCGATCCGCCCGCCTTCGTCAAGCGCAAGAAGGACCTCAAGCAGGGGGAGGAGGCGTACCGCCGCATCAACCGCCTGGCGATGGAGCTGCTGGAGCCCGAGGGCATCCTCATCTCCGCCTCCTGCTCCTTCCACATGAGCCGCGACGCGCTGCTGGACGCGGTGCTCCGCGCCAGCCGCAGCGTGCGGCACGATCTGCAGATCCTCGAGGAGGGCCACCAGGGCGCGGATCACCCCATCCACCCGGCGATCCGCGAGACCGGCTACCTGAAGGCGTTCTTCGCGCGGGTGCTGGCGGAGTAGGCACCCCGCCCCTCGCTCACGTACAGCGTTTTCCCTTTGTGGAGGAAGGAACCGAATGGCTGTCGAGATCACCGGCGAGTACACCGGCAAGCTGAAGATGAGGCTGGCGCACGGACCCTCGGGCGCGGAGCTCGCTACCGCGGCTCCCGTGGACAACCAGGGGGATGGCAGCTCCTTCTCCCCCACGGATCTGCTCGCCGCGGCGCTGGGCTCGTGCATGGTCACCACCATGGCGATCGTGGCGCAGCGCGAGGGGATCCCCTTCTCCGGCGCCAGCTTCGTGCTGGAGAAGCACATGCGCTCCGACCCGCGGCGCGTGGACCGCGTTCCCGTGCGGCTGCGGATGCCGCCGGAGCTCACCCCCGAGCAGCGCAGCCGTCTGGAGGCCATCGCGAGAGGCTGCCCCGTGGCGCGCAGTCTCTCGCCCGAGGTGCGGCAGGAGGTGGAGTTCCTCTACTGAGGAGCAACCCCGTCGCGGGCGCCGGATCGCTCAGCCCCTGAAGAGCGTCGGCTCCGTCGCCAGCGCGGCGATCTTCTTCTGGGCGGCGGGGAGAGCATAGACTCCTATCTCCCCCGCCCCCGCCCCCACCCACACCCATCCATCCCAGCCGAGCGCGCGCTCCTCCCCGCCGACGACGCTGCAGCGGACCGCGTGGTAGGTGACGCGCACGTGGGAGAAGCCGTGCTCCACCGCCCCGACCGGCTCCCCCGCCCTCACCTCCAGCCCCAGCCCCTCGCGCACCCCCCGCTCCGCGGCGGCCGCGACGCTCTCACCGCGCCTTCGCACCGTGCCGGGGAACTCCCACAGCCCCCCGAGGCGTGCATCCAGCGGGCGGCGCACCAGCAGCAGCCTGCCCTCGCGCTCGACGACCGCCACCGCGGTGTCCTCATGCGGCAGCGCCCGTTGCGGCTTGCGGGCGGGGCGCTGCTCCTGCGTGCCGGCGGCGCAGGCGGCGCAGAACTCTCGCACCGGGCAGGCGCCGCAGCGCGGGGAGCGGGGGGTGCAGATGGTGGCACCCAGCTCCATCAGCGCCTGGTTCAGGTCGCCGGGCCGCTCGCCGGGGACGAGCGCTTCCGCCAGCCGCCAGAGGTCCGCCTCCTTCGGGTCGGGCTCGTCGGTCCAGCGGGCGAAGACGCGGCGCACGTTTCCATCCACCACCGGTGCCTCCCGCCCGAAGGCGATCGAGGCCACCGCGCCCGCCGTGTAGCGCCCCACCCCCGGCAGCGCCCGCAGGGCCTCCGCGTCGTCGGGCACCGTGCCGCCGTAGCGCTCCGCCACCTCCCGCACCGCACGGTGGAAGTTGCGCGCGC
>JBPCIT010000353.1:0-18276 GCA_051006015.1 Longimicrobiaceae bacterium
GATGGCCGCGGCGGGAATCACCCCCGAGCTGATCCGCCAGGAGCGCGAGCAGCTCGAGTCGCGCGTCGAGTACGGGCTCAATCCCGCCTACGATCCGCGCCCCATCGTCGGCGACAGCTATGAGGACCCCTCCGAGCGCGGCTACGGCAACCCGGACGTCTTCGGGCCCTTCGCCGACCACGGCACGCACGTCTCCGGCATCGTCGGCGCCATGCGGGGCAATGGCATCGGGGTGGACGGCATCGCTCCCGCGGTGCGCATCATGCCGCTCCGCGCCGTGCCAAACGGCGACGAGCGCGACAAGGACGTCGCCAACGCCATTCGCTACGCGGTGGACAATGGCGCGCAGGTCATCAACATGAGCTTCGGCAAGGCCTACTCGCCGCAGAAGCGCGCGGTGGACGAGGCGGTGCGCTACGCCGACTCGCGCGGGGTGCTGATGATCACCGGCGCCGGCAACGAGGCCGCCGACCTGACCACCTCGCCCAGCTTCCCCAACCGCTTCTACGAGGATGGCGGGGAGGCCAGGCACTGGATCGCGGTGGGCGCCTCCTCCTGGGTGGCGGCCGACAGCCTGGTGGCGTCCTTCAGCAACTACGGCCGTGAGAGGGTGGACGTCTTCGCGCCCGGTGTGGACATCCTCTCGACCGTGCCTGGCGACAGGTACGAGAGCAACAGCGGCACCAGCATGGCCGCGCCTGTGGTGTCGGGCCTCGCCGCGCTGCTGCTGGCCTACTATCCCGAGCTCTCGGGGGAGGAGGTCAAGCAGATCATCCTCGACTCCGCCACCCGCTACGCCGAGCAGTCGGTGGTGCGCCCCGGCGGCCAGGGTGCGCGCGTGCGCTTCAGCGAGCTCTCCACCACGGGTGGGATCGTCAACGCCTACGCCGCCATCCAGATGGCCGAGCAGCGGGCGGCGCAGAAGCGGCGCTAGGCTGTACACGCCGTCACATGGAGTGAGTGTCTCGGTGCGAGCACCCGCCAGGTACGACACCATCGGCCAGCGGTACAGTCGGCAACGCCGGTCGGACCCGCGGCTGGCGGCTCGGCTGGGTGCCGCGCTCGGGCCGGCGCGTTCGGTGCTGAACGTCGGGGCCGGGGCGGGCTCATACGAGCCCGAGGAGAGGTTCACCATTGCTGCCGAACCGTCATCGGTCATGCTCACCCAGCGCCCGCGCGGGGCGGCGCCCGTCGTGCGAGCCAGAGCCGAGGAGCTACCGTTCGCCGACCAGGCATTCGACGCCGTGCTGGCCGTGCTCACGGTGCATCACTGGAGCGACCAGGCGGCGGGGCTCGCCGAGTGTGCCCGCATCGCTCGCCAGCGCGTCGTCCTGTTCACCTGGGATCCAGCCTCTGCAGGATTCTGGCTGGTCCAGGAGTATCTTCCGGCATTCCTCGCACTGGATCGCGCCCAGTTTCCCTCGATGGACGCACTTGCTGCGGCGTTCGGTCCCGATGTCCACCTCACGGCCGCGCCCGTGCCGATACCACACGACTGCACCGATGGGTTCCTGGGGGCGTTCTGGCGTCGACCCGAGGCATACCTGGACCCAGCGGTACAGGCTGGAATCTCGTCGTTCTCCCATCTGCCGGAGGCCGTGGAGCAGCTGGAAGAATTGCGTGCAGACCTCGCCTCGGGCGCTTGGCAGATGCGCCACAACGATCTGCTCACGCGCGTGGAGCTGGACATCGGCTATCGTGTCGTCGTCGCCTACTTACCAGGCGTCTGCACGGCCTAACCTGAGGCTACAGCCGCGGGTGACGCGCGACCGAACATGGCCGGGCAGCTGCGGCACTGACGGAGACGTTCCGTATGCATCGCTCGGCCGATGATCCCGCAGCGAGGACGATGAGTGTCCCGGAGCGGCGCCCCGGGCGCGGGGCGCTCCCGCTCTGGCGTCTGCCTTTCAGCGCCAGCTCTCCCGAAGATAGCCGCCGAACCACCCTCCTGATTCTGCTCGCGGGGGTGACGCTCGTCGCGCTGGTGATGCGCGTGATCGCCCTGAACGCGCAGCTCTGGCTGGACGAGATGTTCGCGGCGATGTTCCTCCAGAGGCATTCCCTCCTGGGCATCCTCACCGATTACCGGAGTGAGGCCAACCATACCCTCTATTCGATTCTCGCCCAGCTCTCCATTTCGGCGTTCGGCGCGGAGCTCTGGAGTCTGCGACTCCCGGCCGTACTCTTCGGCGTCGCATCGGTCCCGCTGCTCTATCTGCTCGGCGCGCTGGTGTCCACCCGCCGGGAAGCGCTGCTCGCGGCGGCGCTGCTGAGCGTGTCGTACCATCATATCTGGTTCTCGCAGAACGCCCGTGCTTACACGGCGGTGGCATTCTTCACCATCGCCGCGATCTACTTCCTGTTGCGTGGGCTGCGGGAGCAACGCGCGTCGCTGTTCATCGGCTACGCGGTGATGGTGGCGCTCGCGACCTTCGCTCATCGGGCGCTCGTGCTGATGGTCGCAGGCCACTTCGTCCTCTGCGTGGCTCTCCTGCTGATGCGCAATCGGCCGTATCGCGGCGCCTGGCGTCTGCCGGGGCTCGGCTTCGGGCTGGCGGGCGCGCTGACGCTGCTGCTCTTCGCTCCCGCGACGATCCGGATGGTGCAGGACTACCGCAGTGGATCCCTGCATTCCCCGGCCACGACCGTGCAGAGCGCCACCGCCGCGCCTCAACCCGAGGGAGCGGCACTCTCCTCCGAGCCAGCCCCGGCTGTGAGCGATCCAGGACGAGTGGATCTCTCCTCCCGGATCGCCGAGCGCTGGCGCCATTTGCGCTCGAACCTCGAGAGGGGAGTACGGATCCTCAAGCTCGGTGTGGGCAACACGCTGGGCCTGGCTTTGACGGCTCTCCTCTTCGCGATCGGCGTGTGGAGCTTCTGGAAAACCGACAGGCTGTTCCTCGCCGCCGTCATGGCACCCGGACTGTTCACCTTCGGGCTCACCTATCTGCTGAAGGGAGTCGTGGTGCCGCGGTATGGCTTCTTCCTGGTGGGGGCGTTGATCCTGATCGTGGTCCGCGGCGCGATGGTGCTGGGCGCGCGGCTCTGTCGCCTGGTCCCGCGCGGCAGCCGCAGGGCTTCCCCGGCGGCGTGGGGCACTGCGCTGGTGCTGGTGTTGATCGGCGGCTCCCTACTCGCCAGCCGCCGCAACTATATAACGCCGAAGATGGATTTTCTGGGTGCGATGGCGTACGTCGAGGCGAACCGCGGGGAGGACGATCCCGTGCTCGTTCTGGGAAGGAACACCGCGGTTGCTTACCTGCAGTTCTACGGCATGCCCTGGCAGCGGGTGGAATCCGTCGAGGAGCTCGACCTCGTGCGAGCCGGCGGCCGTGATGTGTGGCTACTCTTCACTCTTCCCAGCACCCTCAGGGGCGCGGAGTGGGAGGTGGAGGCGTTGACGCCGCACGCCTGCAGCGACTGGCGCAGCTTCGAGGGCACTCTCGGCGACGGCGACCTGCGGGTCTGCCGGCTGCCCGCCGGATAGCAGTTTCCGATGGCGGTCAGTCACGTCCAGAGAACGGGCACCCGGTAGGGTTCGAACCGCCGGTCGTGGGTGACGAGGGTGAGCCCCTCGACCTGCGCCTGCGCGATGAGCATGCGGTCGAACGGATCGCCGTGGTGGTGAGGCAGGGCGGCCACGGCAGCGGCATGGCGGAAATCGATCATCAGGTTGCTGAATTGACTGATCTCGACTGCCTCCTCAAACGGAAGTGCGATCTGAAGCTTTCCGAGCGCCATCTTGATCGCAGCCTCCCACGCGGAGGCAACGCTCACCAGAACCTGCTCGGCCTCGGCAATGCTCTCTCGTACAGCCTGCTTCAGGCGGAGGTCATCTTCACTCCACCAGAGAAAAGCGTGCGTATCGAGTAGCAGCCTCACGGCTCTTCCTCGGGCAGTTCGCCAGTGAAGTAGCCGAGAATCTCCGGGGGAAGCGGATCGTCGAAGTCGTCGGCGACCCAAATTTTCCCCTTCAGAGCGCCAGGTTGGCGCGGCTTGCGCCCTTCGGTGAGCGGCACCAGCCGCGCGCGAGGCTTGCCCGCCTTGGCGATGATGATCTCCTCGCCCGCGGCAGCCCGTTCGACCAGCTCGGAGAGATGGGTTTTCGCCTCGTAGATATTGACGGTCTTCGACATCTGCGCCTCCCGGTGAGTGACCCCTCCAATCTACCGCGACCCGGCAATTGGTCAAGTTGGTCAACTCCGCGCCTGGCCCGAAAAAAGTGGGGGGGCATGCCCCCCACGATCCCAGCCACGCCAGGGTCGGTACACGCACCTTTGGCGGCTTCATTCGTGGCACACCGCTCAGGTGTGGCTGCCTTCACGCATCAGAACTTGAAACCCAGCCTGGACGAAATGCCGGTCGAATGTCAAGGCCTCCGTGATGCCCGCCTCGCGCATCACAGCGAACGAAATGCAATCGACCAGCCCCCACTCCTTATCCTGGTGCGATCGGTACAGTGGGAAGGCTTGCTCGAAGAGCTGCGGCGTGAGGTGCACAATCTCCACCTCCGGCGAAGCCAAGAAATGATCAATGACCTGGACCGCATCCTTCTTGTATCCACGCGCCAGGGAATTGCCGACTTCGAGCAGGACGGCGTCAGTGATCAGCAGCGGATGACCGGCAAGGCTGTCGGCCAGAGCGACAGCCTGCCCGTGGTACCAATCGCGACGGTTGATGAGCGCGATCACGAAAAGGGTATCAACGAAGATGCGGCTGACCACCCTTTTCCCCGGTCGTGTATAGATCGAGGTTCGCCGCGAAATCCGCCGGAGCAGCAATCTCGATGCTCCGCAGCTTCGACATGAGGCTCTGGTCGCTCACGCACGTTCTGGAGCGGGCGAATTCACGGATCAACGAATACAGCTCCTCCAGGTGCTCTTCGCTCAACCGCTCGATCTCGGTCTGAATCAGGTCTTTCGTAGTCATGATTGCCTCCTTGCTCCACCCCCTGGCAACGTCCTCGACGCTGGCGGGCTCAATAACCGATACCAAGTGGTGCACCGGCTGTTCCCTCACCATCCGCTCGGATGTGGCGTGACCAGAAGCGCGACGATCTCCCAGCGGGTGCCGGGAGGTCGTCGTACAAAGGCCAGGGTCGGCGCCGGTGACCCTGAGCTTACCCTCCCGCCGGGCGCGGCCAGAGCCTCCGCAGCCGCGCCAGCGCGGGGACCCGCACCTTGGGCTTCTCTCCCGCCGGGCCGACCGCCGCCGGCTCCAGCTCCTCCTGCCGCTCGCCCCGGCCACCCTCGCCCTCAGCCGTCTCGTCCGGCTGCGTGAAGTGGCGCGTAAAGAAGGCGCTGAAATCGTCGATCAGCGAGTACATCACCGGCACCAGCACCAGCGTGAGCACCGTGGCGAAGGAGAGACCAGCGATCACCGCGATCGCCATCGAGCCCCACCAGGCCGCCTGCTCGCCGCCCCAGTACAGGTTGGGCGAGAGCGCGGTGAAGAGGCCCACGAAGTCGATGTTCAGCCCGATCGCCAGCGGCACCAGCCCCAGCACCGTGGTGACCGCGGTGAGCACCACCGGCCGGAAGCGGGTCACCCCCGCCTGCACGATCGCCTCGCGACGGGTAAGCCCATCGCGCTCGCGCAGCAGGTCGATGTAGTCGATCAGCACGATGGCGTTGTTCACCACGATCCCCGCCAGCGAGATGATCCCCACCCCCGTCATGATGATGCCGAAGGGCATCTGGAAGAGGATCAGCCCCAGCAGCACGCCCACGGTGGACATGATCACCGAGGTCAGGATAATGAACGGCTTGACCACCGAGTTGAACTGCGACACCAGCACGAAGGCGATCAGCATCAGCGCCACCAGGAAGGCGCCGGTCAGGAACTCCATCGCCTCCTCCTGCTCCTGCTGCTGTCCGGTGTAGCGCATGGAGTAGCCCGCGGGCAGTGCCTGCTGGAACTCCACGAGCGTCTGCTGCACCTCGGCGAGCACCGCGTTGCTGTTCAGCCCCGCGCTCACGTCCGAGGAGACTGTGGCGACGCGGTCCATGTCCTTGCGCTTGATGCTGCCGTATCCCTCGGCCATGTACCAGCGGGCCACGGAGTTCAGCGGCACCGGGTTGCCCTCGTGCATCACCGTCAGGTCGGCGAGCGCGCTGAGGTCCTGCCGATACGGCTCGGCAAGTCGGACGATGATGTCGTACTCGTCGTTGCCGGTGCGGTACTTCGCCGCTTCGACGCCCTGGATGGCACTACGAACCGAATTGCCCACCCGAGCGGTCGAGAGCCCATAGAGCGCCGCCTTCTCGCGATCCACCTCGACGACCAGCTCCGGGCGGCCGTTGTCCATGTCGCTCTCGACGCCCTCGAGCCTGGCGCCCACGGGCGCGGCGCGCAGGGTGGTCACCGCCTGGCTGGCGAGCTGCCGCAGCACCAAGGGGTCGCTGCCGATGATCTCCAGGTTCACCGGCTTGCCGCTCGACGGACCCATGTTCGGCTTCTCGACCTTGAACTCCGCGCCCGCGATGCCGTCGCCGAGCTTCTGCTGCATCTCGGCGAGCGTGGCGAAGACGTCGCCCTCGCGATCCTCGAAGTTCTTGAAGCTCACCGTCACCGTCCCGTCGCCGCCGCTGCCGAAGAGGCCGCTCCACTGGCCTCCCCCGCCGACGGTGGCGACCACGGACTCGGAGTCCTTCATCCCCTCGATCCCGCCGAGCTGCTGCTCGATGCGCTCCGTCACCTGGTTGGTGAACTGCGGCGAGGTGCCGTCCGGCACGTCCACCTTCACGAAGACCTGCGAGGGCGGAATGCTCTCGGGGAAGTACTCGACGCCCGAGTTCAGCGCTCCGAAGGCGAAGAAGGAGGAGATCAGCACCACGATCGCGGCACCGAGCATCAGCAGCCGGTGATCGAGTGCCCAGCGCAGACGCCGCTCGTAGCGATTCAGCATGAAGGGCACCGCGCGATTCTGGAACCAGTGGGCGACCCGTGTGAGCACGAAGCGGTGCAGCAGCACCAGCACCAGCGCCGTGCCGGCCAGCATGACCGCCGCGATCACGTTGCTAGCGGCGACCGCCAGGAAGAAGAGCACTCCGACGCCGAGCAGCACCAGCCGCGCGGGCCGGGTGAGCGGCTTGCCGGGCGTACCGTCGAGCCGCATGAAGAGCGCGCAGAGCACCGGCACCAGCACCAACGCCACGAAGAGCGAGCTGCTGAGCGTGATGATCAGCGTCTTGGGCAGGTAGCCCATGAACTCGCCGGCGATTCCCGGCCAGAAGAGCAGCGGCAGGAAGGCGCCCAGCGTGGTGATGGTCGAGGCGATCACCGGCATCGCCACCTCGCCGGTGGCGCGGATCGCGGCCTCGACGCGGCCGAAGCCTTCCTCGAGGTGGCGGTAGATGTTCTCGACCACCACGATGGCGTTGTCCACCAGCATCCCCAGCGCGAGGATGAGGGCGAAGAGCACCACCATGTTCATCGAGATCCCGAGCGCCCTCATCACGATGAAGGAGAGCAGCATCGACATCGGGATCGAGATCGCCACGAAACCGGCGTTGCGCAGCCCCAGGAAGAAGAGCAGCACCGCCAGCACCAGGATCAGCCCGGAGATGATGTTGTTCTCCAGACTCATCACCATCTCGTGGATGTCCTGCGACTCGTCGGAGGTGATCTTGATCACCGTGCTCGGCGGGAAGCCGGGCTGCATCTCGGCGATCGCCGCCTTCACCGCGTCAGCGGTGGCGATGATGTTCTCACCCGAGCGCTTGATGATGCCCAGCGTCACCACCGGGTTGCCATCCAGCCGCGCGTAGCTCGCCTGCTCCTTGAAGCCGAAGTCGACAGCGGCCACGTCGCGCACGTAGACCGGCTGCCCGTTCGGGGTGGCAACCACCAGATCCTCGATCAGCCGCGTGTCCTGGAACTCGCCCGCGACGCGCACCGGGTACTTGAGGTTGCCCACGTCGATCACGCCACCGGGGATGGTGACGTTCTCGTTCTGGATCGTCTCGACGAGGTCCTTCCAGGCGAGGTTGTAGTGCTTCATCCGGGCCAGATCCACCTCGATGCGCACCTCGCGCTCGAGGCCGCCGGAGATCTGCACCTCGGAGACTGACGGGATCTGCTCGAGCCGCTCCTTGAGGTCCTCCGCCACGTCCTTGAGCAGCACCAGCCCGTACTCGCCCGAGACGTTGACCTGCAGGATCGGGATCTCGGAGAGGTTGAACTCCATGACCGTCGGCTCCTTGACATCCGCCGGAAGCTCGGGCCGGGCACGGTCCACCTTCTCGCGCACCTTGCGGAGCGCCTCCTCCATGTCCATCCCGGTGTTGAACTCGGCCACCACGCTCGAGTAACCCTCGACGGAGGTGGAGGTCAGCTCCTTGATCTCGGGGATGGTGTTGACCTCCTCCTCGATCTTGCGGGTGACCAGCGTCTCGATGTCGTTCGGCGAGACGCCGGGATAGGCGGTCGAGACCGCCACGATCGGGATCAGGATCTCGGGGCGTGACTCCTTCGGGATGTTCAGGTAGGAGAGCATCCCCACGATTCCGATGATCGCCAGCAGCACCAGCGCGCTGGTGGGGTGATTCACCGCGAAGGTGGTCAGGCGGAAGTTGCGGAAGCTGCCGCCGCCCTTGGCCTCGCCCTCGGGAGTGTTCTTTACGTTCTGTCGATCAGTCATGGCTGGACGCCTTTGCGTTTCGCTGTTCTATCGGGATCTCCCGGCCCTCGCGGCCCCCTCCCCCTTACCCCCCCCCCCGAGTTTGGGGGGGGGGCCGGGGGAGGGGGCCCGCCGGGGGTCAGTTCACGATGCGAAGCCGATCCCCAGTCGAGACCTGCTGCTGCCCGACGACGATCACCCGATCTCCCGCGTTGAGGCCCTGCTCGATCACCACCCGGCCACCCTCGGAGGCGCCGGGGATCACGTCGCGCACCTCGGCCACCGGCTGCCCGTCGCGCTCGGTGACGACGTAGACGACGTAGCCGTCGTCGCGGCGCAGCACCGCGCTCTGCGGCACCAGGAGCGCCTCGCCGACGGCGCGGCGCGCGACCTGGAGGTTGGCCACCATGCCGGGGCGGATCGTCCCGCCGCGGTTGGGCACCGTGACCTCGATGGGGATGGTGCGGTTGCTCTCGTTCAGCGTGGCGCCCAGGTACTGCACCTTGCCGGTGAACTCGGTGGCGCCGAGCGCATCGAAGGAGACTCGCATCTCAGAGCCACGGGTGATCTCGGCGGCGTAGCGCTCCGGCACCCCGCCGCCAATCTTGACGGTCTCGGTGTCCACCACGCGCGCCACTGGGGTGCCCGGGGAGACCATCGAGCCTACCTCGACCGCGCGCGCGTCCAGCACGCCCGCCATCGGAGCGCGCACGGTGGTGCGCGCCAGCCGGGCGCGCAGCTCGTTGACGCTCGCCCGCGCCGTCTGCGCACCGTACTTGGCGTTCAGGTAGCTCATCTCGGAGCCGATCTTCTCCTCCTCCCAGAGGCGGCGCTGCCGCTCCCAGGTCTCCTCGGCGAGCCGCGCCTGCGCCTCGGCGCGCTCGAGCTGCGTGCGTAGCACGGCGTCGTCGATCCTGGCGATCGGCTGCCCGGCGCGCAGGTAGGCGCCCTTGTCCACGAAGAGCTGGCGGATCACGCCGGCCTCCTCGGCCGAGACGGTCACGTCGCGGTTCGCCGCCACGTTGCCGACGATGCGGACGAAGTCGGTGAAGGCGCGCGGCTGGACGGCCTCGACCTCGACGCTGATGACGCGCGAAGGGGCCTCGGCCGCAGCCGCTTCGGCGGCGGGCGTGTTGTCCCCGCAGGCGCCGAGTCCGACCGCGAGCGCCAGTGCTAGGACCCCCCTCCCCCGACCCCTCCCCCGCAGTAGTCCGGTGCGCCAGCAGCGCCAGGGGGGAGGGGAGAACTGCTGCTCGCTGAAGGCGGGCGACATTCCCCTGTTCCCTCTTTCCTCTGGCGCTGCACGCAAGCGTGCACCGGACAACACCCTCTTCCCTGTGCGGTTCATTGGATCTCCCCTATCGGTTGTCCACCCGCGGCACCATGCCGGTGGCCTGATCCAGCCGGGCGCGTGCAACGAGATAATCGTACGTGGCTTCTGCGTAGTTGAACTCGCTCTCACGCAGCGCGTTCTCCGCATCGGTGAGCTCGAGCTGGCTGCTGATTCCTTCCCGGTGCTGCGCGCGCGCGATCTCATAGCCGCGCTGCGCGAGCTTCACCGCCCGCTGCTGGGCATCCACCCGCTCGCGCGCCTCCTGCAGCTCGTCGAGCAGCGTCATCACCTGGTTCTCCACCTGCGCGGTAGCCTGGCGCTGCTGCACCTCGACCTGCTGCGCGATGGCGCGCTTCTGCTGCACCCGCGCGGGGCGCTGGAAGCCGGAGAAGAGCGGGATGGAGACCTGCAGTCCGATCTGCTTGCCGTGGATGCGGCGGGCGTCGTCGCCGAAGAAGCTGGTGGCTCCGTCGTCTTGCCCGGTGACCGAGTAGTTGCCGAAGAGCGAGACTCTGGGCAGATAGCCGGCCTGCTCGTAGCGCAGCTCGGTCTCGCGCAGCCTGCGCAGCAGATCGAGCTGCCGCAGGTCGGAGCGGTTCCGGCGTGCCAGCGTCACCAGCTCCTCGGCGCTCATCCGTTCGGGAGCGTCCAGCCCGGTGAAGCTGAGGATCGCCTGGTTGCCGGCGTCCGGCCGGGCGGCCTCGACGCCGGGCGCCTGGGGGACCTCGGCCGCGGGATCGAGCTGCAGCGCGGCGAGCGAGCCCTCGACGGTGACCGGCTCGCTGCCGTCCATCCCCAGCGCGACGGCGAGGGAGCGGCGGGCGGTGGCGAGATTGCTCTCCGCGCGGCGCAGGCGAGGCTCGAGCTGCGCCAGCTCGACCTCCAGGCGCAGCGCGTCGTACTCGGAGACCATTCCGGCGCGGTAGAGCGCGCGCGTCTCCTCGAGCGTCTGGCGTACGCGGTTGACGCTGTTCTCCGTCAGCCGCCGTCCCTCCTCGGCGAGCAGCACCCCGTAGTAGGCCTCGCGCACCTGCGTGATGACCGTCTGGCGGGTGCCGCGCACCTCCTCGGTCTTGAGCGCCTGGTAGCGCGCCGCCGCGCCGATCCCGATGAAGAGGCCCGCCTCGAAGAGCGGCTGCTCGGCGCGGACCTGCCCGTACCAGCTGTTGTCGAAGCCGAAGCGCAGCGGGATCAGCTCTCCCGCCGGGGCGTCCGGATTCAGCAGCTGCGCCGGCAGGAACTGCACGGGCACCTCGAGGTTGCGGGTGTAGCTGCTGTTCAGGTTGACCTTGGGCATCACCTCGCCCCAGGCCTCGCGCACCCGCTGGTCGGATCCAACCAGATCCAGCCGGGCGCTCTCCAGGTCGCGGCTGCGCTCGAGCGCGATCCCGATCGCCTCGCCGAGGGTGACGGAGCGCGTGGCCGGCGCCTCCTGCGCGGCCAGCGGCGCGGCGCTCGTCCCGAGAGCCGCCAGCGCCAGCGCCGCCGCGCCGAGCAGTGTGGTGGATCTTCTGTGCTTCATGGTCGTGACTCTATCTGCCTATGGTGAAGGGCGATCCCTGGTAGGATCGCCCTGCTGCCCTTGCGCACCCGCATGTGGTCGGATGCGTCCTCTACGACAGTGCGGCAGCTGCGGTTTCGCGCGCCGTGGATTCCTCCCCCGCCTCTCGCGGTCTCCATCCCTGATAGAGCGAGCGTTGCGCCTCGGCGATCAGCTCCAGGAACTCCTCATTCGAGGTGATGGCGTCGCCCAGGTGGCCGCTCAGGTAGAGCGAGGTCAGCCCGTGGACCATTCCCCACCCGATCAGAGCGCCGCGGAAGGGGTCGTGCACGCAGACCAGGCCGGAGTCGACCGCCTCGCGCAGCGTTTCCACCACGAAATCGAACGACTTCTCGTCCTTCATGGAGATACCGTCCACCGACTCGGGGCAGGGGCACTCCATCTGCGCCACCGTGGGGAGCTCGAACATCACCCGGAAGTAGGCGGTGTTCTCGAGCGCGAAGCGGGCGTACGCACGCCCGATGGCCCGGTACTCCTGCAGCGCGTTGGCTCCCTCCCCCGCCTCCATCAGATCCTCACGCATGCACTCGCTCATGCGCTGGAAGCCGGCGACCACCACCTCGCGGACCAGCTCGTCCTTGTCCTTGAAGTACAGGTAGATGGTGGCAGGCGAGTACTCGATGCGCTCGGCGATGGCGCGCATCGAGAGGGCGTCGAGTCCCTTTTCGGAGACGATGTCACGCGCTGCCTCGATGATGCGGGTGCGGAGCTGCTCCTTCTCCCGTTCGCGCCGTTCGGCAATCCCCATTGATTCTCCTCGATTTTCTGAACGCTGCACATGAACTTAACGCTGTTCAGTTGTTTGGCAAGGGGCGACCTCCACACGGAACTCAGATGTTTGCGTGCCGAAAGGGAGGCGCGCTCCTCGTGGCCCGGCCTTCGCATGGAGCTTCGTGACCCTGCTTGGAGGGCAATAGCGCGATCCCCACCCGTTCCAGGAGACAGCCATGGCACGTTCGGCACGCGAGATTCTCTTCGGCACCTCCAGCACCGGCACAGTCGGCGACATCGGACTCCTGCTGCTGCGCCTCTTCGCGGGGCTCGCGCTCGCATTTGCGCACGGCATGCGGAAGATGCCGCCCGCGGAAGGCTTCGTGAACCGCGTCGGGGGCTTCGGCTTCCCCGGGCCGCCGGAGTTCTGGGCCTGGATGTCCGGCTTCGCCGAGTTTGGGGCCGGCATCCTGGTGGCGGCGGGACTGCTGACCCGCCCCGCCGCCGCGTTCGTCGTGCTCAACTTCATCGTGGTGGTGCTCTTCGGCCACGCGGGCGACCCCTTCGGCCGGAGGGAGCTGCCGCTCCTCTTCCTCTTCACCTTCCTGATGTTCGCCCTGGTGGGCGCCGGGCGGTACTCGGTGGATGCGCTGATCTGGAAGCGACGCTGACAGGCCGCAACGGTCGCATCTGAGGTGCTGCGGGCCCCCGCGCGTTGGGCGGCGCGGGGACCCGCATTTTTCCGCGCACCGATCGCTGCTAGGACGCTACAGGCATGGAGCTTGTACAATAGTATCTCCAACTCTTAGTCAGGGACGCTTGGCACCGTCTACGCGGCGGTGCGCCAGGAATCGGTGTGCCGAGGCTGCGCTACGTGGTAAGCGTGAAGGAGACGGTTGCTCGTGCGTGGGCACGGCTATGGCAGACCGGTTGATAGCCTCGTGGTGCTCTCTCACATTTGGCAACTCACATCTACGTCCATGTCATTCAAAGACCGCCTTCCGATCCTCGAAGATGATGGCCTCTTTACGCCGGAGGTAGGAGAGTGGGCATACAAGAAGTACCTGCGCGTCTGGATGTATGATGAGCTCTTCACCACATCCATGCGGGACAAGTGGATGCTTGTTTAGGTCGATCTCTTCGCGGAAGCCGGTCGCGCCCGGCTCCGAGATTCCAAGCGGGTAGTACCGAGTTCTCCTCTACTCTCCCTCGATCTTCCTCACCGTTTCCACCGCTACATCTTCGTATCCGCTCACGAGCACCCGAGGAGGGCAGGAGCGGGGTGTCCGAGCCGCTGTGCGGTGATCGCCGTGCTCAGATAGCCGAGCAGGTCAAGCGCCTGCTTCTTACAGGTTTCCGCTATGCTCAGCAGCCGTTCCACCATGCGGAGTCCACGGCCACTCTGCGAGCCGAAGCTGGTCTTGCGCCAGATCACGGCCGCCCGAAGCGCACGTTCGGTTTCGTTGTTTGTTGGCTCGACACCCTCCTGCTCGACAAAGCTCCAGAGCGCTGGGCAGGTGAGCAACAACTGCTCGCACGTCTTCTCTAGCTTCGGATCTCCGCATGCGGCCCCTCGATATAGCAGACGCGCCAGGCGTGCCTTGGGCAGCCGCATCGCCCGCGTGAGCGCGGCACGATCGCTCTCGCTCCGGCCGAAGCGGTGCCCCACATGGAAGATGCGATGAACCTCGGCTTCGGCGGCGGCGCCGATCCGGGCCGCCACCCCGCCGCGGCTCTGCCAGCCACGGAAGTCCCGCAGCAGGTGGACGAGGCGGCGATGACGCCGGTGCTGGACTGTCTCGCCGGTCTGCACCAGGTGACACTGAACGGCGATCTCCTGCGCGATCCGCAGTTGCAGTTCTACACCCACCCGCAGACGGGGCTGCGGGGAGTGATCCTCTACATCCCAACCGAGGGGCTCCCACGTGGGCGCAACCTCCTCACGGTGCAGCAGGCCCCGCGCGCCGAAGAGAGCGACGGCGCGGGATCGAGCGCTGCGGGACCGCTCGATTCATACATCATCCCCTTCTGGCTCTGAGAATCGGCCGAGGAGCAGGATGGGGACGCGGACGTTTAGCCCAGCTAGTTCCCATCCGGAAACGCAATCATGAGCAACTTCCGGTTGCAGAAAATCCGCGGGATTGCTGGTTTTCAGTCGAGCGATCATCTCAAATCTCGAGTTTCCGGATGGACACCAGCTACGGAAGGCTGAGAAGATACGCTGTCGTTTTGACTGATAGTTTGTTCTTGCTGGCTGGTTGTACTACGTTTGTAGTACCTTTCATATACAGTGCTGCAGTGCAGACCCGAGCCGGAGCGTGTACGATGCCGAAGACCAAGACGGTGACTGTTCGCCTGGAGCCTGAACTGAAGGAAGGGGTCGAACAGATCTTCGCTGAGCTGGGGCTCTCCGTCTCTCAAGCCATCGGGCTCTTCTACAAACAGGTGCAGCTGCTTCAGGGCCTGCCCTTCGAGATCCGTTTGCCCAATGCGACGACCCGCTGTGCCCTGGCCGACGCGGAGGCACGGCGCGATCTGGAGGGGTTCGACACCGTTGACGAGCTGTTTGCCGATCTTGGTATTTGATGCGCAGGGTCGAGCGAACTGGACAGTTCGGGCGCGATGTTCTTCAGATCTTCGGCTATGCCCTGACTGCCATGAGCAATGCACCCAGCCGATCTCTTGCCGCAGCCAAATTTTCGTTTCACCTTCCTGCCAGTGCCGGTCCGTCGTCCTCAACTTCTGCGACTATCTCTGCATGAGCCAAGTTCCGAATGTCCTCAAGCTGCTGAATCCTCTCCTCCGGGCGCTGAGGGAGCTTGGTGGTTCTGGTACGGTCGAGGAAATCTACGAGAAGGTCGCGGAGAACCTGCAGCTGCCTGAGGAGGTTCTGAGCATCCCACACAATCCTGAGCGGAGCACCCAGACCGAAGTACAATACCGCCTCGCGTGGGCACGGACGTACCTCGGAAAGTATGGTCTGCTTGAGAACTCTAGTCGAGGCGTGTGGGCGATTTCTTCGGACAAGCGCCACGTCGAGAGCGTCGACCCCCAGGAGGTGGCTCGGATTGTCCGTTCGTCGCGTAAGCGTAGAGGTGGTCCGAAGCAGTCCGCGGAGCCGGTTGACGATTCAGGCGCACCAGCGGAGGAGACGGGCGAAGATGATGCACCGGAGGAGGTACAATCCTGGCGTGCGCAATTGCACCACGTGCTCACGCAGCGGCTCGATCCCGCTGCGTTCGAGCGGCTGGTGAAGCGGCTACTACGGGAGTCCGGTTTCGTTCATGTCGAGGTTACGGGCAGGACGGGAGATGGCGGCATCGACGGGAAAGGTATTGCTCGCTTGAGCGGCCTTCTCAGCTTCCACGTGATCTTCCAGTGCAAGAAGTACCAGGGTACGGTCTCTGCCAGTCACATTCGTGACTTCCGCGGTGCGATGGTGGGCCGCGCTGACAAGGGGCTTTTCATCACCACCGGCACCTTTACGCGGGATGCCATCCGTGAGGCTACGCGCGATGGTGCTCCACCCATCGATCTGATCGACGGTGAGCAGCTTGCGGAGAAGCTCAAGGAGTTGCGACTCGGCATTACAACGGAGGTGGTCGAGAAGGTGAATGTGGAGGAGAGCTGGTTTCTCACACTGTAGCCCGTTCACGTCCTTGGATGGCTCTGCTGGGCACTGAAGGAGGAGGAGTGCGCGTTCTCTGGATCTTAGTTTTGCTACTGGCGGCGCTCGGCGGCCCGGGGCGTCCGCTGCTCGCGCAGTCGGCCGCCGAGGTGGTGCCCTACGTGCCTACGCAGATGCACGTCGTGTGGGAGATGCTCGCCCTCGGGGGTGTTGGCGGGGGCGACGTGCTGTACGATCTGGGCTCCGGGGATGGGCGCATCCCGATCACCGCGGCGCGGCACTTCGGCACGCGGGGTGTGGGATTCGAGATCGAGCCGGAGCTGATCGCGCGCAGCCAGGCCGGTGCCGTGGCTGCGGGGGTGGACTCGCTTGTCGATTTCCTGAATCGGGACCTCTTCACCGCCGATCTGACGCCCGCCAGCGTGGTCACGCTCTACCTCAGCCCCGAGGTGAACCTCGAGCTGCGGCCCAAGCTGCTCCGCGAGCTGAAGCCGGGGACGCGTGTGGTATCGCACGCCTTCCACATGCGGGACTGGGCACCCGACAGCGTGGTCCGCGTCGGGCAGGGGTTCACGCAGGCGACCCTCTACCTGTGGGTCGTGCCGGCCCGGATCGACGGGTTGTGGCAGCTCGTGTTGGAGACGCCGCGGGTTGAGCAGTGGTACGTGCTGGATTTCGAGCAGCGCTATCAGCAGCTCGCCGGAGAGGCCCGGCAGGACGGCCGAAGGCTGGGGATTTCACAGGGCAAGCTCACCGGCGAGCAGCTCACCTTCACGCTCACCGAGAATGCGGGCGGAGCGGCTGTCACCCACCGCTTCACCGGCCAGCTGGTCGGAGGAGCACTACAGGGGACCGTCGTCTCCTCCGGCAGCCAGACGCCATATCGCTGGCGCGCGATGCGCTTCGCTCCATAGCCGGTCGCCTGCCGTGCCGCTCTTTAGCTGCGGCGCGGCGCGACGATCCGGAATGGCTGCCGGGACGAAGGGTGCCTGCGTGCGTCGGCCCGCCTGGTGCGCCCGGAGGATAGGGCTATCCGCGCTGGGCTCCCACTCCGTTCACCAGCGGGATCACCTCCTCGGCGAAGCGCTCCATCTCCTCGTGCTGCGGGGAGAACTGGAGCAGCAGCAGGTCGAGGCCCGCATTCTCGAACTCCAGAATCCGCTCCGCCACCTGCTCGGGGGTGCCGACCAGACCGCTGCGCAGGCCGCGGTTGGAGACGGAGTAGTCCTCCAGCGAGACCTTCTGCTCCAGCTGCGTGTTCTGGATCCAGTCCTGGTAGTTGGCGAAGCCCCTGGCGCTCTGCCGCACGTCGGTGATGCGCTCCACCTCGCGGCGGGCCTCCTCCTCTGTAGGACGAACGACCACATAACCCGCCGCCCCGAAGGTCATCGGGGCGAGCCCTAGCCGCTCCCGCCGCTCCCGCAGGTCGGCCACCTTGCGGGCGATCACCTCCGGCGGGTCGCCGTGGGTGAGCCAGGCGTCGCACTTCCGCGAGATCAGCTCCTTGGCCGCGGGGCTCTCGCCGCCCGCGTAGAGGGTGGGCCATGGCTTCCGCACCGGCTTCGGCTCCAGCACCGCGTCCTCGACCTGGTAGTAGCTGCCCTGGTAGTCGAAGCGCGGCTGGCTCCACATCCCCTGCACCACGTCCAGCCACTCGGAGGTGCGGGCGTAGCGGTCGTCGTGCTGGTCGAACTGCACGCCGTACTTCTTCGCCTCGGTGGCCCACCAGGAGCTTACCACGTTGAGGGAGAGCCGGCCGCTGCTGATCCGGTCGATGTTGGCGGCCTGCTTCGCCAGCAGCGCAGGGGAGTGGAAGGTGGGCCGCACCGCCACCATCAGCTCCAGCCGCTCGGTGACCGCGGCCAGCGCGGCCGCCGTGCTCCAGGCATCCAGCGAGGGGGCATCCTCGCCCTTGATGTCGTTGAGGTTCAACTCGGCGATCAGCGTCAGGTCGAAGCCGATCTCCTCGCTCCGCCTCGCCAGTCGGGAGACGTACTCCCAGCTCGCCTGCATCCCCTCGTCCTCCACGTTGCGCAGCCACCCGCCGAAGACGGGAAGCCAGTATCCGAAACGCATCATGCCGCCTCCTGTTCAGCGCGGGCGACTCCGCCCGCTTCTCGTTCCAGGTAATCGACCAGCCGCGCGAAGGGGTCGAAGCCGACCACGTTGGGTGCGTCGGCCACGAAGTTCGAGAGCGCGTTGATGTCGTAGAAGTATGGCTGCCCGTCGCGCGCGTCGATCATGTACTCGACGCCGCCGACCTCGATGCGCGCCGCCGCCATGATGCCCTCCACCTGGCGGATGATCTCCGCCGGCGGCTGGTATCCCTCCACCCGCAGCCCTCGCTGCGGGGCGTCCACCGCGCAGATCGTCGCGTTCAACTCGGTGCCGTCCACCCGCTGGCAGACGTCCGCCGGGCAGAG
>JBPCIT010000354.1:0-2971 GCA_051006015.1 Longimicrobiaceae bacterium
CACAGCTCGCCTACGCGCACGAGCCCCATCTCGCGCGAGCGGCGCCGTGAGTGGCACTTCATCCTGCGCGAGAGCCTGATCATTCCGCTGATGCTGGTCCACCTCGACGTTTGATCCCCGGCTCGCCACTTGCGGGAGGGGCGCCGAAAGATGCTTCCCACCGATCTTCTACAGGAGCCGCTATGCAGATTCCCGTGGAACGCTACGCACTCCCCAATGGGTTGCGGGTCGTTCTCTCCGAGGATCACGCCAACCCGGTAGTGGCCGTCAACCTCTGGTACAACGTCGGTAGCCGCAACGAGCGCGCGGGGCGCACCGGCTTCGCTCACCTCTTCGAGCACATGATGTTTCAGGGCTCGCAGAATGTGCCGGACACGCAGCACATCGCGCACATCGAGCGCGTCGGCGGCGCGATGAACGGTTCGACCTGGCTGGACCGCACCAACTACTTCCAGACGCTCCCCGCCAACCGGCTCGAGCTCGCCCTCTGGCTCGAGTCCGATCGCATGGGCTTCCTGCTGCCGGCGATGACGCAGGAGAAGCTGGACAACCAGCGCGACGTCGTGAAGAACGAGCGCCGCTGGCGGGTGGACAACCAGCCCTACGGCGACTGGGACGAGCGGCTGCAGGCGCTCGCCTACCCTCCCGATCACCCGTACCACCACTCCGTCATCGGCAGCATGGAGGATCTGGACGCCGCCACCCTGGAGGACGTGCAGGAGTTCTTTCGCACCTACTACGCGCCCAACAACGCCGTGCTCTCCATCTGCGGAGACTTCGATCCGGAGGATACGAAGCGGCTGGTGGAGCGGTACTTCGGGCCCATCCCCCGCGGACCCGAGGTGCCCCCGCTCCCCGGCCGCACCGAGCTGCCGCCACGCTTCGGCACCGAGGTGCGCGAGCAGGTAGAGGGCAAGGTCGCGCTCTCCCGTATCTATCTCGCCTTTCGGATCCCCGCCTACGGCACGGAGGAGTTCTACCCCGCGGATGTCGCCGCACACGTGCTGACGGGTGGAAAGGCATCGCGTCTCTACCGCTCGCTGGTGCGCGAGCGCCGCATCGCGCAGGATGTGGTGGCCTTCGCCTTCCCGGTGGTGACCGGCGCCGCGGTTCTGGTGGTCTGGGCGACGGTGAGCCCGGTCTCCACCGTGCAGCAGGTCGAGGAGGCGCTGCTCGCCGAGATCGCGGCCTTGGGTGAGGGGGCCACGGCGGAGACGGAGGTCGATCGGGCGGTCACCGGGATCGAAGCCCGCCAGATCATCGGCCTGCAGCAGGTGGGGGAGCGGGCGGATCAGCTCTCGATGTTCACCACCCTCTTCGACGACCCCGGGCGGATCAACACCGAGCTGGAGAGCTACCGCGCCGTTACCGCCGAGGCGGTGCGCCGCTTCGGGCTCGAGTACCTGCGCGCGGATAACCGCGTGGTCCTGACCTATCTTCCCGCTGCGATCCAGGAGGCGGCGTGATGGCGAGCGCTCCCTCCGGCATCGATCGCAGCCGCCCTCCCGAGCCCGGCCCGCTGCGCCCTTTCACTCTGCCGGAGATCCATCGGGCGAGCCTCTCGAACCGTCTGCCGGTGGTGGTGGCGGAGGTGCACGACCTTCCGGTGGTGACGATGAGCCTGCTGCTGGATGCGGGTGGCACGCACGAGCCGGAGAAGCTGGCAGGGCTGGCGTCGCTGACCGCCGCGCTGCTCGAGTCGGGAGCGGGCGAGCGCAGCGCGGGCGAGATCGCCGAGGCCGCCGAGATGCTGGGAATCAGCCTGGATACCGCCGCCTCCTGGGACACCGCGCAGGCGAGCTTCACCGGCCTCCGCTCCCGTCTGGAGCCCGCCGCGGAGATCCTCGCCGACCTGGTGCGCCGCCCCACCTTCCCGCAGGACGAGATCGAGCGGCTGCGGCAGGAGCGGCTGGCGCAGATCGTCCAGCGCCGCGCGGACCCTCGCGCGCTCGCGGGGGAGATGGCAGTGCGCTTCATCTTCGCGCCCGACTCTCCCTTTGCGCGCCCGCTGGCCGGCACCACCCGCACCATCGGGCAGCTCACCCGGCCCGACGTGGCGGCGTTCCACGCCACCCGCTATGTGCCGGGGGTGGCCACGCTGCTCGTCGTCGGCGATGTCACGGTGGAGGAGGCGGTCGCCCTCGCCGAGGAGCGCTTCGGCGACTGGGCCGGCACGGCGGAACCTGCCCCCACGCCCGAGGTGCGGCCGCGTAGCGAGCAGCCGCAGGTGGTGATCGTCCACCGCCCCGGCTCCGTGCAGTCGGAGATCCGCGTCGGCCACCTCGGTGTGGAGCGCAGGACCCCGGACTACTTCCCGCTGCTGGTGATGAACGCCATCCTCGGTGGCGCCTTCACCTCGCGGCTCAACCTCAACCTGCGCGAGCGACACGGCTACACCTACGGCGCCTCCTCGGGCTTCGCCATGCGGCGGCAGCCGGGACCCTTCCTCGCCTCGGCCGCGGTGCAGACGGAGGTGACGCACGCCGCGGTCACGGAGATCCTGCGCGAGGTCGAGGGGATGCGTGCCGAGCCGGTGAGCACCGAGGAGCTGCAGGACGCACGTAACTACCTCGCCGGCATCTTCCCCCTGCGCATGCAGACCACGGACGGGGTGGCAGGCCGCCTGGCGGAGAGCGTCATCTACGATCTGCCCCCCGATCACATCGCCCGTTACCGGGAGCGCGTCCTCGTCGTCGAGGCGGAGGAGGTGCTGAGGGTCGCGCGCGAGCACCTCCACCCGGAGCGGGTCGCGGTGGTGGTCGTGGGCGACGCCGCGCAGATTCGCGAGCCTCTCGAGCAGCTCGGAATCGGCGAGGTGCAGGTCGTGGACCCCGCCGCCGAAGAGATCTGACGCGTCGCCCACACCGGGAACAGGATCTCCCGTCTATCTTCTGGCGGGGGGGGGGGCCTACGGCGCGGGGAGAGAGGGGCGGACCCACAGCCAACCCGCCCCACCAGAGAGCACAAAGAC
>JBPCIT010000355.1:0-5820 GCA_051006015.1 Longimicrobiaceae bacterium
AGCAAGCCCAGCGAGCGACCTGATCATGAAAACTCCTCTAGGATCGTAAGGGAGACAGGACTGCGTCAGGCCAGCATCGCATCGCGAGCAGAGCTGGGACCCGGGGCGCCCACCCCGCGCCCCTCCGGAACTGATTCGCTTGTCACCGGAGCGCAGAGATTCAATCCCCTGCGCCCCGGGAAAGTTCCAATCGTGCCGCTGCGAGGCTAGGCGCGCTGGTCGGCCGCCATGGCGCGCACCGCGTCACGTGCACGGTCGAAGAAGGTCTGCACCCGCTCTTGCTGCTGCAGGAGCGGCGTGCCCGTGGCGACCGCCTGCGCGGCCTGCCGCACCTGGTTCACCTGGTTGTCTGCTCCGGCAAGCTGCGCATGGTGCTCGCGCTGCAGCGTTCCGACCGCGTCCGCCGCGCTGGTGAAGGCGTCGCGCGTCATGTTGGCGTGCTGCGTCGAGGCCGCGTCGCTCTGCTGGAGACGGTCCGCCTGCTGTCGCATGGTCTGAATGCTCTGCTGGACCGCCGGCCTCTCCCCATGCCGCTGCGCGAGGGACTCGAGCGCGTCGGCCAGCTGGCGCAGCCCATTGGTCGTATACTCGTGCTGCATCCCCATATCCGTCTGGGGATCCCGCCTGTCCACCCACTGCTCGAACTGCTGCACCGCCGCCGGCACGCCCGCGGCAGCGCCCGTCATCCCCAGGTCTCTCGTTGCCGGCGCCACTTCGGTGGTGCGGGCCACCGTGTCATCCGTAACCGCAGTTCTCGTCGCGTCGTCACGACCGCCCAGCATCTCTGCGAGCGCCCAGATCAGCAACGCAAGGACGATCAGCCCAATGATCCAGGGCCAGATACTTGGTCCTTTGCGTTCAACGTTAATGTCAGCCACGATGTTCCTCCTTGCATACGTGTGAACCGGAACTGGACACCGCACCGCGCGGTGCCATCTCGTCCGTGAGCCAACGCAGGAAAGCGGCCTGAGCCGCTACCATTTCCTCGCCGCCCACGCTCCCATCTCAACTGGACGAGCCGTTTCCAACGCAAGGATCGCGCCTGCCAGGCCATCCCGGAAAGTCTGCCTGCGGTCGCGGAATCGCGCTGTCGGAGATGGCGATTACACGCGGGAGCGGGCGGTCCTCCAGTGTGGCCGATTCGTGCTGGTCCGGGGCTTGCGCGCACCAAATCTTCTCCGGGTGAGGGCATGCGATCGCGGCCATCGCCGCGGCAGGCGCAGGAGACAACGATTCGACCGCATTAATTCTTATCAGGGGTGGAGTGACCCATGGACTCGCAGGAGATGCAGGGGACGCCGCGGGAGAGCGCCGGACACGTGCTCGGGGCGTATCGCGAGCGCCGCCGCCGCCGTCGCGCGGAAGATACCTACTTCGGCAGCGTCGATGTCCTGCTCAGCGACCTCGAGAAGGACGTCGAGGAGCGGGAGCGGCAGCGCCGCAGATGTGACTTCCTCGAGGAGGCCGCGGAAGTCGGGATGTCGCAGGATCTGGCGGAGCGGCTTTATGAGGTCGCCTGGGACGAGGGGATCGACCCTGTGCTCGGCTTCGAGCTGGTGCGCTCGGGTCTCGGCGTCTGCCCGCCGGCGGAGGGGATCAGCAACGCCCCCTCTCAACCTACGGCCGACCGCTACCTCCCCGAATGGATGTTTCCGCCCATGCCGCCCGACGAGCTGCTGCGCGAGCGGATGCTGCGCACCTCCTTCCGCCGGCTGCGCAAGCTGCTCGAGGAGCACGAGGATCTCGACGACGCCTTCCGTGCCTTCGCGGACGAGCCGGACGTCGACCGCATCGGCTATTAATCAACCATTCTTGGAGGTTTCCTTGAGCGACGAATCTGTGAACCGCGCAAGCTTTCAGGATCTGGGGCTCGGCCCCGAACTCGTACAGACGCTCGAGGGACTCGGCTATGAGGAGCCGACGCCGATCCAGATCCAGGCCATTCCCCTGCTGCTCGAGGGGCGCGACGTGATCGGCAGCGCGGCGACCGGGACCGGCAAGACCGCCGCCTTCGCGCTGCCGCTCGTGCAGACGCTCGACACCGGGCAGGGCGGCGTCCAGGGGCTGATTCTGACGCCGACGCGTGAGCTGGCGGTGCAGGTCGCCGAGGCAGTGCATCGCTACGGCCGCCACCGGCGGGTGACGGTGCTGCCGGTCTACGGAGGCCAGGCGATCGAGCGGCAGCTCTCGGCGCTGCGGCGCGGAGTGCATGTCGTGGTGGGAACCCCGGGCCGCCTGCTGGACCACATCCGCCGCGGTACCCTCGACCTCAGCGGCGTGCGCTACGTCGTGCTCGACGAGGCGGACGAGATGCTCGACATGGGCTTCATCGAGGACATCGAGGCGATCCTCGACGAGACTCCGCAGGAGCGCCAATCGGCGCTCTTCTCTGCCACCTTCCCGCCGCGCATCACCGATCTGGCGAAGCGCCACCTGCGCGATCCTCAGAGGGTGATGGTGAAGCAGGAGACGCTCGAGAGCCCGCTCGTTCGCCAGGTGGCCTACGTGGTGCCCCGGCCGCACAAGCTGGAGGCGCTCGGCCGCATCCTCGACATCGAGGCTCCGACCTCGGCGATCATCTTCTGCCGCACGCGCCACGAGGTGGACGAGCTGACGGAAGCGCTGGCGATCCGCGGCTACCGCCCGGAGGCGCTGCACGGCGGCTTCAACCAGGCCCAGCGTGACCGGGTGATGGGGCGCTTCCGCGAGGGGGTGGCGGATCTGCTGATCGCCACCGACGTGGCGGCGCGCGGGCTGGACATCGAGCACGTCAGCCACGTCATCAACTACGACATCCCGCAGTCCCCTGAGGACTACGTGCACCGCATCGGGCGCACCGGGCGCGCGGGCCGCGAGGGGACGGCGATCACCCTCGTCCAGCCGCGCGAGCACCGCCTGCTCAAGGGGATCGAGCGGGTGGTCCGGCAGCGGATCGAGTCGGGACGTATTCCCACCGTCGCGGATCTGCGGGCGCGGCGCGTCGAGCTGATCCGCGCCGCCATCCGCGAGACGCTGATCGAGGACGGATACGACAGCTACCGCGTTGCGATCCAGGTGCTCGCCGAGCAGCACGACCCGCTGGACATCGCGGCGGCGGCGGCCAAGCTGGCGGCGGAGGCGAGCCAGGGGACGGAGCCGGAGGACGCGCGCGACCTGCCGCAGTGGGAGCCGGACACGCGCGGCGGAGGTGACAGCCGGGAGGGCAGGGGACCACGCGGCCGGCGGGATCGCAGCGAGCCTCACGCGGAGCGCGGACGCCGCGGCGGCACGGGGGAGATGACCCGGCTCTTCATCGGCGCCGGGCGGCTGCGGGGGATCCGCCCGGGCGATCTGGTCGGCGCGATCGCCGGGGAGGCGAAGATCCCCGGCAGCGTGATCGGCGCCATCGAGATCGCCGACCAGTTCTCGCTCGTCGAGATCCCCGAGTCCTACGCGGATCAGGTGATCCGTTCCCTCTCGCGTGCCGCGATCAAGGGACGGCAGGTCTCGGTGCGGCGGGCACGCGACGACTAGGCAGGAAGGGCGACGGCGCGGGCGGAGCCAGCCCCGCCGCCGCGGCGCGGGCGAGCAGCTCGCGCACCGCCGCCTCCCCCTCTTCCCCCAGCTCCAGCGAGAAGCGGTTCACGTAAAGCTCGATGTGCTGGCGCACCACTGCGACCTCCATCTCCTGTGCGTGCGCCCGCACATAGGCGTCCGTATCCTGCGGGTGGCGGAAGGCGTGCTCCAGGGAGCGGCGGGTCGCCGCCTCCACCTCGCGGATCGCCGCCTCCCCGAGGCTGCGGCGGGCGAGGATTCCGCCGAGCGGGATCGGTAGCCCCGTCTCTTTCTCCCACCACTCCCCGAGGTCCAGCAACCGCACGAGCCCGTGATCCGGGTAGGTGAAGCGGCTCTCGTGGATGATGAGTCCCGCCTCGACCTGGCCGCGCGCCACCGCCGGCATGATCTCGCTGTAGAGCATCTCCGTGCCCTCCGGTAGGGAGGGATTCCAGAGGCGCAGCAGGAGGTTCGCGGTGGTGAGCTTCCCCGGGATCGCAATTGGCCGCGCGCCCAGCGCGGAGATCTCCGTCTCCGGGCGCGCCACCAGCAGCGGCCCACAGCCGCGCCCCAGCGCCCCCCCGCTCCGCAGCAGCAGGTACTCCTCCAGCAGATACGGGATTGCGCCGTACGAGACCTTGGTGACGTCCAGCTCCCCGCGCCGGGCGAGTTGATTCAGCGTCTCTACGTCCTCCAACCGCTCATCGAAGCGCAGCCCGTCGGCCGCAACGCGTCCGTGCACCAGCGCGTCGAAGATGAAGGTGTCGTTCGGGCAGGGGGAGAAGCCGAGGGTCAACTGCATAGGAAAGGGGAATGAGGAAAGAGGAATGAGTGATGGCGGACGAGAGTTCGCACGGCGCGCGCGGCGGCGCTCGCGGCGTCGGCGAGACGCCAGCGGGAGAGGTCGCGGTCCTCGACGGCGTTGCTGATCCCGCGCACCTCCAGGAATGGCACCCCGTAGAGCTCGCAGACGTGCGCGAGTGCGGCTCCTTCCATGCTCTCGCAGATGGCGCCGAACCGCTGGGCGAGCTCGACGCCGCGTGCGGCGGTCCCCGAGCAGCAGGAGACGGTCGCGAAGGGGCCGACACGGGCGGCGATCCCCGCCTGTGCAAGTGCGCGCTCCGCGGCGGCGACGCGGTCGGCGTCGAGCGGGAAGTCGTTGAAGCGGCGCAGCTCCCCCCGCTGCAGCAGCGGAATGCCGATGCCCTCCGTAGAAAGCCAGCCGCGTGGCGTGGCGACTCCTTCGTCGGCGTAAACCTCGTGGGAGGCGAGGGCGACCGCCGCTACCTCCAGCTCCGCTCCGGGATACGCTCCGCCCACCCCGAAGCCGATGACTCCGCGCAGCGCCTGCCGTTCGAGCAGCGCGGTCAGGCCCTGGGCGGCGTTGGTCTTGCCCATGCCGACCGGAAAGAGTACCACCGGCACGCCGTCGAGCGTGCCCCGCTGTGCGGCCTTGCGGCCGATGCTCACCTCGAGGGGCTCCTCCAGCGCACGCGCGAGCTGCTCCCCCTCGAACGGAACGGCGCAGAGGAGGGCGAGCGGCGCAGCGGAGAGAGCGCTCATATCGAATCCGCGATAACTGTTGTCATTCCGGCCGCGGGCCCCCTCCGCCAGCCCCTCCCCCGAGCCTGGGGGAGGGGAGCACTGCACATCCTGCCGTAGCACCGTAGCTGAGGTGAGGCAGGAGAAAGTTCCCCCTCTCCCAATGTTGGGAGAGGGGGCTAGGGGGTGAGGGCCTGCCGAGCCGGAAGCGCAACCAATTACCTGGAGTCGGTATCATGGATGACCGGGTTCGAGTACCCGTCGGGACGCGGCCGGAATCTACGCCCGCAGCCTCCACGCCGGAACCCTTCTCAACCGCGGAGCCGCGTGTATATTGTCGCCGCCCACAACCCCACCGGCGAGTGTAGATGATTCGTATCGTGAGAGCTGTCACCTTTCTGCTGGTCGCGTTTTTCGGCGCATGCGGCGGTCCGCCTCCCCCGCCGCCCGCCCCTGTGGTCGAGCACGTCGTCGAGGAGGTCCCCCCCTTTCCCCATCCGTTCGTCTGGACTCCCCAGGCGAGCATGCAGATCCGTACCGAGACGGGATGGGCTGTCGTTCCCTACCTCTTCTCGCGCCTGGAGGTGCTGGGCACGGATTCGCTCGGGCTGCGCGTCCGCTGCAGCTTCTGTCCGGAGCCGGTCGAGGGGTGGGTGAGTCGCGAGGAGGTGATCTACGAGTCTCCCAACCCTCACCTGGCGGCGCATGGCGAGCTGGCGGAATTCCTGCTGGCGGTGCGCGACG
>JBPCIT010000356.1:0-11908 GCA_051006015.1 Longimicrobiaceae bacterium
GCGGCGGCAACGCCAACGGTTCTGGCGAATGCAGTTCGATCCTCAGAGCAGCACCTCGGAGAACGCCACCTCCTGCCCGGCGAGCACGAAGACGGTGCTGGGCAGCCCCAGCACCATCGCGTGCAGCCGCATGTAGTAGGCGGCGAAGTTCTCGTCCGGCTCGGCGATGCCGAGGAAGATCAGATCCGCATCCTCGGACGATTGTCGCAGGACCAGCGGAAAGGGACGCCCGTCCGCCACGATGACGCGGGGAACGGCGCCGATCCGCAGCCTGGCGATGATCGACTCGAGGTTCGCCTGCGCCGACTCTGCCGCCTGTGCATTCGGTGCCACCAGCTTGACGTGCACCTCGGCGCCGGACCAGTCGACGCCGGTGCGGAGCAGGTAGGCCAGCAGCATCATCAGGCCTCCGTTGGCCTGCAGACCTCCCCACCAGACGTCGATTCGCTGGCGCCGGCCGAAGCCGCGCTCCGGGTCGTCGCGCATGATCACCACGTTGCGGCAGGCCCGGTGGAAGGACGCCACCATGTCGCAGTAGGACGCGAGGTGCGAGGGCTGCTCGCTGTCGCCGAGGATGACGGTGTTCGGCACCAGCGGCCCGAGGCCGTACGTCTCGACCAGTCGCTTTCCGCCCTCGAATGGATCGGAGGCGGAGACCAGCCGCACCAGCGCCTGCACACCGCGCTTGTTCAGGTGCTCGCGGATGGTCCCCTCGAGCGCCACCTGGCGGGCAGAATCCCCGAAATCCTCCGGGACTACGCTCGATACGGTGACCATGCCGCGGCCGTGCGTGAGCGCGTCCGCCAGCTCGATCAGGTGCCAGCGGCGCGTCGGCGCGCCGGAAAGGACGAGGATGTGAGGCCGCCAGTTCTTGGCGTCGGCCGCAGTCTCCCCGAGGCGGAAGAGCGCCGCGCGCATGAGTGCCATCCAGATCCCGCGGCGCACATCGCCCCACGTCGTCCGCATCTGGCGTCGCTGCAGCCAGACGTACACGCCGATGACCACCACCGCCGCGACTACCGTGGCGACGGCGTTGATCAGGAACATCACCGCCAGGCAGCCGAAGGCACCCGCCAGCGAGAGCGCCCAGTGCACCCGGAAGGACGGACGGTAGGACGGGCTCTGGAGAAACTCCTCCAGCCCCGCCGCCACGTTCAGCACCATGTAGGTGGTAAGGAAGAACATCGAGAGGATCGGCGCGATCATGTTCAGATCGCCCAGAGCGACCGCCACGAGGGCGATTCCCAGCGTCACGGCGGTCCCGATCCGCGGCGCGTCGTCCGCACCGCTCCCCTTGCCCAGAAAGCGCAGCCGTCGGGGGAGCACGCCGTCCCTCGCCAGCGCCTGCAGCACGCGGGGCGCACCCAGGATGCTGCCCATCGCGCTCGACAGCGTCGCCCCCCATACGCCGAGCAGGATGGCGTCGCCCCAGAGCGACATACGCCGCATGATCAGCGGGTCCTCGATCAGCGTTCCGGCGTCGGCGCGCAGGCCCAGGAAGATCGGGAGGATCATGTAGACGACGTAGCCCGTACCCACCGCCGCCAGCGTGCCGACCGGGATCGAGCGCGCCGGATCCTTCAGGTCGCCCGACATGTTCACCCCCGCCATGATCCCCGTGACCGCGGGAAAGAAGACCGCGAACACCGTCCAGAACCCTTCGGAGAGGCGGGGCGCCGCTCCGGTGAGCTCGAGACTGGTCGGCTCAACGGGACGGCCGAGGACGAAGGATATCAAGGAGAGCACGATCGCCGCCATGACGACGTACTGCGCCCGGATCGCCATACGCGCCGAGGTGATCGCCAGCACGGCGATCACCACCGTGGTGACGATTCCCACCACCTTCATGTTCAGGTTGGGGAAAACGTTCACCACGCTCTCGGCAAAGCCGATCGTGTACAGTGCGATGGACAGCGCCTGAGCGAAATACAGGGGGATGCCGACCGCGCCACCGGTCTCGAGACCCAGGGCGCGGCTGATCATGTAGTAGGCGCCGCCGACCCGAACCCGGCGATCCGTCGCGATGGCGGAGATCGAGAGCGAGGTGAGGAAGGTAATCGAGGTGGCGAGGGTCACGATGATCAGCGCCCCGATCAATCCTACGTTCCCCACCACCCAGCCGAAGCGCAGGTACATGATCACGCCCAGGATGGTCAGGATGGAGGGCGTGTACACCCCGGCGAAGGTACCGAATCCGGCGCCGGAGGCGATTGTCTCCGCGGGGGGGACCGGGGGTCGGGAGCGCGTCGAAGCGTCAGCCATGCTGCTGTGGTATAGCAAGAAGTGGACGAACGCGCCGGTCTGCCTCTATCTTGGCACCAAACCCTTCCTCCCCCGCCAGACAGGCCACGATGACCACATTGTCCGGTACGGTTCTGATCACCGGCGCCAGCGCGGGTATCGGCGCCGCCTGCGCGCGTGCCTTCGCCGCCGCGGGCGCGCGCCTCATCCTCGCTGCCCGCCGAACCGAACGCCTCGAGGCGATTGCGGAGGAGCTGCAGCGCGCACACGGCACCGAAACGCACCAGCTCGCGCTGGACGTGCGTGAGCTGGGGGTGGTGACGCAGCTACTCGCCCAGCTTCCGCCGGAGTGGGAGGCGATCGATGTGCTGGTGAACAACGCGGGTCTCGGCCGCGGGCTCGACCCGCTGCAGGAGGGCGACCCCACCGAGTGGGACGAGATGATCGACACCAACGTCAAGGGGCTCCTCTACGTGACCCGCGCGGTGCTCCCCGGAATGATCGAGCGGGGGCGCGGCCATGTGATCAACCTCGGCTCCGTGGCCGGACACGAGGTCTACCCCGGCGGCAATGTGTACGCCGCCACCAAGCACGCGGTGGACGCCATCACCCGTGGGCTGCGCATGGATCTGCTCGGCACACCGGTCCGGGTGAGCACGGTGGATCCCGGCCTGGTGGAGACGGAGTTCAGCACGGTGCGCTTCCGCGGCGACGAGGAGCGGGCGAAGCGCGTCTACCACGGATATCAGCCGCTCACCCCCGCCGACGTAGCGGATGCGGTGCTCTACTGCGCCACCCGGCCCCCGCACGTCAACATCGACCAGATCATCCTCAAGCCGGTTGCGCAGGCCTCGGCGATGCTGGTGCACCGGGAATGACAGAGTACGAAAGTGTGTAGGAAGTACTCCACTCACTTTCGCACTCAGGCACTGGTTGTTCTGCTACCGCCGCGGTCTGAAGTTGTTGTGGATCAGCTCCTCCATCCCGGGATCTACGGGACCGCCGGTGTAGGCTGGAAGGCGCGCCACCGCCTCGGCGGGGATGTGCTTGATCCAGATGTCGTTGCCGCGCTCGCGCAGCTCGACCTCCTCGAGCGGGATGAGGACGTGGCGGTCCTCCTTCAGGGTGAAGAGGTCCTCGAGGATGTCCACGTCCAGGTAGCGTATCTTGAGCTCGCCAGGATCGACCAGCATCTCCGAAACGACACCTACCCGCTCGCCGTCTGCTCCGAAGACGTTCCATCCCCGCACGTCAGGATCGCCCTTTGCCAGCTTGAAGTCTTTCGCCGCTTTGAGGGGAACGATCCGTGCCTCGCCAGGGACGCCCGGCGGTGGAAGGCGGTCGGGATCGCCGTACAGGCGGGGATACGCCAACTCCATCTCCTCCAGCGTTCGCGCAGTGAGGGGGGTGTTGGGATCGAAGGCGGGCAGCGCCTTGAGCTGGTCGCTCGTCCAGCGGCGGACGATGAAGGCGTCCTCCCCCCAATCGAGCTCGCCGGCGGGAATCAGCACGCGCTTGCGGAAGAGGCCCAGGTTGACGTCGACGAAGCGGACGTCGCCGCGGCGCCGGTCGAGCAGCAGATCCGAGACCGTGCCGACCTTGTCTCCTCGCGGATCGGCCACGTCGCGGCCGATGAAGTCGCGGATGCGGAAGACCTCCGGGCGATCCACAGGTTGCTCTGCCATACCACTCCCCCCGTTGAAGTTACAGGCTGTTGTTCCATGGAAACGACTTTGCAAGAGTCGGTCCCGGTCCTGCCCTGCTCGTTTCGTCTACCCGTTCGGTATGGTCAGCGTCTGGCCGATGCGGACGTTGTCGCCCTGCAGCCGATTCGCCGTGCGGAGCTGGTCCACGGTGACGTTGTAGCGGCGCGCGATGCTCCAGAGCGTCTCGCCTTGCGCGACGGTGTGGGTGCGGGTCCTGGGAGTTGCCGCCGGGGCGCTGCGGGCCGGCGGGGTGCCGCCCGCAGCGGGCGTGCCGCTGGCGGTTGGCGTTGCACCCGCTGGAATCCGTACGACCTGATCGGGGCGCAGGCGCTCCGGATCGATACCGGGGTTGCTGTTGAGCAGCGCCGTGAAGGACACATTGTAACGGCGCGCGATGGCCATGAAGGTCTCGCCCGCCGCCACCCGGTGCTCGCGCGGCCCCGTACGTGTGGGCGCTGGAGTCGCGGGAGCCGGAGCCGACGGCTGCGCAGCTCGCGGCGTGCTCGCCGGTGGCGGGGCGGGGGTGCGCGCCGTTGTCTGCCGTTCAGGCTGTGGTGGGCGCTCCACGGCAGGAGCAGCGCTCGCCTGCGCGGAGGTGTCGGGTGGCGTCTCCGCCGCGGCGACCGCGGCAGGGGGCCGGGCGGCGCCCCCATCGAGCACCACCGCTGCCGCCCTCGGCTGACGCGCGGCGGGGCGGCCGCTGCTCTGCACGGCGAAGGGAGCCTCGATTCGCTCCGCGAGCGGAATCTCCGCGTCGACCGGCGGCTCGGGGTCGGCGGCGGCCTCCACCTCCGGTTCGGGAGCCGGGGAGGCGGGAGGATTGGAGGCGCAGCCTGTCAGGAGCAGCGCGAGAGCGACCAATGCGAGGTTGCGGACCACGGAAATCATCGTCGGGTTGCCTTGCGATAAACAACGGGCGTAGAATGGAGGGTAATACCCGAACACGCGATTTCGTTTCCCCGGAGGCACCATGGCTATGAGACGATTCCTGCGGCGAACGGTGATGGTTCCGGCGGTCGGGCTGCTGGCCGCCTGCGCGGGCGGCCAGGCAGGGCAGGCTCTCGCCAGCGGCGGCGCACCCGCCGCCCGCGCGCACACCACGCGCGGCCCCATCCAGCTCAGCTACGAGACGTACCAGCTGCCGAACGGGTTGAACGTCATCCTTTCGCGCGACACCATCCTGCCGGTGGTCGCCGTCAACCTCTGGTACCACGTCGGCTCGGCGAACGAGGTGCCCGGCCGCACCGGCTTCGCGCACCTCTTCGAGCACATGATGTTCCAGGGCTCGGCGAACGTGGGCGACGACCAGCACTTCGCGAGGATCCAGGAGGCGGGAGGCACGCTTAACGGCTCGACCAACCCCGACCGCACCAACTACTACCAGGCCGTCCCCTCCAACTTCCTGGAGATGCTGCTCTGGCTCGAGGCCGACCGCATGGGCTTCCTGCTGCCGGCGATGACGCAGGAGAAGCTGGACAACCAGCGCAGCGTGGTGCAGAACGAGCGCCGCCAGCGCTATGAGAACGCGCCCTACGGCCTCGCCGTCGAGACGATGGCGCGGGCGCTCTACCCGGAGGCGCACCCCTACTCCTGGACGACGATCGGCTCGATGGCGGACCTGAACGCCGCCTCGATGGAGGACGTGCAGTCCTTCTTCCGCACCTACTACGCGCCCAACAACGCCTCGCTCTCGATCGTGGGCGACTTCGATCCCGATCAGGCGAAGCAGTGGGTGGCACAGTACTTCGGCCCCATTCCGGTCGGCGGGTCCATCGAGCGTCCGCAGCCCGAGCCGGTGCGGCTCGAGGCGGAGAAGCGGCTGCTGCTCGAGGACCGCGTGCAGCTCCCTCGCCTCTACGTGGCCTGGCACTCGCCCCCGCTCTTCCGGGAGGGTGACGCCGAGATGGACGTGCTGGCGAACGTGCTGGCGGGCGGCAAGAACTCGCGCCTGCACCGCCGGCTGGTCTACGAGGAGCAGCTCGCGCAGTGGGTCTCCGCCAGCCAGTTCTCGCGGCCGATGGGGGGCCAGTTCGGGATCACCGTGCAGGCGCGCCCGGGCGTCGAGCTGAGCCGCATCCAGCGGATCGTGGACGAGGAGGTCGAGCGGCTGAAGAGTGAGCCGCCCACCGACCGCGAGGTGCAGCGGGCGCGGAACAACATCGAGAGCGGCTACGTGCAGGGGATGCAGTCCGTCCTCGGCCGGGCGGATCAGCTCAACTCCTACTACATCTACACCGGCAACCCTGGCTACGTGGATGAGGACCTCGCCCGCTACCAGGGCGTCACGCCCCAGTCCGTGCAGCAGGCCGTGCGGCAGTACCTCACCGAGGGTCGCGTGGTGCTGAGCGTCGTTCCCCAGGGACAAACCCAACTGCAGGCTACACGATGAACGCGAATCGCAAGAGCTTCAGCATGCCGATCCTTCGGCGGTACACGGGTGCGCTGCTGGCGCTGGCGCTGCTCGCCGGCTGCGCGCCCGCGGCTCCGGCCCCGGTCGCTCCGGGCGCGGCGGCGGACGTCGACCGCACGGCGATGCCCGCGCCACAGGCTACCCCGTCCGTCGATCTGCCGGACGTCCAGCGGCGCACCCTCTCCAACGGACTGCGGCTCTGGATCGTCGAGCGGCACGACGTTCCGCTGGTCAGCATGCAGCTGGTGGTGAACGCCGGCTCCGCGGCGGAGCCGGCGGCGGGGGCGGGGCTCGCCTCCTTTACCGCCGCGATGCTGGACGAGGGCACCACCCGCCGCTCCGCCCTCGAGATCGCCGACGAGATCGACTTCCTGGGAGCGAACCTGAACAGCGGCGCGAGCTACGACGCCTCCTTCGTTTCCCTCAGCACGCTGCGGCGCAACCTCGATCAGGCGCTCGACATCTTCGCGGACGTGGTCACCAACCCCACGTTCCCGGAGCAGGAGCTGACCCGGGTGCGCAACGAGCGTCTCGCCTCGATGATCCAGGCCCTCGACCAGCCGACCGCCATTGCGCGGCAGCAGTTCGACCTGCGCATCTACGGTCCCGAGCACCCCTACGGCCGCCCCATCGAGGGCACGCCGATCACGCTGCGCGGGCTGAACCAGCAGCAGATGCAGGAGTTCTACCGCACCTACTACCGCCCCAACAACGCACACCTGATCGTGGTCGGCGACGTGCGGCCCGATCAGCTCGTGGCGCAGCTCGAGCAGGCGCTGGGCGGCTGGCAGCAGGGCGAGGTGCCGCCGGTGCGCTATCCGCCCGCGCCGAGCGCGCAGGCCTCCACCCGCGTCTACCTGATCGACAAGCCGGGCGCGGCGCAGTCAGAGATCCGCATCGGCCATCTGGGGGTGCCGCGCAGCAGCGAGGACTACTTCCCGCTGCTGGTGATGAACACCATTCTCGGGGGCGCCTTCACCAGCCGCATCAACCTGAACCTGCGCGAGGACAAGGGCTACACCTACGGCGCGCGCAGCGCCTTCGAGATGCGGCGCGAGCTGGGCGGCTTCGTCGCCTCCGCGGGGGTGCAGACCCCCTCGACCCGGGAATCGGTGATCGAGTTCATGAAGGAGCTCGAGGGGATCCGCGGCGCGATCCCGCTCACCGAGCAGGAGGTCGAGTTCGCCAAGAACAGCATCGTCCGCCGCGAGCCGCTGGGGCTGGAGACCAACGGCCAGATCGCCAGCCGCATCCAGGAGATGATCCTCTACGACCTGCCGCCGGACTACCTGGACAGCTACACCCAGCGGGTGGCGGCTGTCACGCACGCCGACGTCGAACGCGTCGCGCGGCAGTACCTGACGCCCGAGCGCTTCGCCATCGTCGTGGTCGGCGACCGCTCGGTGGTGGAGGAGGGGCTGCGGGCGCTCCCCTACCCGGTCGAGATCGTCACGCTCGACGCGCCCGCCGCGCCGACGGGAGCGATGCGGTAGGGGCCCTCACAGGCCCTCACCCCCTGTCCCCATTCTGGGAGAGGGGGAACTCTCTCCTGCCAAGCCTCGACTTCAGGGCTACGGCAGGATCGGCAGCGCTCCCCTCCCTGAGGCAATCAGGATTGGAACCGACGCGCCAGGCGCGCGCCCACCTCCTCATGGGTGAGGAACTCCCCCCGGCCGAGCTGGTGGAAGCAATTTGCCGCGCTGCGGGGTATGTGCCGCCGGTCCTGTGCACACCGGAGGAACTGAGCGGAAGGAGCTATGTGGAAGGACCCGATCGTTGAAGAGGTACGCCGTGCGCGCGAGGAGTACGCCGCACGGTTCGACTTCGACCTCGAAGCATTGGCGCGTGATCTACGCGAGCACCAGGAGGAGTTGGAGCGGAACGGCTGGGAGGTGGTTTCCTTGCCGCCGCGTCGGGTGGAGACGCCAGGGAGTGCGGCCGCGTAGCCCTCTATCGCGGATGGCTCCGGTCCACAACGCCCACGAACGGAACCGGCAGGAAGGCGTTCAAGATCAAGCGCTTAGAGCGCCTATCAAAACCCCGTGGCGAATTCGGAGTAGAGCGTCAACTGGTTGAATCTCCGAGGGAAACCGGTGCATCCCGACTTCGCGATGGCCCTGCTGATCGAGTTCTGATAGGCGCTCTTACTCGGCTGGACGCACATGAGCACGAGCGAGACCCTGGAGATTCGCTTCGCCATCTGCCTGCGCAACGACGGCTATCTTGCTTCGCTGGAGCCGCGCAAGCTATATCGCGTCGTGCCTGATGCGGATGCAGCCGCTCACGGGCTCGTGCGGGTGATTGACGAATCCGGCGAGGATTGCCTGTATCCCGCGGAGTACTTCGCGGAGGTGGACCTCCCCCACGCAATCGAGGAGGCCCTGCTGCGCGCGTCCTGAGCGCTCACCTCTTAATCCACAGGTAGCGCAGCACGCGAGCGCCGCGCCCTCCGCCTCAATGCGGTGCACGGTGATCCCGCGCGTGGTCGGCATCCGCCGCCCGATGATCTATCGTGCCGTTCAAGGGGAAGGTGAGATGGAACCGTACCTTCTCGAAGGCAGGCGCGCGGGTCGCGGTTTCGACCGCTCATTCAGCGAATCCCCGGTAAATGACAAGTCCGACGCCATGCTCTTTTCTTCGCTTGATCTCCTCCGTATCTTCTGCACATGGCATCTGCGACGATCAAGCTCTTCCTCATTCACGGCGATCCCAAGCGCCTGCGCACGGCCGAGATCTCCAACTGGAGCGGCAAGGCTGTTGCCGCACCTCGAACCGAGTTTGACGAGTTCCTTGCCCGCGATGAACTCGCACAGTCAGGCGTCTACATCCTCACCGGTGCTGATGCATTGTCCGGTGAGCCGCACGCATACGTTGGCGAAGCCGAAGTTCTCCGCGACCGCCTCAAGATCCACAAGTCGCTTGATTTCTGGGTGCAGGCCACCGCGTTTGTGAGCAAAGATGAAAACCTCACCAAGTCGCACATCCGCTATTTGGAAGGTCGGCTGATCGGCCATGCCCAGTTCGCAGGACGGACGAAGCTCACCAACGCTCAAGCCAGCGGAGCCAAGCTGCCGGAATCCGATCGCGAGGATATGGAGGTCTTCTTGACCAAGGTACATCAACTCCTTCCGGTGCTCGGCTCAGACATTCTCACGCCGGTGGTGCAGCCGAAAACTCCAGGGCAGAAGAGTGTGCTGCTGTATTGTGAGATCAAGGGATTGCGTGCCACTGGTGAGCGCACGCCGGATGGTTTTGTTGTCTTCACGGGCTCGCAAGCCGTCCCGACTCTTCGCGCATCGGTCGAGAAGTATCCGTACCTCGGTGCGTTGCGCGAGAAGCTGTTGAAGGAGGGCACCTTGCAGCCGAATGGATCTGCGCTCGTCTTCACCAAGGACGTACAGTTTTCCAGCCCAAGTGCGGCGGCAGTAGTGATCCACGGTGGTTCCGCCAACGGGCTCATCGCGTGGCGCACACAGAACGGTACCACCCTGAAGGAACTTGAGGGCAGTGCGACGTAACTTGTTGTCTTGCAGATACTTGCCGGTCTGACGAGTCGCTGCAGGGGACGCAGGGCCATCCATATTTTCGAGTGTGGTGGTAGGTTCAAGTCCGTGCCGTTCTTTAGCTTCCGCATCGCCCTGCGCCCCTGAGCTGTTGCGTTAGACCGGCCCAGGGGGAGCTCTTCGTGGTCGGATCAGCAGCAGTTTGGAAGCCGATATCAATCTACTATGCCTCGAAAGAATCCAGTCGGTTCTGACGGCAATGTCGCCAAGCACCTCAGCTACCGCGAGGCTTGGGGTCGAATCAAGGGTGCGATTGCGCACGGGTACCACCTTGAGGCTATCACGATCGAGGAGAGCATCATCTCGGATCGGCTCAGCTCATATCTCGTGTTGACGGGAGTCGCCCAACCGGATGCGAAGCTCGAGCGAGAGAGCTTCGCCAATTTGATCCGGAACTGGCGGCGCTCCGTGACCGATGCCATCAGCGACGGTCATTTTGCTGACCTTCAAAGTGCGGTTGACGACTGGAGAGGCCGCCGAAATCGAATGGTCCATGCGATGGTGAAGTCGCATCCTGGAGCCGCACCTCCGGACGTCTTGGATTTTCGAGCCGAGGCCGAGGCGACAGCTCGCCTGGGTGAGCGCCTGGCAAAATCCGTGTGCAACTGGTATATGCGGGAGAAGCGCAAGATGACCACACCAAAGAAGCGGATTCGCCACCGCAAGAAGGCAGATACCAGAGTTGCTACCAAACCCGACTCAGGAAGGGCAAAGCCGGCCGGCCGGTCGGGCGCACGCCCCAAAGGGGCCGCGGAGCCGGCATGATGTGGGGTTATTTTCGGCTGGAACGCACCGACTCCAAGGTTACATAGGCTCTTGTGTGGAACCACCGACCCGCCGATAACGATCACCACGCTCGGGTATGTCGGTGGTACACTCACAGGTCTCCTCGGCATTAAGGAGTAACCCTGGGGCTCGGACTGACGAGGGGTGAAGTGGACGGAGGGCGCTCCATGTTTTCGACCGAGAGGCAAGTCTGTTGCAAGCGCCGTTGACACATTTTTCCCTGTGGCGTTCGGCCTCTTCGGCAACCGCAATCGTGAGAAGGAAGAGTGTTCGTGGATTTTGATAGCTTTGCTCAGCTTGTCCGAGGGAATCTTCCGGAGGGAGTCGTTCTCGATAATCCCGGCGGTGGAACGTCCACCGTCCTGTGGTGCGACGCCGAGCGGGTGTGCTATCGCCGCGGAGGCTCGCAATTCTATGTCCCGCTTCGCGATCTGTATGACGCGTACGCCCACTTTGCGGGCCGGGATGTTACGACGCGGCAACTCAAAGACTATTCACCCGCCGTGTTCGACTCCTCTCACGGTGGACACAACTGCCACGGCACGTTTCTCTTTCTCGCGCTTCGTCAGATGAACCTTGCGAGTGACATCTGGGGCCGTGGACAAGCCGGGTCTCCATTCGGGGTGACCGTCGCCGGCAGACGATTGTAGTGCTGGTCCATGCCGGCGGCCTCCATCCAGCGGATCTCCTGGACGCGCACGATCTGGTAGCGCGCGCCCGCGGGGAGGGCGAACATCTCCGGATAGGCGCTCGCCTTCGCGTGCCGCAGGCGCCTGCAGCTCCGCCATCCTCGCCGCGCCAGCGTGCAATCAGCCCTCCTCGGATGCGCCGCCCGTATAGAAGGCCGTCGTTTGCTTCGCGGCGGCTTCCGCCGGCTCCGGATCCGTCCCCGCAGCGATGGCGGCCCGACCCCACTGCTCGCTGCTGCCGGCAATGAAGGCCCGGCCTTCCTGCGAAGCGAAGCAAGCGGCCTCATCGAAGGGTTCGGCCCCGATCCGGGAGAGGTGAAGCGCAAGGCCCACCAGCCCCAGATCCCAGCCGACGCCCGTCGCACCGGGGCCGTATTTCTCCCAATGCTCGTCCACGGGAACGATGTGGGTGAGCGTCAGCCGGGAACGCGCGTCGTCCTCGGCACCCATGCGGACTTCCACCCAGCTGACCTCGCCTCCGAACTCCCAGGTGAGGAAGAGAAGGTGCGGGGG
>JBPCIT010000357.1:0-11311 GCA_051006015.1 Longimicrobiaceae bacterium
CCCCGCTCTCCCCCGCCTGACCCTTCCCTGGCCCCGTTTTTGCCCGCTTTGCACCTGATTGCGGTGGGTGGTGATGCGCCCCGGAGGACGGGCCGCCGGGGCACCCCTGCGCTGAGGAGGGGGGAACGTGGAGACTCAGGAGACGATTCTCGTCGTGGACGACAACCGCGACAACCGCGAGATCATGCAGACCTATCTCGAGGCGCGCGGCTATATGGTGGTGGGGGCGGCGGACGGGCGCAGCGCGCTCGCCAAGCTCGAGGAGGTCGAGCCGGATCTGGTGCTGCTGGACGTGATGATGCCGGGGATCGACGGCTGGGAGGTGTGCCGGACGATCAAGAACCACCCGAAGTTCGGCGATACGCGCGTGGTGATGGTCACCGCCAAAAGCGGCTACGAGGACAAGTTCGAGGGGATGCGCTCCGGCGCCGACGACTACGTCGTCAAGCCGGTGGATCTGAAGGAGCTGGTCGAAAAGGTGCAGCGCAACCTCGCCGCGCGGGAGCGCGGAGCGTGAGGATTCTGGCACGCGTCGAGAACGCCCAGCTGCAGGAGACCCTCGCCATCGCGGCGGAAACGCTCGGTGCCGAGCTGAAGGTTCTGGAGGAGGGCGCGGTCGGGGTGGCGCAGATGTTCCGCTTCCGGCCGGATCTGCTCGTGGTGGAGCGGGGATCGGCCGAGGAGCTGGAAGCACTGCGCCAGGAGGCGCACAAGCGCGCCGCCGCCCTGGTGGCCGCCTGCGCTTCGCCAGAGGATGTCACACGCGCGGTGCAGGCGCGCGCGGACGAGTGGTTCCTCCTGCCGGTAGACGCGGCCGAGCTGGCGCCGCGCCTGCGCGGTGCCCTGCAGCGCGCGCGCGAATCCGACGACCCGGAGCAGGCAGCCCGCCTGGCGGAGCACCTGCGCTTCGAGGAGCTGCTCTACGACCGCTTCACCGGCTTCCCTACCCTGCCCGTCATGCTCGAGGGGGGACGCGAGATCCTCGAGCGCAGCGGCCGGCTCACCATCCTCTACCTCGAGTTCGTCCGCTACTCGAAGCTCGAGGAGATCTACGGCTGGCAGAAGCTGGACGAGGTTCTCCAGAGCACCGCCAGCGCGGTGCGCGAGTTCTACGACCAGCAGCGGGGAGCGGAGGAGAACCTGCTCATGGTCTCCCACACCGGCGACGACGACTTCATCTTCTTCAGCGACCTGAGCGAGCTCCACGATACCTCCGAGCAGCGGATCAACGAGGTGACCGAATCGCTGCAGCGCCACATCCGCAGCCGGCTCGAGGAGGAGCACGGAGAGGATATCGCCGGGCTCTTCGAGATCTACATCGGCGCGACCACCATCTTCCGCAATCCCAAACTGCGCACCGCGCGCATGATCTATCGCGGCATCCGCGAGGCGGCCGCCGCGGCGCGCAGCGTCGAGCACCGCGAGCGCAGCCGCAAGGTGGCCGACCTGAAGGAGACGCTGCGCGAGGGGCTGGTCTACATCGAGTACCACCCCATCGTCGTGACCGAGACGGCGGAGGTCTACGGTTACGAGGCGCTCGCCCGCGGGGTCAACCGTGCGCTCCGCTCCCCCGAGGTGCTCTTCGGCGTCGCCGAGGAGGCCAACCTCATCTGGGAGCTCTCGCGCCTCTGCCGGCGCCGCGCCATCGAGGGGATGAACAGCAAGCTCGAGCCGCATCATCTGCTCTTCCTCAACATCGATCCGCACGACTTCCGCGACCCTTCCTTCCGCTACCTGGATCTCGACGAGCTGGGGGTCGAGGAGCCCGAGCGGATCGTGCTCGAGATCACCGAGCGCACCGCGATCACCGACTACCCCAAGTTCCAGGGCTACCTCGAGGAGTTCCGCTCGCGCGGCTTCCGCTTCGCGGTGGACGATGCCGGCTCCGGCTACGCGGGGCTGGGCAGCATCGCCAATCTCGCTCCCGACTTCATCAAGCTCGACCTCTCGCTGATCTCCGCCATCGACAGCAACTTCATGAAGCAGAACCTGGTCGAGACGATGGTGAAGTTCGCCACCGACCATGGCATTCAGGTGATCGCCGAAGGAGTCGAGCGGGAGGAGGAGTACGACACGGTGAAGGGGCTGGGCGTACACCTGACGCAGGGATTCCTCTTCCACGGCCCGCGTTACCTGGGGAAGCAGGGCGCCGACCTGGTTTCAGGTTGAGGCGTAGGGAGGAAAGCATGGCCAAGCAGCGGCAGGACGGAGCGGCGGTGGCGGAGGAGCGTCCGCCCGAGGAGGACACGGGCGATGTCCAAAAGAACGGACAGAACCGTGCCGCGGAGCTGCGCGACCTCCTCCTCGCCCGGCGCGGCGAGCGGCACGTGGTGGCGGTGCAGGACTTCCCCGATCCCGACGCCATCTCCTCCGCGCTGGCGTACCGCGAGATCGCCGGCAACTTCGACATCCACGCCGACATCCTCTACGAGGGGATCATCAGCCACCCCGAGAACCTGGCGCTCGTCAACCTGCTGGAGATCGACATCACGCGCTACTCGGAGAAGATGGCGCTGAGCGGCTACGATGCCGCGGTCTTCGTGGACAACCAGGGCGCCACCACCCGCCTCACCGGGCGGCTCAAGGAGGCAGGGGTGCCCACGCTGGCGGTGATCGACCACCACGATCCCACCAACCTGCTGGAGCCCCTCTTCTCGGATGTGCGTCCGGTGGGCGCCGCCGCCACCCTCTTCGTCGAGTATCTGCGCAGCGGTGCGGTCTGCGAGCTGGAAACCGCCAACCCCAACCACGTGCAGCTCGCCACCGCGCTGATGCACGGCCTGCACAGTGAGAGCGACGGCTTCATCCGTGCGGGAAAGGCGGAGTACGACGCGGCGGCCTACCTGAGTAGCTTCATCGACACCAACCTGCTCGAGCAGGTGCTCTGTGTGCAGAAGTCGCGCGCCACGATGGATACGATCCGCACCGCGCTGGCGCGGCGGTCGATCCGCGGCGGGCTCTCGGTGGCCGGGATCGGGTACCTGCGCTGGGCGGACCGTGACGCCATCCCACAGGCGGCGGACTTCCTGCTCACCGAGGAGAACGTGAACACCGCTGTCGTCTACGGCATCCTGCGCGAGGAGGATGGGCGGGAAGTGGTCTCCGGCAGCCTGCGCACCCACAACGCGACGCTGGGGGTGGATGCCTTCCTGAAGCGCGCCCTGGGCACGGATCCCCGGGGGCGCTACTACGGCGGGGGGCGCAGCCGCGCGGGGGGCTTCGAGATCGTGATCGGCTTCCTGGCGGGCGGCTACGACGACCGCGAGCAACTGGAGCTGAAGTGGAAGCTCTACGATGCGCAGGTGCGCCGCAAGTTCTTCTACGCCGCGGGGCTGGAGGAGGAGAGCGTGGAGGAGAAGAACGGCGCCCTCCTCACCGCCGCTCCAGGAATTCCCGCCGCCGCCGATGGCGCCGCCCGGCGAGCCGCTACCCCGGAGAACGGATAGGCGCTCGCGGAGCCCTGCCTCAGGAGCGGCGCCTGACCAGGCTGTTGCGCACCAGGAAGTGCCCGTCGAAGCGGATCGGCACCCCCTCCCCATCCAGGATGCTGGTCGCCGTGCCGCCGCGCTCCCCGTGGATGTGCAGGTGCGGCTGCGTGGTGTTCCCGGAGTTGCCCACCCGCCCGAGCCACACGATCAGCAGCGCGGGAACGAGCAGCAGCATGACGGCTACCAGGATCATGATGCGCACGACGTATATCCCGCGCGTCACGCCTTGCCAGCCGGCACGCGGAAAACCTAATCTCTCCACGCGGCAGGTGTCCGGATTGGCGCCGGGCCGGCGCGCCGCGGTACCCAGGCTCGAGGGAGAGATGAAAGAGGTCCGGGTCGAGAGCTGGGCGGAGCTGATGCACACGCTCTTCGAGGATTCCTGGAAGGAGGAGATCGGCCGCTTCCGCTCCCCCTTCGCCTTTCGGGGAATGGCGAACGCCGGGGACAGGCTCGCCTCGAGCCTGATCCACCGCGGCAGCTCGTACGTGGGACTCGAGCAGAACCTCCTGCGGAACTTCCGCAAGTATGCGCAGCACCACGTCGGGGACGGCGATTCCACCTGGTACTGGCTCTCCCTGGCGCAGCATCACGGCCTGCCGACGCGGCTGCTGGACTGGACCTACTCTCCCTTCGTCGCGCTCCACTTCGTCACGGTCGAGATCGAGCTGGAGAGGGACGGCGTCATCTGGGCCGTGGACTTCGAGCGGGCTCACCATCTCGCCCCCGACCCGCTGCGTGCGTCCCTCCGCTCCGAACGCTCCTCCGTCTTCACCGTGGACATGCTCGCCGAATCCATCCGCAGTCTCCGGGACCTGGAGTCGATGGCGGGCGATCCATTCGTGCTCTTCTTCGAGCCTCCCTCGATCGACGACCGGATCGTCAACCAGTACGCGCTCTTCTGCATGATGTCCGATCCCCGGGCCATCATGGAGGAGTGGCTGGAGCAGCGGCCCGAGCTGTATCGGCGGATCATCGTTCCGGCGGAGCTGAAATGGGAGGTGCGCGACAAGCTCGACCAGGCCAACGTCACCGAGAGAGTGCTCTTCCCGGGTCTGGACGGCCTCTGCCGCTGGCTCACCCGCTACTACGGCCCGCGGTACTGAACCGCGGATTCCACGACCTCCGGAACCCCCGCACCTGCACACCCGGAAGAGGAACACCATGCTCATGATCACTCGTGCTCTCTCGCTCCGCCTGGCGCTCCTCGCGCTGCTCCTGCTGACCCTTGCTCCTCCCCTGCCCGCGCAGGAGCGCTACCCGACGCACTTCTCGCCGCGCATCGCGCAGCGGCCGGCGGTGCGCGACGCGCTCGGCTGGCTGGAGCGCAACTTCCCGCAGCAGGTCGAGGAATGGATCCGCATCACCGAGATTCCGGCTCCCTCGCGGATGGAGGAGCGTCGCGCCGCGTACGTGCGCGGGGAGATGGAGAGGGAGGGGCTGGAGGTCACGGTCGACTCGATCGGCAACGTGATCGGCCGCCGCCCCGGCACCGGAGGCGGACCCACGGTCGTCTTCGCGGCGCATCTGGACACCGTTCATCCGATCGACACCGACCTCACCGTGCGGCGCGAGGGCGACGTGCTGAGGGCGCCGGGGATCTTCGACAACAGCGCCAGCGTGGCCAACATGCTCGCGGTGGTGCGCGCGCTGAACCACGCCAACATCCGCACCCGCGGCGACCTGATCTTCATCGGCACCGCGCAGGAGGAGCTGGGGCTGATCGGTATGGACTACTGGCTGGAGCAGAATCCCCGCGCCGCCGACATGCTGATCGCGCTGGATGGCGGCCTACCGAACGTCAACTACGGCGCGCTCGGCATCTACTGGACGCGCTACTTCTTCCGCGGCGAGGGCTCGCACACCAACAGCTCGGCCGGGAAGCCGCACCCGGCGCGGGCGCTCTCGAACGCCATTCTCTCCATCTACCAGATCCGGATTCCCGAGGGGCAGGGCGGCGCGGTCTACAACGTGGGGATGCTGGATGGCGGCAAGATCTTCAACGCGATTCCCGAGGAGGTCTCCTTCACCATGGATCTGCGCTCGGTGAATCCGGTGCTGCTCGACTCGCTGCATGCGGAGATCGAGTCGCGGGTGACGCGCGCCGCGGAGGCGGAGGGGGTCCAGTGGGCGAAGGAGGAGGTCACCCGCAACCGCGCCGGCGGCACCGAGGCGATGCTCGCCGACCGGCGCCGCCACCCGCTGGTACAGACGGCGCTGGACGTCCACCGCCACCTCGGCATCGAGAGCCGCGCCCTCGCCACCGGCTCGACCGATGCCAACGCCGCGGTGGTACGCGGCATCCCGGCGATCTCCGTGGGACGCGGGGAGGGCGGGGAGCAGCACACCCTCTCCGAGTGGGCGAACGCCCCCAGCGCGCTCCCTGCCACGCGGATGGTGCTCCTGCTCGCGGTCAGCCTGGCCGGCCTGCGGTAGAGCGCGCGCGTGGCCCGGATCGTGCTCTCCGAACCCGCCGTTGTTCGCCTGCTGTCCAATCTTTGTGTAGAGATGGTGGCAGGCATGCGGCCCCGAAGCAGCGATCCCCATGAGCGTACGGCAACTCTCCCACTGGCAGGCGGCGACGGTGCTGCGGCGCATCCTGCGCCGCTTTCTCCGTACCTGGACGCGCATCCCCGAAGCGGCGCGCCACGCCTGGCTGATCGCTCTCGCCTGGGGATGGGCCGCGACGGGGGCGGTGATGGCGGTCGTTGCGTGGACGATGCAGCGCCTGGAGGACGCCGGCCGTCTCGGGTGGGAGGCGCCGCTGCTGGAGTGGCTGGAGAGGGACCTGCCGCTCTCCTTCGGCTTCGCGCTGCTGCTGGACGGCCTGAGCAACCCGGTCCCGCTGGTGCTCATCACCGTCTTCCTCGCGCTCTTCGCCGCGTGGGAGGGACGGCCTCTGCGCGCCCTGAGCTTTCTGGCGGCCTTCTTCTGTATGGCGCTGGTGGTCTTCCTCGGCTGGGGGATCTGGGATCGTGCCCGGCCCACCGTGATCCTCGAGGGGATCGGCTCACCGGGCGCGGCGTTCCAGTCCTTCCCCTCGGGCCACCTGGCGCAGGCGACCGCCGTGTACGGGATGGCCGCCTACCTGTGGTTCCGCGCCTCCCGCAGCGTGGCCGAGCGGACTCTGGTCTCCCTCGGTATGGTGGTGTTCCTGGTGATGCTCAGCCTGGGACGGCTGCGGGTGGGCGCGCACTGGCCGAGCGACGTCGTGGGGGGTGCGCTGATGGGAGGCCTCTGGGTCGCGGCGCTGGCGGTGGCGCTTCATCGCGCGGCCTCCGTCTCCGCGGCCGCCGCTGCTGCCCCTTCTCCGAGCCCTCAGCGCAGCTCCTCCTCTCGCCTCCCTCCCATCAGCGACCCGGCGCCGGGGACGTAGGCCGGCGTGTCTCCGGCGTTGACGCGGCTCTCCGGCGGCGCGATTCTACTCCCGCCCTTCCAAGGCCGCGGCTCTGATCCTGCTCTCCACTGGAAGGCCCGCGGCGGGTGAGGCGCGGCGAGCGGAGGCGCCGCGCTGCCAGAGATAGGCGGCGGCGCAGAGCAGGAGCAGGCTGACCACCTGAGAGGTGGTGAGCCCCAGCACGAAGCGGTCGCTCTTGGCGCGTATGAATTCGATCAGGAAGCGCTGGGTGCCGTAGAGCGCCAGGCAGAGGCCGAAGAGCTGCCCCGGCTGCAGCCAGCGGGAGGAGAGCCTCCAGAGAACGAGGAAGATGAGGAGCGCCAGCCCCACCTCGTAGAGCTGCGTGGGGTGCACCGCCAGCACCTGCCAGTCGGGGATGCCCGCCGGCACCTCGGCGCCGACGGAGCGCAGGTAGCCCGCGGTGCTGGGGGGGGAGCCCTCCGGAAAGGCGATCCCGACCCAGCTCGCGGTTGGTAGTCCATAGTCGTCGCCCACCAGGAAGCAGCCGACGCGGCCGATGGCGTATCCCAGCACCAGCGCCGGCGCGGCGGCGTCGAAGAGGGTGAGGGCGGGCAGCTTCCGCAGACGGGCGAGCAGGTAGAAGCCGGCGATGCCGCCCAGCATCGCGCCGTACCACACCAGGCCGCCGCGGCCGGTCAGCACGGCGACGGGAGCGGCTGCGAACTCCTGCCAGTGGAGCAGGATGTAGTAGAGCTTCGCTCCCGCGACGCCGCCGACGGCAACCCAGGGGATCACCTCCCGCGCAAAGGCCGGCCTCAGTCCCCGTCGCCGCAGCTGGAGCGCGAACGCAGCGGCACCGGCGAGGAGCGCGAGGACCAGCATCAGCCCATAGCTCGTGACCCGGATGCCAGCGAAGTCGAGGACGAAGGGGTACATGGATTCTCCCGCCTGCGGCATGAGGAAGCGCTACCGTGGAGCGGCCTGGCACTACCAACGCGCTACCGAATTGTTCCGATCCGTCCCTACCTTCTCCCGGTTCGCCTGATGCTGGAATCGCCTGTCACGCCTGCATCCGCGCCCCCGCCCGCCGCCGAGCCGCGCCGCCTCGCGCCGCGGCTCGGGCTGCTGCTCGGTCCGCTGCTCCTGCTCGCCGTGCTGCTCCTGCCGCCGCCCGAGGGGATGGAGGCGCTCGCCTGGCGCACCGCCGGCGTGGGGCTGCTGATGGCGACCTGGTGGGTCAGCGAGGCGATCCCGATCCCCGCCACCTCCCTCCTCCCGCTGGTGCTCTTCCCGCTGCTCGGGGTGGCGACGATCGACGCGGCGGCCTCGCCCTACGCGAACCCGCTCATCTTCCTCTTCATGGGCGGATTCATGCTCGCGCTGGCGATGCAGCGCTGGAATCTGCACCGGCGCATCGCGCTGCGCATCATCGCGGCGCTCGGTACGCGGCCGGTCTCGCTGGTGGCGGGCTTCATGGCGGCTTCCGCCTTTCTCAGCATGTGGGTCAGCAACACGGCGACCACGCTGATGATGCTCCCCATCGGCCTATCCGTGATCGAGCTGGTGATCCGCCGCTCCGACCGGCCGGATCGCCATCCAGGCGAGTCCAACTTCGGGGTGGCGCTGATGCTGGGGATCGCCTACGCCTGCAGCATCGGCGGACTCGGCACGCTGATCGGCACCCCACCGAACGCGCTGCTCGCCGGCTTCGTGCGCGAGGCGTACGGCATCGAGATCGGCTTCGCGCAATGGATGATGGTGGGCGTCCCGCTGGTGGTCGTCGCGCTCCCCCTGACCTGGCTGCTGCTGACGCGTTTGCTCTATCCCATCCGGATGGCGGAGATCCCCGGCGGGGGCGAGATCATCGCCCGCGAGCGGCAATCGCTCGGTTCCCCATCGCGCGCCGAGAAGATCGTCGCCGTCGTCTTCACCCTCACCGCGGCCGCCTGGATCTTCCGGCCGCTGCTGGAGGCCCGCGGGCTGGTGCTCTCGGACGCGGGGATCGCCATCGCCGGCGCGCTGGCGCTCTTTCTCATCCCGCTGGATCTGCGGCGCGGGGAGTTCGTGCTCAACTGGGAGTGGGCGCAGCGGCTCCCCTGGGGGGTGCTGATCCTCTTCGGCGGGGGGCTCAGCCTGGCGAGTGCGATCAGCCGCACCGGGCTCGCCGAGTGGATCGGCGAGGAGATCGCCGGCTTCGGCGCGCTGCCGCTGGTATTGGTGATGTTGGCGGTGACCGCCGTCATCGTCTTCCTCACCGAGCTGACCAGCAACACCGCCACCGCCGCCGCCTTCCTGCCGGTGGTCTCCTCGGTGGCGATCGGGCTGGGGGAGAACCCCCTCCTGCTCGCCATCCCCGCCGCGCTCGCGGCGAGCTGCGCCTTCATGATGCCCGTAGCGACTCCGCCCAACGCGATCGTCTACGGGAGCGGTTATCTCACCATCCCGCAGATGGCGCGCGCCGGGGTGGTGCTGAACCTGCTCCTCATCGTGCTGATCACTGCGCTCGCCTACACCCTGGTGCTGGTCGCCTTCGGCGTCACGCCGGGGGTGCTGCCGCCGTGGGCGGTGGGGAGATGACTCCGGGTGCGCCGCCCCGCGTCGCGGACGGTGGAGTGCTCGTCAGGCCGCGGACCTCTCTCCCCCGTGCGCAATTGCCGCGGCGATCTGCTCGCGGGAAGTCCCGGTGGCGAGCAGCGCCCGGATGAGCAGATCCACGGATACGCTCGGATCGCTCGCCTCCATCTTCGCGACACGCGACTGGCTGGAACCAATCCGCTTCGCCAGCTCCTCCTGGGTAAGCGCCTGCTCGACCCGCCTCACCTGCAGCGTCCGGCTCAGCGACAGCTTCAGCTCCACGAACGCAGCCTCTCCTGGCGAGAGATCCAGAAACTCCTCGGCAGAGCCGATTGTCCAGCCGGCCGTCTCCAGGCGCTTGCGCTTGGCCTCATCCATGTTATCCTCCTCCACTGAGTTCATCGTACCTCCCGAGCCGCTGCCTGCACGTTTCGATCACCCGCCCGGGCGCCTCACGCGTGGTCTTCTGGAAGACCTCAGGGTGGCGTCTTTACCTCACCATGCAGCCAGACCAGCGGTTTGTCTGTTGGAGCCATACGGTAGTATATGTCGGATCCGACATGCGGACAACGCGGTTGACCTGCTCTGGCGATTCTCCAGCCCGGGAAGGAGCGCTTTCACGATGGAGCACCCCGTGATCCAAATCGAGTATCCCCACTGGGTCGGCGAGGTCGTCGATTGGGAGCGCCGCTACGCGACGGATGAGGAGCGGATGCGGCTGGCGATCGAGCTCTCTCGCGAGAACGTGCTGCGCGGCACGGGAGGGCCGTTCGGCGCCGCCGTCGTCGAGGCGGAGAGCGGCAGGCTGGTGGCGGTGGGGATGAACAGCGTGGTGCGGCTGAACAACTGCACGCTGCACGGGGAGATGGTCGCCTTCATGATGGCGCAGCAGCGGCTGAATTCCTTCACCCTCGCGGCGCCGGGGATGCCGGTGCACGAGCTGGTCACCTCCTGCGAGCCCTGCGCGATGTGCCTGGGCGCGACGCTCTGGAGCGGGGTGCGGCGGGTGGTGTGCGGCGCCCACCGCGACGACGCGCGGCGCCTGAACTTCGAGGAGGGGCCGGTCTTCCCCGAGTCGCACGCCTACCTGGCGGCACGGGGGATCGAGATCGTCCACGGCGTGCTGCGCGAGGAGGCGAACGCGGTGCTCGAGCTGTACCGCAGTCGGCAGGGGATCATCTACAACGCCTGAGTGCGGCGGCGCCACGCCGCGCTGCGCCTACCGAAGCGGCGCGCCCTGCTGGAGCCAGCGGCGCAGGACCTCGCGCTCCCCCGGCGTGATCCGCGTCATGTTCCCGGGCGGCATGGTGTGCGTCTCCACCGCGCGGGCGTGGATGCGGTCGGCGCGGGCACGGATCTGCTCCGGCGTGTCGAAAGCGACGCCCCCTGGAGCGATGCCGAAGGATGGATCGGAGGGATGGGCGGAGTGGCAGGCCGCGCATCGCCGGTCGATCACGCTGCGTGCCTCGGCGAAAGAGACCGCGCCGCCGTCCAGACCGGCACGCGGGGAGGTGTGCCCCGTCCCCGTCGGCCGCGCGCCGATGAAGTAGAGCGCCGCCACTGCTACCGCCGCCGTCGCGGTCAGCGCCGGGATCCACCGCGGGTAGGTGAAGCGGATGTTCAGAAGATGCCGCACCCCCGCGCCCGCGAGCAGGAGAATCCCCAGCAGGAGCCAGTTGAGCCGGTGACCGTAGATCCCGGGAAAGTGGCTGCTCAGCATCAGCACGATCACCGGGAAGGTCAGGTAGTTGTTGTGGATGGAGCGCAGCTTCGCCTGCCCGGCGAGCGCGGGATCGGCCCCCTTCCCTTCTGCCACCGCGGCGACGAGCTGGCGCTGCGCCGGCATGATCTTCATCGCCACGTTGCCCGCCATCAGCGTCCCCAGCATCGC
>JBPCIT010000358.1:0-5670 GCA_051006015.1 Longimicrobiaceae bacterium
GGCCGCCGTAGCCCATCGGCACCCCGAAGCGCTGCGTGCTCCCCACCACGATGTCCGCCTCCCACTCCCCCGGCGGGGTGAGCAGGCAGAGCGAGAGAAGGTCCGCCGCGACGGTGACCAGCGCCCCGGCGGCGTGCGCCCGATCGACGAAGTCGCGGTAGTCGTACACCGCCCCGTCGTGCGCTGGATACTGCAGCAGCGCGCCGAACACCTGCTCGCCGAAGTCGAAGCTACGATGGTCGCCCACCAGCACCTCGATCCCCCGTGCAGCCGCGCGGGTGCGCACCACCTCGATCGTCTGCGGGAAGCACTCCTCCGAGACGAAGAAGACCTCCTTCCCCTCGCGCCCGCGGACGCCGTAGCTCATCGCCATCGCCTCCGCGGCGGCGGTGCCCTCGTCCAGCAGCGAGGCGTTGGCGATCGGCAGCCCCGTCAGATCCACGACCATCGTCTGGAAGTTGAGCAGCGCCTCCAGCCGCCCCTGGGCGATCTCCGCCTGATAGGGGGTATAGGCGGTGTACCACGCCGGGTTCTCCAGGATGTTGCGCTGGATGACCGGCGGGGTGACCGTGTCGTAGTAGCCCAGCCCGATGAAGGAGTGGAAGACCTGGTTGCGCGAGGCGATCTCGCGCAGCTCGGTGAGCACCTCGTGCTCCGTCTTCGGATCGCCCAGCCGTAGCGGCTGGCGCAGACGGATGTCGCCGGGAATGGTGGCGTCGATCAGCTCGTCCAGCGAGTCGTAACCCAGGGTATCGAGCATCTCCTGGATCTCTTCGTCGCTCGGGCCGATGTGGCGCGGAACGAAGCTGTCGCTGTCGGCGAGCTGCCGGTTCTTGAAAGTCGTCATTCGTATCGTAGGTTCATCTTGTACGTGCAAAGGCGTCAACGGGATACGTAAACTCCTGCTACCCCACTGACCGGCTGCGGGAGCCGCTCCGGGGCCGACATCCATTGCAAGAAGCACCCCATACTACAGGAGGAGTCAAGGGGTGGCAAACCGCAGCGCGATGCGTCAGAAAGCCGTATCCCCCATCGTTCTCCTGACGGCAGTGATGGCGATCATCCACTCTTCCAAGCACCCGACTATGAAGCGCTGGCCACCTTTCCTAGTTCTTCTTCCGCTGCTGCTCGCCGGCTGCGGCGATCCCGCCGGCCCCGGCGAGCCCTGGCAGTCCATCCAGCTCGACGAGCGCCTCGTCCACGCCTACACCGACCTCGGCATCGACCTGCTCGGTGAGCTGGCGCGGCAGTCCCCGCGGGAGAACGTCTTCGTCTCCCCCACCAGCGCCGCGTTCGCCCTCGCCATGACCTACAACGGGGCCGCCGGCGAGACGGCCGCGCAGATGGCGCGGATGCTGGGGATCGAGGGGATGACGATCGAGGAGGCGAACCGCGCCAACCAGGAGTGGCTCGCCTCCCTCGCCGATCCCGGCCGGGAGGTGGAGCTCTCCATCGCCAACTCGCTCTGGATCCGCCAGGGATTCCCCGTCGAGCCGGCTTTCCTGCAGCGCAACCAGAGCTTCTACCGCGCCGAGGTGCGGCAGCTCGACTTCAACAGCCCCTCCGCGGTCGGCACGATCAACGGCTGGGTCAACCAGAGCACGCGCGGCAAGATCCCCACGATCATCGACGGGATCGATCCGCTGGACATGCTCTTCCTCATCAACGCGCTCTACTTCAAGGCGGACTGGACGCACCAGTTCGACAGGCGGCGCACGCAGCCCGCGCCCTTCCGGCTGCTGGACGGCAGCACCAAGTACGTCCCGATGATGAGCCAGGAGAAGAAGTTCCCCTACTTCCGCGGCGACGGCTTCAGCCTGGTCGCCCTTCCCTACGGCAACGGGCGCTTCAGCATGGTGCTCGCTCTGCCGGACGCGAACTCGGATCTGGTCTCCTTCTACGCCAAGCTGAGCCCGTCCAGCCTGCAGAGCTGGATCGCCGGCATGAACGGCGAGATCAGGGTGTCGCTCCCGCGCTTCACCCTCGAATGGGAGAAGACGCTGAACGAGACGCTTGCGACGCTGGGGATGGAGGATGCCTTCGTTCCCGGACGCGCGGACTTCTCCGGGATCAATCCGCAGCAGACCGACCTGCACATCAGCGAGCTGAAGCAGAAGACCTATCTGCGGGTCGATGAGGAGGGAACCGAGGCCGCCGCAGTGACCTCGTCGCGGGTGTCGGTGACGAGCGCCCCGCTGGAGCTGCGCTTCGACCGCCCCTTCTTCCTGGCGATCCGCGACAACGCCACGGAGACGCTGCTCTTCCTGGGACAGATCGTGGACCCCAGCTGAGAGGCCAACGATGATCCTGCGCAACTTGCGCTGTTGCCTGCCGGTGCTCGCCCTCGCCGGCACCTTCGGCTGTTCGAATCCGGCCGCGCCGGGTGATGACCCCTGGCGGTCCATCGCGCTCGACGAGCGGATCGTCCATGCCTATACGGACTTCGGGCTGAAGCTCTTCGGCCGCCTCGCCGCGGAGGCACCGGACTCCAATCTCTTCCTCTCCCCGACCAGCGCCGCCTTCGCGCTGGCGATGACCTACAACGGGGCCGCGGGTGAGACCCAGGCCTCCATGGCGCGCACGCTCGGCATCGAGGGCATGAGCCGCGACGAGGTCAATCGCGCCAATCGCGAGTGGCTGGAGACGCTGGAGAAGACCGGGCGTGGCGTGGAGCTCTCCCTGGCGAACTCGCTCTGGATCCGGCAGGGCTACCCTGTGCTCGCGGACTTCCTCGAGCGCAACCGCGGCTTCTACCGCGCCGAGGTGTAGGAGCTCGACTTCGCCAGCTCCGCTGCGCCGCGGGCGATCAACGACTGGGTGAGCCGCAGCACCCGTGGGAAGATCGATCGGATCGTGGACGGAACTCCCGGCAATGTGGTCATGTACCTGATCAACGCCCTCTACTTCAAGGGCGACTGGACGTACCCCTTCGACCGGAGGCTCACGCAGCAGGCGCCCTTCACCCTGGTGGACGGCACGCGCAAGACGGTGGCGATGATGAGCCAGCGGCGTGAGTTCGCCGTCCTGCGTGCCGAGGGTTTCCAGGCGGTGAGCCTCCCCTACGGCAACGGCCGCTTCAGCATGGTGCTGGTGCTGCCGGACGAGGGCACCGGGCTAACGGGCTTCTACGCAGCGCTCGACGCCGGAAGCTGGGAGCGATGGATGAGAGGTTTCCGCGACGCGGATGTGGTGGTTTCGCTGCCGCGCTTCAAGCTGGAGTGGGAGGAGTCGCTCAACGAGACACTCAAGGCGATGGGGATGGAGATCGCCTTCGGCCCAGAGGCCGACTTCACGGCGATGAGCCCGCGCGATCCGTGGATCGACGAGGTCAAGCAGAAGACCTTTCTCGAGGTCAACGAGGAGGGCACGGTGGCGGCGGCGGTAACCTCGGTCGCGATGGTCGAGAGCGCGCCGCCGGAGCTGCGCTTCGACCGCCCCTTCTTCCTGGCGATCCGCGACAACGCCACGGAAACGCTGCTCTTCGTCGGCCAGGTGACGGACCCCAGCTAATCCGCAGAGGTCGGCAGGATCTCTCCGACCTCGGCACCACAGAAGCCGGCGCGGGTGACCACCAGCGCCGGCTCCCCCGCCTCATCGACCCAGACGATGGCGTTCTGACCGAATCGTTCGCCGAGCGCCACCAGCCGCGGCAACTCTACGCCGACGGCCGCGAACCCCGGCTCCGTCCACTTCTCCGCCTCCTCGCCGGTTCCGTGCGCTAGTGCCGGGTAGACGGCTGCCCCGGCGCGCTCCAATTCGCGCCTCAGCTCCTCGTTCGCGGCCCGGTTATCCTTGTCGGATCTCGGTACGGAGGCGGGATTGTAAGCGGTGATGATGCCCAGTGGGCGTGGGTGCAGGGGTGCGGCCTCGTCGAGGCGGAGCCGCGCGCGGCCGCCCGGCAGCTCCAGTGTCCAGGTCGTGGCGCGGTACGCCGCCAGCAGATCGAGGTCGTTCATCGGAAAAAAATGCAGCGGGGGCGGAGCCTCTCCTGGCTCCGCCCCCGCTGGTTGTCGGTCGTTGCTGGCGGCCACTCCGCGCCGCGAGCTACCGGTTCAGTCGCTCCTCGCGCACCAGGGTGCCGGAGGCATCGTGGACGCGCATCACGTTCGCCCTGCCGTCGTAGTCGGCATCAATCACCTGGATCACCATCACCCCGTTCCGGTACAGCTCGAGCATGTCGAGCCGCCCGTCGCCGTTGCGGTCACTCCACGCCGCCACCGGCACCGGGCCGCTGGTGAAGCGGACGAACTGCGCGCGGTCGCTCCCCGAGCGGGCCTCGCCGGCCGCCCGGAGCCGCGCGGTGGAGACGCCGGAGAGCTGCTCGACTCCACCGAACCAGGCAGCGATCGGGGAGAGCCAGTCGCCCTGGAGATCAGCCATCAGCGGCATGGCCGGCATCTCGCGAGTGGGCGGGCTCCACTGCGGCACGCCGGCCTGGCCCTGTAGCTCGGGGGCCATCGCGACTGCGGCAAAGAGAGCGACGAAGACGAGCGTCAGACGACGTAGCATCGAAACACCTCGGGGTGAGAATTTCCTGGCTACAACTACCCGTCGGCGGGGATGGAGTTCCGGCGGGGTAACGTCGGTTGCGGCTGCGGCTGTAGCAGCCCGGGTACGCCGGTTGCATGCCGGAATCTCTGTTCCTGAAGGTCGTTCTCCAGCCGCGAAGGAGCCCATGCCGGACCCCGGAATACTACCTCCGCGCTACCAGGGCCTGGCGGCGGTCCGGAAGTGGGCGTATGCACCGGCGCGTCCGCGGGCCGAGTTCTCCCTCGGTGTGGGCGATCGCATCGGGGAGCTGACGGTGATCGGCCACCTCGCACGAGGGCGCCTGACAGAGCTGTACCAGGTGTGGAGCAACGAGCACTGGTGCGCGCTCACCGGCAAGCTGATCGCTCCGGAGTTCCTGGAGCGCAGCGACGCTCTCTCCGCGGTGAAGCGGGAGGAGCAGGTGCTGCGAAAGCTCCAGCACCCCAACATCGTTCGCCTCTTCGGCAGCGGCGAGGCCTGCGGGCGCCCCTTCCTGCTGCTCGAGTACCTGAACGGGCCTTCGCTCTTCGAGGTGCTCGAGGCGATGCCCCGCCGCCGCCTGCACGTGCCTGACGCCATCCGCGCGGTGATGCACATCGGCGCCGCGGTCCACTTCCTCCACCGGCGTGGCTTCCTGTACCGTGATCTCAAGCCGGGCAACATCCTGCTGCGCGAGGGGATTCCGATCCTGGTGGACTTCGACGTGGTTCGCAAGGCGGATCCGCAGCGCCGCCCCGCCGACCGCCTCGGCACCGCGCCCTACATGGCGCCGGAGCAGATACGGCGCGAGCCGCTCTCCTCGGCCACCGACGTGTACGGGCTGGGTGCGCTGCTCTACGAGCTGCTCACCGGCCGCTGGCCCACGGAGGAGCCGCTGGACGAGGACGAGGAGTGGGAGGAGGATGATTGGTTCGATACGCCGGTCGCCTGCGCTCCTCCTGCGGAGGGCGCGAGGGCGGAGCCGCTTGCGACGGGCGCGCTGGTGGCCCGCTATCCCCAGCTCACCCGTCCCGCCGTTCCGCCGCGCGAGCACAACCCGCAGGTCAATGGCGAGCTGCAGCGCATCATCCTGCGCTGCCTCGCCCACGATCCCTCGCAGCGCTTCAAGAGCGTCTCCGGGATGCTCGCCGCGCTGGCGCC
>JBPCIT010000359.1:0-5585 GCA_051006015.1 Longimicrobiaceae bacterium
GTCCCCGCCATCCCGCGCAGCGGCAGGTGCAGCGTGCGGTCGTGCGGGACGCGGGCGGTAAGCCCCAGGATGCGCGGCGTCAGCCCGGCGGCGAGCGCGCGTGAGCTCCAGAGCAGCTTCTCCGGCCCGGGCACCACCGTGCGTCCGCGCAGCGGATCGCAGCCGTGCCGGCGCAGCCGCACGCCGATGGCGCGGTAGATCCGGCTGGCGGCCAGGATCGCCTGCCGCGCGCGCCAGGGAATGTCGCGCATCCCGCCGTCGGCGCTGCGGTAGTACGCATCGGCCAGCTCGATCAGCTCGGCAGTCACCCGTGCCACCCCGCACGCATCCGCCTCTCCGCGGAGCAGCGCCTCAGGCTCCACCCCGGCCACCTGTAGCCGCTCCAGCGGCAGGTAGACGCGCCCCAGCGCCGCGTCCTCCGCTACGTCGCGCACGATGTTGGTGAGCTGCATGGCGATCCCCAGATCCACCGCGTGCGGCCGCGCCTCGCGCCGCCGCACCCCGAGCACCGCGCACATCATCAGCCCCACCGTGCCCGCGACCCGGTAGCAGTAGCGGATCAGCTCCTCGTCGTCGCCGATCCGCACCTCGCCCAGATCCGAGCGCGCCCCGGCGATCAGCTCGACCGCGCTCTCCAGCGGCAGCTCGATCCGCTGCGCCAGGGTGCGAAAGGCCGCCACCAGCGGCCGGGCGGGCGCGGCGCCCGTCACCTCCGCCTTTAGCCGGTCCAGCGCCAGCACGGCGAGCAGCGCATCCTCCGCCTCGTCCGCGGTGTCGTCCACCTCCCGGCAGAAGGCGTAGACGAGCGCGGCATCGTCGCGAATGGCATGCGGGAGCAGCAGCGAGGCCCAGTAGAAGCTGCGCGCGCGCCCCGCCAGCACCTGGTGGCTGGCGGCGAGGAGCTGGCGCCCGACCGGGCCCTCACCCCATAGCCCCCTCTCCCGATTCTGGGAGGGGGGGGATCATGCCGTGCTGGATCTCGACTCGAGTGCAGCGGCAGGCACTGTCGTTCTCCCCTCCCCCCTTGCGGGGGAGGGGGGTCTCGAGCCGGGGGAGGGGGGTCTCCGCATCATCGGCTCTCCCCCACCAGCGCGCGAACCGCTTCCACCCGTGCCGCCGGAGAGCGCGGAGTTCGCGGTGGGAGCACCCGCTCCAGCACCTTCGCGGAGCAGAGCACCCCCGGCACGCCGGCGCCGGGGTGGGTTCCCGCGCCCACGAAGTAGAGACCCTGCACGTCCTCCGAGCGGTTGTGGAAGCGGAAGTACGCCGACTGCGAGAGGCGCGGCTCGATGCCGAAGCCGGCCCCCTGCACCGAACGCAGCTCCTCCTCGAAGTAGCGTGGGGTGACGTGGAGCTGCGTGACCAGATTCTCGCGCAGCCCCGGCAGGTAGGTGGCATCGAGGTGGTCGAGGATGCGGTCGAAGTAGCGCGGCCCTTCGACCTCCCAGTCGATCCCGCCACCCAGGTGCGGCACGGGGGAGAGCACGTAGAAGGTCTCGTGCCCCGGCGGCGCGAGAGAGGGATCGGTGCGCGTCGGGGCGTGCAGGTAGAGGGAGAAGTCCTCCGCGAGCACCTTGCGCTCGAAGATGTCCTCCAGCAGCTCGCGGTAGCGCGGACCCATCAGGATGGTGTGGTGCGCCAGCTCCGGGTACTGCTTGCGCGTGCCGAAGTAGCCGACGAAGAGCCCCATCGAGAGCCGGCGCCGCGCCAATGAGCGTTCGCTGTGGCGGCGCCGGTGCTCGGGGGCGATCAGCTTACCGTAGACGTGCATGGGATCGGCGTTCGCCACCACCTTACGGCAGGGGATGCGCTCGCCATGCGCGGTGTGGACCGCCCGCACCCGGCCCTCCTGCACCTCGATGCGCTCGACCGGGGTGTTGCAGCGCACCTCGACGTCCAGCTCCGCCAGCAGCCGCACCAGCCCCTGCACGATGCTGGTGGTGCCGCCGCGCGCGAAGTGTACCCCCCACTGCCGCTCGAGCCAGTGGATGAGCAGATAGATGGAGGTGGTGCGGAAGGGGTTCCCGCCCACGAGCAGCGGCTGGAAGGTGAAGACCTGACGGAGGCGCTCGTCGCGGATGTACTTCGAGACCAGTCCGTAGACGGTGCGGTAGCTCCCCAGCCGCATCATGTCGGGGACGACGCGCAGCATGTCGGCGAGCTGGTCGAAGGGAGCGTCCGCGAGCTGTGTGTAGCCGACCGCGAAGATCCGCTCCGCGTGGGCGGCGAGGCGGCGGTAGCCCTCGACGTCGCGCGGGCTGAGCGCGGCGATCTGCGAGAGGATGCGCTCCTCGTCGCCCACGTAGTCGAAGCTCGAGCCGTCGGGGAACTCGACCCGGTAGAAGGGATCCACCGGGATCAGCTCGAAGTAATCGCGCGAGTCGCGCCCCACCAGCTCGAAGAGCTCGTGCAGCAGATAGGGGGCGGTGATCACCGTGGGGCCAGCGTCGAAGGTGAAGCCGTCCTGCCGGAAGACCGCCGCGCGCCCGCCCGGCTGGTCCATCCCCTCGAGCACCAGCACCGGATAGCCGCGCGCCCGCAGCCGCACCGCCGCCGCCAGCCCGCCCAGCCCCGCGCCGATCACCACCACCCGGTTGGATTTCACCGTCCCTCCTTCACTTCCTGCCGCAGATGCTGGATGGGAGCGAGCACCACCTCGATCAGCTCGAGGGCGAGCGCGCGCAGCGCCGGCCAGCGGTGGAGCGCCGGGCAGGCAAGCGCCTCCTGCGCCTCCTCGTCGATGCGCGCCAGCACCGCCTCCACCGTGCGGCCGCGGCGGAAGCGGAGCATCGCCCGCTGGACGTCGGCCTCGGGCGTGGACTCGCGGGGGCAGGCAAGGAGCGCCAGCAGCCAGGCACGGTCGCGCGGGTGTCGCGCCAGGTGCTCGACTACCAGCGCCGTGACCTTGCCCGCGCGCAGATCGGAGCCGCGCAGGTCGTCGCCGGCGTGGCCAAAGAGATCGAGCAGGTCGTCCTGCAGCTGGTAGAGCACTCCGAGCGGGCGGAACCCCGCCGCCAGCGCCTCTGCCTCCTCCTCTCCCACCCCGGCCAGCAGTGCCGCGCCCTCGACCGGGAGCTGGAAGAGTGCACTGGTCTTTCCCACCACCGCGGCGCGGTAGCTCTCCCAGTCCAGCTCCTTCATCCCTGAGAGCGCCAGATCCACCGCCTGCCCCCGCACCACCCGCGTCGCATGCGCCGCCAGCAGCCGCGCCAGTGACCAGCGGACCTCCCGGGGAGCGGCGAGCTCATCGACCGCGAGAAAGGGAAGCATCAGCAGCAAGTCACCGGCGTTGATCGCCTGACCCGCGCCGTGGCGCGCCCAGACCGACGGCCTGCCGCGCCGCATCTGGTCGCCATCCTGCAGATCGTCATGGATCAGCGTCGCATTGTGCAGCAGCTCGCACGCGGCCGCCCAGGCGATGCCCGCCTTCCGTTCGCCGCCGAGTCCCTCGAGCGTGGCGAGCGCCAGGCGGGCCCGCAGCCGCTTGCCGCCGGTCGCCAGGTGCTCGCATACGATTCCGCCCACGACATCGGTCGGGGAGGTGCCGGCGAGGCGCTCCATCAGCGCCTCGACCTCCGCGAGGCCGCCGCTGCCCCGCATCCCCTCGGCTGCTACACGCTCCTGCGGCAGCCGCCGTGACGCGCGAACCTCCTGCTCACGCAGGGCTGGATGGGGGATGATCTCCCGGACGAGGGTAGCGGTCGAGTGCATGGCCGATCCTTTTGCTGTCGTGAAGCTACCCGCAGGCGTGCGGCGGTGCGTGACACGGTCGAACCCTATACAAAGCCTATACAAAGATCGCGCCTCGCGCAAGACCTCATCCTCACCCGCCTCGCAGCAGCCCGGCCGCGAGGCGTCGTCCCGCGGATCCGGCTCCGGTGCGCAGCAGAATCCGGCGGATGCCGCCTGGCGCCCTCGCGAAGAGGCGGCCCATGACGGCGGCGAGCTGCGCCGCGGTGAGCCGGTCGTTCAGGTAGCCCTGCCACTCCGCATCGGGGAGAGAGAAGAAGCTCTCGAAGAAGGCGTGCACGGCGGGGGTGTCCAGGCGCAGGAGGGCCTCCATCCCGAAGCAGTAGAGCTCACGCCGCCGGCGGCGATCCGCCGGCCAGATCGCCTCCCACGCCGCCCGCGCCGCGCTGTGCGGCTCCGCTCCCGGCGCGCCGAGCGACTCCGCGAGCGCCTCCGCCAGGAGCGGGGCGTCGGCAAGGACGCGGGTGAGCAGATACCCGGTGGCGGGGTGTACCATGCCACCCGCGCCGCCGAAGCCGACGACGCGCTGGCCGAGGTCGGGAAGGGCGCCCCCCATGGGGATGAAGCACTCCTCCCGCTCGAGGACGCGGCCGGGCCGCATGCCCAGCGCCTCGAGCCGCAGCCGGAGGCGTCGCTCGAGCAGCTCGTAAGGGACCGCCGGCCGCCCCACCAGCACCGTCTCCTCCGCGAACACCCGGCCCTCCCCCAGCGGCATCGCGTAGAGGAAGGTGGGAGGGGAGGCCACCCGCTCCCCGGGCGGAAGGTGGGCATCATCCCAGTCCATCAGGATCGCCTGCCGCGGATCGAGCGAAGTGTCCTCGACCTCGAAGGTGAGGCCCACCGCCGTCTGGAAGCCCTGCACCGGAGCGGAGGCGCGGCGCACCAGCACGGGGCGGTGCCCCGACGCATCGACCACCACCCGCGCGGCGATCTCCCCTCCGTTCGCGCAACGCACGGCGGAGCCGCGGGAGTGGTGCTCGACACCAGCCGCCGTGCCGTCGAGCCAGGTCACGCCGCCCGCTTCGCAGCGCTGCCGCAGCTCCCCCGCGAGACGCCTCTTGTCGATCCGTACGTAGCCGTGGGGAAGGACCTTTCTCCCGCCACCCACCCCCACTACCGTCTCCGGCCAGTGGTGCTCCGCCAGCTCCGGCCGGCCGAGCGCCTCCAGCTCACCCCTCCACGCTCCATACTGCGCCGGCCAGTGCAGCGCGGCGCCCGGCCCCAGCACCCCGACGCGCAGCCCGCGCGCGGCCAGCTCCGCCGCCGCCGCCACACCCGCTGGCCCCTTGCCGAGCACCAGAATATCGAAGCTGCCGGTCAAATCGCGACGCGTCGAGGGGAAGATTGCACAAACATGCTACAGGAGTATATCTTCCGCCAGCCCGAAAGACAACAACCCTCGACGCCACGATGATTCAGCTCGGATGCACAGGTCGGGAGATGGAGGCGAACTTCCTGCTCGCGCCGGGGGGTTTCGCCTGGTGGTACCTCGACCTGATCACCCCCGGGGGGGACGGGCTGGTGCTGATCTGGTCGTACGGACTGCCCTTTCTCCCCGGCTACGCGGACGGGGCGCGGCGCGGGCGCGCGCAGCGTCCAGTCGAGCGTCCGAGCGTGAATGTGGTGATGTACGAGCGGGGGAGGCCGAGCTTCTATCTGCTGCAGGAGTATGGGCCCTCACCCCCTAACCCCCGGAGGCCCCCTCCCCCTAGCCCCCTCCCCCGTAAACGGGAGAGGGGGAACACGATCCTGCCAAACCCAAGCTTTTCGGCAATGGCAGGATCTGCAGTGCTCCCCTCCCCCGGACTCGGGGGCGGGGCCGGGGGAGGGGGCGC
>JBPCIT010000360.1:0-11666 GCA_051006015.1 Longimicrobiaceae bacterium
GCCAGCCCCGCCTCGCGCACCGCGGTGGCGGCGAAGTGCTGCACCAGCATGGGGATGTCCTCCCGCCGCTCCCGCAGCGGCGGAACCTGCAGCGGGATGACGTTCAGGCGATAGAAGAGGTCCTCGCGGAAGTGGCCGGCCCGGATCTCCTCCGGCAGATCCTTGTTGGTTGCCGCCAGCACCCGCACGTCCACCCTGATCGGCTTGCTGCCGCCGACGCGGGTGACCACTCCCTCCTCGAGGGCGCGCAGCACCTTGGCTTGCGCGGCGTGGCTCATGTCGCCGATCTCATCGAGGAAGAGGGTGCCGCCGTCAGCGGCCTCGAACTTCCCCGCCCGGTCCTCGTGGGCGCCGGTAAAGGAGCCCTTGAGGTGGCCGAAGAGCTCCGACTCGATCAGCTCGGTGGGGATCGCCGCGCAGTTGACCTCGACGAAGGTGCGCTCGGCGCGGGGGGAGAGGCGGTGGATGGCGCGCGCGACCAGCTCCTTGCCAGTTCCGTTCTCCCCGGTGATCAGCACCCGTGCATCGGTGGGGGCGACGCGCTCGATGCGCTCGAGCACCTGCCGGATGGCGAAGCTCTTGCCGACGATGGCGTGGCGGCTCTCGACTTCCCCGCGCAGGCGGGCATTCTCCTCGAGCAGCCCCCGCTGCTGCAGGGCATTGCGCAGGATGAGCAGGATGCGGTCGGTGTCGAGCGGCTTCTCGAGGAAGTCGTAGGCGCCGCGGCGAGTGGCGTCGACGGCGGTCTCGATCGTGCCGTGGCCGCTGATCATCACCACCAGCGCGGCGGGATCGATCTCGCGGATGCGGGTGAGCGCCTCCAGCCCGTCCATCCGCGCCATCTTCACGTCCATGAAGGTGAGGTCGGGCCGGAACTCGGGATAGATCGCCAGCGCCTCGCCGGCGCTTCCTGCCGAGCGGACCTCGTGATCCTCGTACTCGAGGAGCTGGGCCAGCGTGCGCCGGATCCCCTCCTCGTCGTCCACCACCATGATTCGGGCCATGTCGCCTACCTGTTCGGCGGTCGTCGCCGCGAGTGAGCCGTGCAGGAGCTACGGAACGAGGACCAGGAAGCCGTCCTCGACCCACGCCGAGCCCACGCCCTCGGGAAGACCGAAGGCGATCGCGTTCGGAGGCAGCCCGGCCGCATTCCCGCCGCCGATACGGCGCAGCAGATCGGGGTAGAGGCGCCGGGGAATCGGCACGCGGCTCACCGAGATCTGGCTCACCTCGATTGCCGCCTGGCCGGGATCAAGCGGGAGCAGGCGTCCGGAGACCTCCACACGCGCGGTGTCGGGAAGGAAGGCCCGCACCCGGTCCAGCTCGGCCACGGCAGGCAGCTCCTCGGTCGGCACCAGACCCTCGATCAGCAGCGAATCCCCCGCCAGCGAGAGGGTCGGCTCGCGCAGCGCGTGGGGGATCCAGCCGGAGTAGCGATAGCGCGCCAGGCTGGCAATTTCGATGCTTGAGAGGCGCACGGTATCACCCCGGGTGCGGAGAGCGTCGAGCTTCGCCTCCGCCTGGGCGGCGGCCTCCGGGGAGACTTCGGTAACGGAGCGCTCGCTGCGGTTCATCCAGCGCGGAATATCGCCTCGGAAGAGCCAGGCGAGCGCTCCCACACCGATGAGCACCAGGAGCAGGAGCACCAGAACACCCGCCGCGCCGCGCCTCATTCGGCACCTCCACCTGTCGGATCATCGTCCTCCGCATCCTCCAGATCGAGAGCCACATAGCGGAAGCCGAGCGCCCGCAGGTCAGCCGCCAGCGTGGGTGCCTGCTCTCCCAGGAGCCTCTCTAACTCACCGGCGGGGGCGGAAAGTGCCGCGATCTCGCCCTGGTGCCCGGCGGCCTCGACGCGCACACACTCGACACCCAGCTCACGCAGCAGCTCTGCCGCACGCCGCTCCCGCTCCGCCGCGGAGAATGAGGCCATCCGCATCAGGCGCTCCCGAGCTGCACCAGCTCCACGGCGGCGAGTCCCTCGTTGAGCGCGCCGCGCCGGTAGCCTTCGAGATCGAGCAACACCCGTCGGAACCCGACCTCGCGCACGCAGCGAGCGATGGTGCGCCGCTCGGCGAGGAGGCGTGGCAGCTCGGAGGGGTGCACTTCCAGGCGGGCCGCCTCTCCGTGGTGGCGGACGCGAAAGTCACGCAGCCCCAGCTGGCGCAGCGCTCCTTCGGCCGCTTCGATCTGGCGCAGCCGTTCGGGGGTGACCGCCAGCCCATAGGGGATACGGGAGGAGAGACAGGGAGCGGCGGGCTGATCCCAGGTGGGCAGCCCCAGCTCGCGCGACCACTCGCGGATCTCCGCCTTGGTGAGGCCCGCCTCGAGCAGCGGCGAGCGCACCCCGTGCTCACGCGCGGCGAGCGCGCCGGGGCGGTGATCTCCCACATCGTCCGCGTTCGAACCGTCCACCACCACGCGCAGCCCACGCGCCCGGGCGACCTCTCGCAGCGTCCCCCACAACTCGGTCTTGCAGTAGTAGCAGCGGTTGCTGGGATTGGCGGTGTAGCGCGGGTCGGCCATCTCCTCCGTCTCCAGCTCCATCCAGGGGATGTCGAAGCGCTCAGCCACCTCGCGCGCCATATCCTCCATCCAGGAGGCGAGGCTGTCGCTCTTGCCGGTCACCGCCAGGACGTTCTCCGCGCCGAGTAGCTCGGTGGCAAGGCGGGCAAGGAAGACGGAGTCCACGCCCCCGCTGTAGCCGACCACCACCGAGCTACACTCGCGCAGGATCTGCGCGAGCCGCTCTCTCTTTCCCTGCAGCGCGACAGACATGACTGCTTCGGTCGCGAAAGCCAGCTTCGACATCAAACGGGGTACTGTTCGGGAGAATGGGGCTGACGAAGCACGAGGTCCAGCAAGATACTCAGCGGCCGTCGCCCCCCGCCAGCCGCGAGCGAGCATCGACCTCGAGAGCGAGGGCCAGCGCATCGGATTCCGGCTGCGGCTGGCGAAGCGCACGCTCAGTGGCAAGGCGCGCACGGGCCTGCAGCTCGAAGATGATCACCGGGATGGACGCGGGGAACGCGGGGAAGAGAGCGAGATCCGCGAAGTTGCCCGGAGGGAGCCAGATCGCCCCCCAGCGATGCGAGAGGAAGTCGGTGACACTCCAGAAGATCAGCCGCTCAACGAGATTCCCCACGATCCCTCCGCAGGCCAGCCCGACGAAGAGCCAGGCCCAGGGCCGCTGGTGTGTGGGCAGCAGGTGACCCTGGTCGAGAATCTCATTTAGGAGCAGCATGGAGAGGATCAGCGCGACCGCGGCGATCACCATCCGCGACTCGATCGGCAGGCTTCCCCAGAGGCCGAGCACCATCTCCGGGTTCTTGACGTGCCAGAGGGCGACCCGATCCTCCCACCCCTCCACCATCTGCCCGAGCGGCACGGTGACCGCGACGATCACCTTGGTGCTCCAATCGAGCGCCACGACGAGAAGTGTAATCGCCAGCGCCGGGAGCCAGCCGTAGCGAGGCTCGCGGTCGGAGCGGCGACCGTGGGGGCGGTTCAGGTTGCTCATGTTTTCTGGCCCCCCTCAAGATGCGGGCCGGATATGCAACGGCCCCTCCCCGCCATGCGACGAGGAGGGGCCGTGAACCGAAACCGGCGATCAGCCGACGTTGAGCAGCTCCTGGAGCCGCTCGGGAGAGAGCGTCTCTCCCGCGCGTGCGCCCGTCCGGCGTCCGCCTCTCGCTCGCGCCTGGCGCGGCTCGGCCGTCCGGACCGTCTCCTCGGTCACGCCACTGAAGCCGTAGCCGGGAAGCTCGACGCGCGGCAGGTTGCGGCCCAGATGCATTTCGATGGCGCGCACGTCGCCGATCTCCGAGGGTGACATCAGGGTGATCGCTTCGCCCTTCTGCCCGGCGCGCGCGGTGCGCCCCACCCGGTGCACGTAGCTATCTGGGTCCTTGGGCGCGTCGTAGTTGATCACATGCGAGATCCCCTCGACGTCCAGCCCCCGCTGCGCCACGTCGGTGGCGACCAGCACCCGCGCCTCGCCGCTCTTGAAGGCGTCCAGCGCCCGCACCCGCTCCTTCATGTCGCGGTCGCCGTGCATCAGTGCGGGCTCGATCCCCGCGCGGCGGAGCTGGCCGGCCACCCGATCGGCCGCGAACTTGGTGCGGGTGAAGATGATCACCGAGTCCATCCCCGGACGGGCGAGCAGCTCGAGCAGCAGCGCCGTCTTCTGCTTCGGGTCCACCGGGAAGACGTACTGATCCACCCCCTCGGCCGTGACCGCGCGGGGCGCCGCCTCTACCGGCACGGGGTCACGCAGGATGTCGTGCGCGAGCGACTTGACCTCGTTCGGCAGCGTCGCGGAGAAGAAGAGCGTCTGCCGCTTGCGCGGGCAGTGCCGCAGGATGGCATCGATCTGCGGGCGGAAGCCCATGTCGAGCATCCGATCCGCCTCGTCGAGCACCAGCACCTCGAGCTCGGAGAAACTCACGTTGCCCCGCTCGAGATGGTCGATCAACCGCCCCGGCGTGGCCACCAGGATGTCGAAGCCGGCGCGCAGGTCGCGCATCTCGTTGCGGAGCGGCACCCCGCCATAGACGGCGCCGACGAAAAGGTTGACGTGCTTCGCGTACTCACGGGCCGCCTCGGCCACCTGGATCGCCAGCTCGCGGGTGGGGCAGAGCACCAGTGCCCGCAGTCCATCTCCGTCACTGTCATGCAGCTGCTGCAGGATCGGAAGCATGAACGCCGCCGTCTTGCCGGTGCCGGTCTGCGCCCGGCCCAGCACATCTTTCCCTTCCAGGGCCACCGGAATCGCCATCCGCTGGATCGGCGTCGGTTCCTCGTATCCCAGCTCCTTCACTGTCCGCACCAACTCGGGTGCGAGCTTCAGGTCCTCGAACCTCATGAACTTCCCTTTTTTCGTGGCCCGGGCTCGTCACGTCCGGGTCCGTTTGCAGGAAGCGGGGATCACGAGGGGCCGCCGAATGCGGCGCCGTCGCTCCCCGCCGTGGAGTTGCCACCAAAGAAAATCCCGGCGTCTGGAGAGGCGGCGTGAGCGTTCGCAGCTTGCGAACACAGCCGAGCCTCTCCGGATCCGGGAGCGGTGACACTTCCGAGACTTGTACTAGTACACCATGACCGGCGCTTAGTTCAGGCGTCTGCAAACAGCTGCTTTTCTGCCTCTGCCGACGCGTGGAAGGGGTGCCGCCCGACGGACATCCTGCGGCGGATCGGCAGCGGACGTTCGTGCGAGTGGATGCGGAAGGTTCAGCAGCCCGCCTGACCCAGCAGCCACCAGAGCAGGATGAAGATCAGCACGGTGCTGATGCAGCCGCCGCCCAGCTTGCTGGCTCCGTATCCTGCGGCGAGTCCCCGAAAGAGTGTGCTCATTTCTGCGCTCCTGGCTGGCGTGTTTTGCGGGAAGATGTGGTGTGCCGGCTGCATTCGCACACCGCGTGCCATTTACCGGGCAGCGAGCGGCAGCCGCAGGTGACGTAGCGACTCACCCGGCCATCAGCCGGTTGAGCAGCGGACCGGAGATGCGGGCCAGGTAGCGCTGCACGGCCTGGCCGGGGCAGGAGCCGTGCCGCTGCGTGTCGCCGAAGTAGCCGCAGGGGCAGGGATTCATCGCGGCGGCCAGCATGAAGCGCGCAGGGTAGGTCAGGCTGATGGCGGCGCGGGAGATCGTCACTTCGGCGTCCTCGAGCGGCTGGCGGAGTACCTCGAGCACGTTGCGGCGGAACTCGGGCAACTCGTCCATGAAGAGCACGCCGTGGTGGGCGAGCGAGACCTCCCCCGGGCGCGGGTTGGAGCCGCCGCCGATCAGCCCGGCATCCGAGATCGTGTGGTGCGACGAGGCGTGCTCCTGGCCCTTCACATCGGCGAAGTCGCTCTCGCAGGTCGCGTAGTCTCGAAGAGCGCCTGCAGATCCACAGCGGTGCGGGGGTCGTAGATGGGAGCGAGATAATGGGGCGAAGCTTGACTGCAGGCGTAGAAGCCGTACCTTCTTCGTAGAAACTATAAACCCCTCCGAGAAGCTCAAACTGCGCATGAGACTTCCGTCCTCCAAGCAAAGCGCTCTGAGATACCCGCTGAGCGCAATTCTCGCCAGCGAGGGCAACGTGCGGGTTCTTCGGGAGTTGCTCCGCCACGGCGGTGCGCTCAACGCTCCTCACGTCGCGCGCCGCGTTGGAATGTCGCCTCAGCACGTGCGCCAGATCCTCGCCTCCCTGCACAGCGTCGGCGTGATCGAGGAGGTCGGACAGGGCCGGTATGTATCCTACCGGGCCGGCGCCGGCCACCCGTTGTACCGGGCACTCGACGATCTCTTCCGAAAAGAGGACGAGCGCTTCGATGCCGTGCTGAGCGCTGTGCGTGAAGCCAGCGCTGCGAGTGGCGCCGTGCCCCTGGCCGTGTGGCTCTACGGCAGCGTTGCCCGGGGTGAGGATACGGCCGAAAGCGATGTCGACATCGCGGTGGTGATGGATGATGCTGTGCTCGAGGAGAGCGTGGAACGCATCCGAGAGCGTCTGCACGAAGCAGAGAATCGCCTCGCTGTCAGCTTCTCGGTGGTCGGGCTGACTCCGGAGGATGTGGGCCGTCTGAGCGCGGGAGATCCCTGGTGGGCAGATGTGCAAAGCGACGCGCTCGCACTGGTAGGAGCCGATCCGGACCGGCTGGCAGCGCAACTCCGACGTGCACGCCGCCCGGCGGAGGTCGGAGAGAAGGAATGACGAGAACCGGACCGAGCAAGCCTGCAGATGACGCGTTCATGGCCGGACGCCTCGAGAACGCCCGCGCGTATCACGCCGCCGCGCGCAACGCCGCCGCGCTGGCGGAGCCCGGAGAGAATGCCAATCCGCTCGTTTCGCACATCGTGAACTCGGCGATCGCTTACGCCGACGCCATCACCGCCAGCTACCGCGGCCGTGTGAATCAGAAGGATCACAACGCGGCCAAGCGGGCGCTGCGCGACGTGCTCGGAAACCGGTTGCCGAAGGCGCAGGAGCGCCGCTTCGCGAAGATTCTGGATGAAAAGGATGAGGCGCAGTACGGGGCCACGCGCGGGCGCCTCTCCCACGCGCTGAAGCTGCTGGAGGAGCTGGACGAGTTTGCTTCGTGGGCGGAAGCGGAGCTACGCAGAGCGTAAGGAGCAGCTGCCGGGCACCTGTGCCACTCGACGCGGTCGAGCAGCGGTCGGGAGATGCGCGAGCGGTAGCACTGCACGCTCAGAGCCTGAACTGCTGCCGCCCCTCACGGAGTGGGATCTGCCGACCACGCCACTCGAAGACGCCTCCGAGCCCCGGGGGCAGGGTTATCTCAGCCCTCAATCCCCGCACGCCCAACCGCGTGAGTCGCACCTCGATGTCGCCCAGCGGGTGCGGAACGCGTCCTTCCGCCCGCCGCAGCGCGCCGAGCGCCGGTGCGATCCGCACCGACCGGAACCCCGGCTCCGCCGAACGGACGCCGAGCACCGTGGCGAGCAGTCCGTAGTTCGGGTGGGCGCTCCAGGCGTGCGAATCGGAGCGGGTCGGCTCCGGCGTTTCCGGGGTAGTGGTGAGCCCCAGCGCCAGCATCTCCTGCCAGGGGCCGAGCTGCTCGAGGTAGCGGTCGGCGAGTCCCGCCTCGCGCAGCGCCTCATGGACGTAGAAGAGGAAGTAGTAGCTGGCCGGCACCAGCGAGCTGTCCGCCAGCACACGGTGCATCAGCGCCGCCTGCTCTGCGATGGGAACCGCCCCGGCGAGCACGGCCAGCACGTTGGTCTGCTGGCTATACAGACCCCTCTCGGGGGAATCGGCAAAGAGACCACGCGCCGGATCCCAGGCGAGTGCCTGCACGGCCGCCACCGCCGCATCCGCCAGCGCACGGTAGCGCACGCCCAGCGCCGGCTCTCCAAGCCCGGCCTCCAGCTCCGCCGCCCTGCGGAGGGCGTAGGCGAACTGGAGCGTGATCAACGCCGAATGCCCGTCGTCTGCGCCGGGCGGCACCCCGCGCGGATACGCCTCGGCCCAGTCACCGAAGTTCCACCAGGGCATGGGTCCGAGCATCCCCGTCCCGTCGAGGTGCCGCTCGAACCAGGCGAGCACTCCCCGCACTCCGGGGAGGAATGAGCGCACGAAGGCAGGGTCGTCGCGGTGCATCCAGTAGTCGTGCACCATCGCCACCCAGAAGAGCGAGAAGGGCGGGATGTACTGCGGCAGGTTCGAGGGATAGCGGCTGGCGGTGATCCCCTCCGGGATGCGGGACTCGTCGAACTGCATCAGGGCGTTGCGCATCAGCCGGTCGTCGCCCGCCATGTACAGGGAGAGGAGGGACTGGATCCGCGTGTCGCCGATGTACTGGAGCTGCTCGTAATAGGGAGTGTCGAAGTAGGTTTCCCAGGCGTCGAGCCGCGCGACCCGCCAGTTGATCTCCCACATCCGCTGGAGCCAGGGTAGGTCGCTCGCGAAGCGCCCCCGCTCCTGGAACGGATAGGCCGTGAACACCCCGTGCACGTCGTGGATGCGGAGCGGCTCATCCGCCGTCTGGACCTCCAACTGCAGGTAGCGGAAGGTGCGGAACCAGAGGGTGCGGAAGCGCCGGCGCGCGCCACCGTCGAAGGTGAGGCTGTCCCGGATGCCCTTGATGGTCTTGCCCGCGATCTCGTTGCGGTGGCCTTTCTGCCCCTCGGGGTCCTGGAGCGCCTCGGCGTAGATGAGCTTGAGGGTGCCCCCCGCCCCGCCACTCGCCTCCACCACCAGGTATGCGTTGGTGAGGTACGTCTGGTCTAGCAGGATCACCGCGCGGGTGCGGGGCGGCACAACCAGATCGCCCGCCCCGCGGAGAAAGGCATCGCTCGCCCGCACCCCCTCCGCCCGCGCCACCCGTGGGATGCGCTGCAGCGTCTCCTCCATCGGTGGAATGGGGCGCGGCACCAGCTGCCAGCCCCCGGCTTCGCCGTACTGGCTCACCCCGCGTGCCTGCGATCGCTGCACCGTGCGCGCGGCGGCCCAGCCACCGTCCGAGTGGTCCGGCCGCTCCCACCCCCAGGGGTAGAGTCGCGCGTCCAGCATCTCGCCCGGCGGACTGGCGTAATAGCCATCCACGTCGCCGTAGGTGAAGGCGATCGGAGAGTAGGCTGGGTTCTGCAGCACCTTCCACCCCGGACCGGTGTTGACCATCGAGTCCCGCGCCGACCCGGCCTGCAGCAGGAATCCCGTCCGGTGGCTGATCTGCGCCACCGGCTTCGCCACGCCCCAGTTCCAGACCACCGCGGCCAGCAGGTTGCGCCCCGGCCGAAGGTGCGGCGCGAGATCCACCGTTTCGTACCGCCAGTGCATGAGGTCGCCGCGCGCCGGCCCTTCCGCTACCGCGGCACCGTTCACGAAGAGCCGGTAGCGGTTGTCCGCCGAGACGTGCACGAGGAAGCGCTCGGGGCGGGCAGGCAGCTCGAAGGCGCGCCGGAAGTGGTAGACCCCGTAAGCGTCCCCTGGCGCCTCCGGATGCGCGATCCAGCTCGCGGACCAGAGCTCCGGTGCGAGCGGCGCCTGCGCGCATAAAACGGGGGGCAGGATGGCGAGCGCCAGCAACGGCACCAGCAGGGTGATCCTGCCGCGGCGAGCCCATCCTGCGGTCCGGCAAGAGATCAGGTGCAACGGCATGGGGAGCTGGCTGAAGCCTGACAGTCCGGCGGGAGAGCGTACATTGCACCTACCCCGCCATGATCCGGTCGAGCGAGCGGTACTGGATAGCCTCGGAGACGTGCGGCGTCTCGATCTCCTCGCGCCCGTCCAGATCGGCGATGGTGCGGGCGATCTTCAGCACCCGATGATAGGCGCGGGCGGAGAAGCCCAGCCGCGAGATGGCGGTGCGCAGCAGCGCGTCACTAGTCTCGCTCACCCGACAGAACTCGCGCAGCTCACGCGGCCGCATGTGGGCATTGGCGTGCAGCCCGGCACGCCCGGCGAAGCGCGCCCGCTGGCGCTCGCGGGCGCGGGTGACGCGCTCCCGGATCACCGAGGAGGGCTCGCCGAGCCGCCGGTCGGTCAGCTCACGGTAGCGCACCGCCGGCACCTCGACGTGCAGGTCGATGCGGTCGAGCAGCGGACCGGAGATGCGCGCCAGGTAACGCTGCACGCTCGGACTGGGGCAGGAGCAGCTCCGCTGTGTGTCGCCGAAGTAGCCGCAGGGACAGGGGTTCATCGCGGCGGCCAGCATGAAGCGCGCGGGGTAGGTCAGGCTGATCGCGGCGCGCGAGATGGTCACTTCGGCGTCCTCGAGAGGCTGCCGGAGCACCTCGAGCACGTTGCGGCGGAACTCGGGAAGCTCGTCCATGAAGAGGACTCCGTGGTGGGCGAGCGAGACCTCCCCCGGGCGGGGATTCGAGCCGCCGCCGATCAGCCCGGCATCCGAGATCGTGTGGTGCGGCGAGCGGAACGGGCGGGTGGCGACGAGCGACTGGCCCGAGGCGAGCAGCCCGGCGACGGAGTGGATCTTGGTGGTCTCCAGCGCTTCGTCGAGGGTAAGGGGCGGCAGGATGCTGGGGAAGCGGCGGGCGAGCATCGTCTTGCCCGAACCCGGAGGACCGACCATCAAGATGTTGTGCGCGCCGGCGGCCGCGACCTCGAGCGCGCGCTTGGCGGACTCCTGACCCTTGACGTCGGCGAAGTCGCTCTCGTACGTAGCGCCGGTGGCGAAGAGCGCCCCCAGGTCCACGGACGCGGCCGGAAGATCGGTGGCGCCCTCGAGGAACCCAGTCACCTCGGCGAGGGTGCGCGCGCCGCGCACCTCGATTCCTTCGACCACCGCGGCTTCGGCCACATTCGCTTCGGGGAGGACGATCCCGGTGAGACCGCTCTCGCGCACGGCGATGGCGATCGGCAGTGCGCCGCGTACCGGACGCAGCCCACCGTCGAGTCCCAGCTCCCCGAGCAGTGCATAGCGCTCCAGGCGCCCGTTGCCCTCCACCTGGCCGGTTCCCGCCAGGATGCCGACGGCGATCGGCAGATCGAAGGCGCTCCCCTCCTTGCGTACGTCGGCCGGGGCGAGGTTGATGGTGATCCGCTTCGGCGGCACCGTGAGACCGCTGTTCTGGATCGCGGCGACCACGCGCTCCTTCCCCTCCTTGACGGCTCCCTGCGGCAGCCCGACGGTGGAGAAGGAGGGGAGACCGCTGGCGACGTCCGCCTCGACGGTGACCAGGTAGGCATCGATGCCCAGAACGGCGCCGGAGAGTACGCGGGCTAGCATGGAGAGGAACCCGAGGCTGGTGAGTAGGAAAGGATCGGTCGGCTGCGGGCGGAGACTAATCTATCCCTGCCGGGTGGCGTGCGTCAAACGTGCCGCGCCGCACGGGTATGGATCACTACACCGACTGGCCAGCCGGGGGAGTCTGCGGCAGCTGCGACCAGAGCGCAGAGATGGGGGGTGGAGAAACTCCGCGGTCCTGCTCCGCGGCCACGGCCCGGTCTCGTTCGGCTTCAACTGGGGAAGCAAGGACAGGAGGTTGATGTCGATCTTGTGATGGTTCTGCGTGCCCTTGATGCCGTGCAGCTCCCAGACCTCCCGACGATGGAAGCAGCGCGCGGGATTCAGCGGATCCAGCCCCCAGGCGACGCAGCAGGCGGCGGTGAAGCGCAGCCCCGCGAGCACCTGGCTCTCCGTGAGGGCGCAGGGCCCCGGCCGTTGAGCGGAGACGCAGTCCTTCATCCCGGCGAAGGAGATGCCGG
>JBPCIT010000361.1:0-51755 GCA_051006015.1 Longimicrobiaceae bacterium
GCCGCGCTGCGCCACGACCTGCGGGTGATGGTGGGCCTGCCATGGGAGCAGCATATCGCCTTTCTCGACGAGCGGGAGCGGGTGCGGGACATCGAGCGGCGCGTGCGCGAGGGGGTGCGCAGCTGCGCCGGCCACCCCGCTGTGCTCTGCTACGCGATCGGCAACGAGATCCCCGCCTCCGTCGTGCGCTGGTACGGCGCGCGCCGCGTCGAGCGCTTCCTGGAGCGCCTCTACCGCGCCGCGAAGCGGGAGGACCCCGAGGGGCTCGTCACCTACGTGAACTACCCCACCACGGAGTATCTCGACCTCCCCTTCCTCGACTTCGTCTGCTTCAACGTCTACCTCGAGACCGAGGAAAGGCTGAACGCCTACCTCGCCCGCCTGCACAACCTGGCGGGTGACCGGCCGCTGCTGATGGCGGAGCTTGGCCTCGACAGCCGCCGCAACGGAAATGAGGCGCAGGCGCGGGTGCTGGACTGGCAGGTACGCGCCACCTTTGCCGCCGGGTGCGCGGGGATGTTCGTCTTCGCCTGGACCGACGAGTGGTACCGGGGCGGCTTCGATATCGACGATTGGGACTTCGGGCTGACCGACCGGCAGCGCTCTCCCAAGCCGGCGCTGGCGGCGGTCAGCCGCGCCTTCGCCGAGGTGCCCTTCCCCCCCAACGCCGACTGGCCGCGCATTTCGGTCGTGGTGTGCTGCTACAACGGTGCAGCGACGTTGCAGGACTGCCTCGAGGGGTTGAGGCGGGTGGAGTACCCGGATTACGAGGTGATCGTCGTCGACGACGGCTCGACGGACGTCTCCCCGTTGATCGCGGCCGGGTATCCGGAGTTCCGGCTGATTCGCACCCCGAACCGGGGTCTGAGCGCCGCGCGCAACACGGGTATGACGGCCGCCACGGGCGAGATCGTCGCCTACATCGACTCTGACGCCTTCCCGGATCCCGACTGGCTCAGCTATCTCGCGGTCAGCTTCCGCAACTCCGAGCACGCGGGGATCGGCGGCCCGAACATCGCCCCTGCCGGGGACAGCCACATCGCAGACTGCGTGGCCAACGCCCCGGGCGGCCCCGTCCATGTGCTGCTCTCCGATACCGAGGCCGAGCACATCCCGGGGGTCAACATGGCCTACCGGAAGTGGTGCCTCCAGGCGATCGGCGGCTTCGATCCGCAGTACCGTGCCGCGGGCGACGACGTGGACGTCTGCTGGCGGCTGCAGGAGCGCGGGTGGACCCTCGGTTTCACGCCCGCCGCGGTGGTTTGGCACCATTGCCGGGACTCGATTCGCACCTACTGGAAGCAGCAGAAGGGCTACGGAAAGGCCGAGGCGCTCCTCGAGCGCAAGTGGCCCGAGAAGTACAACTCGGCGGGCCACCTCAAGTGGAGCGGACGGCTGTACAGCCAGGGGCTGACCCGGTGTCTGGATATCCGCCGCGGGCGGATCTACGGCGGCACCTGGGGAAGCGCGCTCTTCCAGTCCGTCTACCAGCCGGCTACGGGGTTCTTCGCTTCGCTGCCGATGATGCCCGAGTGGTATCTACTCATCGCGATGCTCGCGGGGCTGTCGGTGCTGGGAGTGCTCTGGCAGCCCCTGCTGCTGGCCATGCCGCTGCTGGGGCTCGCTCTCCTCGCGCTGCTCGTGCAGGCGGGATTGAGCGCTTCGCGCGCGGTCTTCACCAGTGACCTGAGTTCCTTCCGCACGCGCGCGAAGCTGTACGTGCTCACCGCCTACCTGCACCTGCTGCAGCCGCTGGCGCGGCTGTGGGGTCGGCTCGAGCATGGGCTGAGCCCCTGGCGGCGGCGCGGCTCCGGCCTCCTCGGCGTGCCGGTGGTCCGCACGCATGTCCTCTGGAGCGAGGATCGCTGGCAGAGCCCTGAAGAGAAGCTCTACGCGCTGGAGAGCGTTCTTCGCGCCGGGGGTACGGTTGTCCTCCGCGGTGGGGAGTTCGATCGTTGGGACCTCGAGGTGCGTGGGGGAGCGCTGGGACGCGCCCGGCTGCGCGTCGCGGTGGAGGAGCACGGGGCTGGCAAGCAGCTCTTCCGCTTCCGCGTCTGGCCGCGCCTCTCTCTCCTGTGGCTGAGTGTGGCGGCGCTGGCCGGGGCGCTCACTGCCGCTGCGCTCGCCGATCAGGTGGCGGTGGTTGCCGCGCTGCTCGGCGCAGCGGCCTTGCTCCTCCCGGTGCGCATGCTCTATGATGCTGCCACGGCCCTGGGTGCGGTACGCGGCGGGATCGCCGCGCTCGCGGAGCCAGCGGAGGCGGTCGAACCCGTGGTGCAGCCGATGCCGGAGCTGGTACCTGCCGCGATCGCAGCGCCTGTTGCCATCCCCATTCGGATCTGGGAACCGCCCGCGCAGCTCCTGCCGCAGCCCAGCCGGGCGTTCAGCCTGGGGACGGCATCTCAAGTTCAGCAGCTGGTTCACCGAATCTCGAGCGCGGAGATCGGCCCCTTCTGGGGCGCGGCCTTCGAGGCTCAGCAGCTGGTGCACGGGATGCTCCAGGGCAAGGGTAGCGTCCGTTGGGCGCCGCACGAGTGGCTCCCGCCGGAGCTGCCGTGGGGAGATCCCTTCGCCGATGGAGCTCCCTTCGAGCTGGCGGACGGGGAGACCGGCTGAACAGCTTGCCCGAACTCCGGGCATCTATGTGCATCATCTAAGGCGTAAGCGCGAAATAAGCAGCTTCCGCGGGCGTTGTCCCCCCATCTGAACGGCCCATCGTTGAGGATATTCTTTCGCTTGCTCCGGTACGTCAGACCGCATGCGGCAAGTCTGACGCTGGTCTTCGTGCTTGCTCTGCTGGGGGCGGCTTTCGAGCTCGCCCGCCCCTGGCCGCTCAAGGTCGTGGTGGACTACGTCCTGGTGGGCCAGGCCCTGCCCGCATGGCTGGCCGGGCTCGCCGAGTTGCTTCCCTATGCGGATTCTCCGCGCGGACTGCTCCTCTGGGCAGTGGTGGTCGGTGGGGTGACGGTGCTCGGCAGCGTCCTGACCATGCTCGTGGTGCGGATGATCATCGTCACGGTCGCGCAGCGAATGGTCTTCGATCTCTCGCGTGAGGTGTTCGCCCGCTTGCAGCGGCTCTCGCTGAGCTTCCACGGCCGCCATGCGGTCGGTGACCTGGTGCAGCGTGTCGGCCAGGATGTGTTCGTCGTGCAGGGGGTGCTCTCCGCCGTCGCTCTGCCGGCGATCGTCGCGGCGCTCAGCCTGGTCGGCATGTTCTTGATCATGTCGCGCCTGGATCTGACGCTGGCGCTGGTCGCCGTTGCGGTGGTGCCGCTGATGCTCGCGGCGCTGGCGGCGTTCGGCAGGCAGATGACCGCGAGCTCGACGCGTCAGTGGCAGACTCAGGGCGCCATGATGGCCTTCCTGCAGCAGAGTCTCTCCGCCGTCCCCGCGATCCAGGGATTCGCGCGCGAGAGATACGTGCAGCGCAAGCTCGAGGAGCGCGGCGACGATCTGCTCGACGCCCACAACCAGGCGACCTTCGTGAGCTTGCGCTACAACCAGGCGACGGTGCTGATCACCGGCCTGGGGACGGCGGTGCTGCTCGGGCTCGGAGGCGCGCGCGTGCTGGATGGCCATCTCTCGGCCGGCGACCTGCTCGTCTTCCTCGCCTACCTCGCAGCGCTGTACGCGCCGCTCAACTCGGTCACTACCTCGATCGGCGCCGGCGTGGCGGCTGTTACGCGCGGACGGCGCGTCTTCGAGGTGCTGGACTCGCAGGAGGAGGTGCCCGAGCGTCCGCAGCCCGTGGAGCTGATCCGCGCGAGAGGAGAGGTCGTCTTCGACGATGTGACCTTCGGCTACTGGCAGAATCAGGATGAGGAGGCGCTGCCGGTCTTAGAGCAGATCTCGTTGCGCGCCGAGCCCGGGCAGATCACCGCGATCGTCGGCGCTACCGGGGCGGGGAAGTCGTCGCTGATCTCGCTGCTGGTGCGCTTCTACGATCCGTGGAGTGGCTCGGTGCGGATCGACGGTCACGACCTGCGTGATCTCTCGCTGCGGTCGCTGCGGGAGAACGTCTCCCTGGTGCTGCAGGAGACCTTTCTCTTCCCGATGAGCGTGGCGGAGAACATCGCCTTCGGGCGGCCGGAGGCGAGCCGCGCGGAGATCGTCGAGGCCGCTCGGGCCGCGCACGCGCACCGCTTCATCGAGCGGCTTCCCGAGGGCTACGACACCCAGATCGGTGAGAAGGGAGCGACGCTCTCGGGCGGAGAGCGGCAGCGCATCGCCATTGCGCGCGCGATCCTCAAGGACGCCCCGATCCTGATCCTCGACGAGCCGACCTCGGCGCTGGACGCGCACACCGAGGCGCAGATCTTCGAGGCGATCTCGCATCTGATGAAGAACAGCACGACCTTTATCATCTCGCACCGTCTGAGCACCATCCGACGTGCGGACCAGATCCTCGCGCTCGAGAATGGGCGACTCGCCGAGCAGGGCACGCACGAGTCGCTGCTGGCGGCGGGGCGCGTCTACGCTCACCTGTACAAGCATCAGCACCTAGCTGCGCTGTAACCGAAGGCAAAACGATGTCGAGTGTGACGGCGACCAGCCAGTTGACCTACAGGCTCTTCGCGGAGGACGACCTCACGAGAGTGCTGGAGCTCTGGGAGCGCGAGTCGGGATGGGGCACCCTCAGCCCCGAGACCTGGCGGAAGTGGTATGTGGATACGCCACACGGCCCCTGCATCGTGACCGTGGCGGCCGACGAGGAGGGGGAGATCCTCGGGCAGCTGGTGTTCACCCCGGCGAGGGTGTCGGTAGACGGCAGAGTGGTGCAGGGTCTCCGCCTCTCCGCGCCGGTGCTCTCGCCGCGACTGCGGGGAACCGCGCGCAGCATCCTCGACCATCCGGTCGCCCGCCTCTACACGGTCGGGATCGAGGAGGCATGGGCCCGCGGCTACAGCCTGGTTTACGCTTTCACCCAGTCCGCCTGGCTCTCCTTCTTCCGCAGCGGCGTGCGCATGGGACTGCCTCCCTTCGCCGATGCGGAGTACCCCTGCCTCGCGCGCCCCTTCGCTCCCGCGCCGCCCAAGGCGATGTGCAAGGGCTGCGTCGCCACCCACATCACCACTTTCGGCGACGAGTTCCGGAGCCTCTGGGAGACGGCGAATCTCTCCTTTCCCATCCACTGCGGCGTGGTGCGGGTGCCCGGATGGCTCGACTACAAGAACAGCAGCCACATCACCCTCGAGGTGCGTGACCCCGAGGACGGCGTCCTGATCGGCTACTCGGCGATGCGCGCGCAGGACGGGCTGCTGATGGACATCCTCGCTCGTCGGCCGGCGCACCTCACCACCGTGCTCGCTGCAACGCTGGAGTGGTTGGCGAACCGGAGCGGCGATCCCGCTCTCGGCGGAGTGGACACCCTGAAGGCGATGGCAACTCCGCAGCTGCGGCGCGCCCTGCAGACGTTCGGCTTCCAGCCGGTGGACTACACCTTCGCCTTCATCTCCAACCCGCTCGATCCGAATCTGGCGCTCGAGGAGATCGCGCCCGAGCGCTGGTACCTCGCTCCGGGGGATTGAGCCGTGGGGATGAACGTCGCCTATCGGCTCTACCGGGAGAGTGACCTTCCGGGGGTGCAGCGGCTCTGGGAGGAGAAGGCCGGCTGGGGAAAGATCACGCCCGAGATGTACCGCCGCTACGTCGAGGAGGCGCCGCTCGGCATCTCGGGCGTCGTGGCGGAGGAGACGGAGACGGGGGAGATCCTCGGCATGTTCGCCTTCGTCCCCTCGATCGTCGTGGTGGATGGGCGCCCGATCTCCGCGTTCCGTCCGGCCGCGCCGATCGTCAGCGACTCCTTCCGTGTTCGGAGCGTGAATCCGATGCAGCACCCGGTGGCGGCGATGTACATGCAGGCGGTGCGTCTGCTGCGCAGCCGCGGTGAGGGGCTGATCTACATGGTCCCCGATCCGCGCTGGGTACCCTTCTTCCGGCTCTTCCGCAACCTCTACGCGGGCACCTTCCCGCTATGGAGCCTGCGGCTTCCGCTCGCCTCCCCGCTTCCGCTCGATCCGGCCTATCGGGTGGTGGAGCTCGAGACGAGCACACTCGACGACCGCGTCGAGCGTCTCTGGGAGGCGACCTCTCGTCTCCACGGCTGCACTGTCGTGCGGAACGTCGCCGCGTTGCGCTGGAAGCTCGGTCAGGAGGAGTACTCGATCCTGGGGATCGAGCGCGAGGGGGAGCTGGTCGGGCTGGTCGCTTCCCGCCAGAAGGGTGACCGGCAGTGGCTGATCTGTGACGTGATGTTCGCGGACGCGCAGGAGTCACTGCGCGCCACCCTGACGGCGGCGAGCAACCTGGCCCACGAGCAGGCGCGGGCGGCCGATCCCGCGCACCCGATCCACAAGGCCGCGGTGCTGGCGACGCCGGTGATGGAGCCGGTGGTGCGCAGCCTCGGATTCTACCGCGACGACTACGACTTCCCGCTGGTGATCCACCTCCTCGACAAATCAATCCCCAGGGATGAGGTCGCACCCTCGCGGTGGTATGTCAGCGCCAACGACTGACGGGCGCCTGCGCATCGTCGTGGGCGGCTTTCTGGGGCTGCTCCCTGCGGGCGGCGTCACCTGGGACTACGTGCAGTACCCGCTCGGCTTCTTCGAGATGGGGCACGACGTCTTCTACATCGAGGATACCCGGCTCTGGCCGGTCTACCAGACGGACAACGAGGGTGGCTACAGCTGCGCCGCGAACGTCGCGCACCTGGCCGCGGTGATGGAGTTCTTCGGGATGCAGGAGCGCTGGGCGTATCGCGACGAGGCCTCGGGCGAGTGCTTCGGCCTGCCGCTCTCGCAGGTCGAGGAGATCTGCCGCACCGCCGACCTGTTCGTGAACGTCTCCTGCTCAACGTTTCTGCGCGACGAGTACCTGCGCATCCCGGCGCGCGTGCTGATCGACTCGGACCCGATGTTCAGCCAGATCCAGTACGCCATCCAGGAGGCGTTCACGCCGGGCGCATCGGGAATGCGGGGGGTGGTGGCGGGCCACACCCACCACTTCACCTTCGGTGAGAACATCGGCGCCGCGGACTGCCGCATTCCCCTCTGCGGGGTGGACTGGAAGCCGACTCGCCAGCCGGTCTGTCTCGAGCACTGGCCGGTGACCCCGCTGCCGCGAAGCAGCGCCGCGGCGTTCACGACGCTGATGAACTGGACCGCCGCCCGACAGCTCGTCTATAAGGAGGAGAGCTGGGGGCAGAAGGACACAGAGTTCCTCCGCATCCTGGATCTCCCCCGATCGGTACCCCGTCTGCCCCTCGCGGTGGCCGTCGGGCAGACGGGCAACACCGAGGGCGCCTTTCCGCGCGAGGAGGCTGAGCGCAGGGGCTGGCAGGTGCTGGACCCGAACGTCTGCGCCCCCGATTGGATGCGCTACCGCGACTTCATCCAGGATTCGCGCGGCGAGTTCTCGATCGCGAAAGAAACCTACGTGAAAGGCCGCACCGGCTGGTTCTCCTGCCGCTCCGCCTGCTACCTGGCCGCAGCTCGGCCGGTGATCACACAGGAGACAGGCTGGTCCCGCTACGTGCCCGGCGGCAGTGGTCTGCTCGCCTTCGAGGACTTCGACGGCGCCGTGGCCGCGCTCGAGCGCGTCGCCTCCGACCCCGCTGCACATGCCCTTGCGGCACGCGAGATCGCGCAGGAGTATTTCCGCAGCGACCGTATCCTGGGCGAGTTGCTCGCGCAGGTGTCCGCATGAGCGCGCGTAACGGCTGACCTCCAACCGGAACCCTACCATGCCGAACGGGACCCACGCGCCTGCGGAAGTGGAGCGTCCAGAGGAGCCGGTGCAGCGACACACCGGCGGCCAGACGCTGCAATCACGCGTCTTCTTCCGCGTGTTCGGCCTCACCGTGCGGGGGCTCAAGCTCCTCGGGCGCGTCACTCCGCGGCGGCGCAGGGCCAGCTCCCTGAAGCGCTTCACCCGCGGCTTCTACCAGGTGCTGAGCCTGGCGGACCGCCGCGCGAACATGGTCTTCATGAACTATGGGTACGCGCCGCTGGAGGGCTCCCCCGCGACGGTGGCGCTGGATGCGGGGGAGGAGCGGGACCGCTACTGCATACAGCTCTATCACCGTGCCGCCAGTGCCCTCGACCTGCGCGGCAGGGACGTGCTCGAGGTCGGCTGCGGCCGCGGCGGCGGTGCGGCGTTCGTGATGAAGTACCTTCAGCCGCGCTCGCTGACGGGGGTGGACTTCGCCGGAAGGGCGATCGCCTTCTGCCACCGGCAGCACCGGCAGCCCGGGCTCTCCTTCCGCCGCGGCGATGCGGAGAAGCTGCCCTTTGCAAACGAGTCGTTCGACGTGGTGCTCAACGTGGAGTCCTCGCACTGCTACCCTTCGATGGAGCGCTTCCTCGCGGAGGTGGTGCGCGTGCTGCGCCCGGGGGGCTATCTTCTCTTCGCGGACATCCGCGCGCAGGGTTTCCGGGAACAGCTCCTCGAGCAGCTCGAGCAGGCGGGCCTCATCGTGATCGAGGAGGAGCAGATCGCGCCCAACGTGCTGCGGGCGCTGGATCTGGACAGCGAGCGCAAGCTCGCGCTCATCGAGAGCGAGGCCCCGCCGCTCCTGCGCGCCTCGCTGCGGGATTTCGCGGCAGTCAAGGATACACCTATCTACAAGCGCTTCCGCACGGGCGAGTGGGAGTACGTGCGCTTCGTGCTACAGAAGAACGGACGCGCCTGATCCGGCACAGCGCGTCTCACGGCGCGGGCCACGGCTGCGCCGAATCCGCCGGCACTGAATTCCTGAGTTCGATCGCACATCTCTGAACCGGAGGTTCCGATGTCCAGCCCCGCCACTGAACGGTTGCTCACGCTCATCGCGGAGACCTACAGCCTTCCCGTCGAGAGCATCTCCCTGGATGCCTCCTTCCAGGAGCTTGGGATCGATTCGCTGGGCGCGATGAGTGTCATCTGCGACCTGGAGAACGAGTTCAACATCGCCCTCCCCAACGAGGAGGTGCTGGCGATGCGCACCGTGCGGCAGGCAGTGGAGAGTCTGCAGCGGCTGGTCCCCGGAGAGATGACCGATCTGCAGCTCAGCGGGGCGGACTAGCCATGCAGCCGCGTCGCGTTGCCGTCACCGGGGTCGGCGTGATCTCGGCTCTCGGGAGGGACCGCTGCGAGTTCTGGCGCGCGCTCTCCGCGGGGCAGTCCGGCATCGCGCCCATCCAGGCCGTGGATTGCGCACCACTGAACTTCTCGAATGGTGCCGAGGCGCGCAGCTACACCGCGGCGGAGCACTTCACCCGACAGAAGGGCGAGATGATGGACCGCTTCGCTCAGCTCGGTGTGGTCGCAGCGCGCGAGGCGGTGGCCAGCGCGGGAGTCGAGTGGACGGAGGAGCTGCGCGAGCGGACCGCCGTCGTCACCGGCTCGTGCGTCGGAGGCCAGGACACCCTCGACCGGGGATTCGGCGAGCTCTACCGTGACGGGCGGACGAGGCTGCATCCACTCACCGTGCCGCGGGTGATGGCGAGCGCAGGCGCCAGCCACATCTCGATGGAGTTCGGGACGACCGGACCGAGCTACACCGTCAGCAGCGCCTGCGCTTCCGCCACGCATGCTCTCGGGCAGGCGTTCTGGATGGTACGTCAGGGCTTGACCGATCTGGCGATCGCCGGGGGCAGCGAGGCACCGTTCAGCTTCGGCCACCTCAAGGCGTGGGACGCCATCCGCGCCGTCGCTCCCGACACCTGCCGTCCTTTTTCCCGCGATCGGAAGGGAATGATCCTGGGCGAGGGAGGCGCGATGCTGGTGCTGGAAGAGTGGGAGCAGGCGGAGGCACGCGGCGCCACGATCATCGCCGAGGTCGTCGGCTTCGGGATGTCGGCGGATGCGCAGCACCTGACGGCGCCCTCGGTGGAGGGGGCGTCCCGTGCCGTCCGCGCGGCGCTGCGGGATGCAGAGATCGATCCCGAACGGATCGGCTACATCAACGCCCACGGCACCGGAACGGGCGCCAACGATCCCATGGAGGCCGCGACGATCCGCGCCGTCTTCGGTGCACACGCCGACCGGCTCGCCGTCAGCTCGACCAAATCCATGCACGGGCACGCGCTCGGTGCCTCCGGCGGGCTGGAGGCTGCGGCCACGGTGCTCGCGCTGCAGCACGGCATCATTCCCCCCACGGCGAACTTCACCGAGGCGGACCCCGAGTGCGATCTGGACGTGGTGCCGAACGAGGCCCGGCATGCCGCGGTCGAGTACGCGCTGTCGAACTCCTTCGCCTTCGGTGGGCTCAACGCGGTGCTCGCGTTCCGCTGCGCGCAGGCGTGAGCGCGGTCCACATCATCCTCCGCGCAAGGGTCAGATGAACGAAGCCACCACCACGCCGCTCATGCGCCCGCTCGTGCCCGGCGGGCCGATTCCCGGCGACTGGTTCCCCGGGCAGATTCCGAGCAACATCGAGGTGGGCGAGAACACCGTCGTCGAATCGTCCTTCTCCTTCAAGCACTTCTTCTCGCGTGTGCCGGTGGGGCTGCGGGTGGGGCGCAACGTCACCTTCTGGCGCACCTCGCTGGCGGCGGAGGAGAACGGGGTCATCGAGATCGGCGACGACTGCTACCTCGCCAATGCGTCGCTGGTCTGCTCTGAGCGGATCACCATCGGCTCGCGGGTGATGATCGCGGGTGGCGTGACCATCGCCGACGCGGACTTTCACCCGCTGACGCCTGCCGCGCGGCTGGCGGACACCATCGCCCTCTCCCCGCGCGGAGATCGCTTCCACCGGCCGCCGGTGGACGTGCGGCCGGTGGTGATCGAGGACGACGTGTGGATCGGCTTCAACGCCACCATCCTCAAGGGCGTGCGGGTGGGAGCAGGCGCGGTAATCGCTCCCGGCGCGATGGTCATCCGCGACGTGCCGCCCGGCGCGCAGGTCGCGGGCAATCCGGCGCGCTCCGTCGAGGATTACGGAGCGGACGCGTGAGCGGCGAGCGCAGCTACGTCGAGTACGACTGGTACCCCGGCGGCATCCCCGGCAACGTCGTGCTGGGGGAGGACGTGTACCTGGACAGTGCGTACGGCTTCGCGCCATTCCACTCCCGGGAGGAGCCGGGTCTGGTGCTGGGCGACGCCTGCGGCGCCTACGACCGCGCGACCTTCATGGTGGGCCCGCGGGGCCGTGTGACGGTCGGTCCTTACACCGTACTGAACGGCGTCTACTTGATCTGCAACGACCGCATCACCATCGGCGCCCACTGCCTGCTCGCCTGGGGCGCGGTGCTGACGGACAGCTGGCTCGATTCCCACACCACGCTCGAGGCGCGCCGCGCCGCATTGCGGGCCGCCGCCGCCGATCCGCGGCGTCCCCTGCCGCAGCCGGAGGAGCCGCGGCCGGTGACGGTGGAGGAGAACGTCTGGGTCGGGTTCGACTCGGTGGTTCTCCCCGGCGTCACGCTCGGTCAGGGCTGCATCGTCGGTTCGAAGACGGTAGTGGCGGCCGACGTTCCGCCTTATGCGATCGTGGTCGGCGACCCGGCACGTGTCGTCCGGATTCTCGATCCTGACGACACCGAGGAGGCGCGCCGGCAGGCGTTCGAAGAGTACACCCGGAAAGATCTGTCCCGCGACAACATCCGTCGCCGCTGAGCGGCTCCGGTTCCGTCACACCGCACATGAGTGCCTTCATGCAGTCTTTTCAGTTCGTCGCTCTGACGCCGCCGGGCCTCGGTGACCCCGCCATCGCCATCGCCGCCAGCCGTGCGGGAGCGCTGGGTGTGCTCGATCTGGAGTTCACCCGCGACGCCGCGCACGCCCGCCGCGCGATCGAGCGCCTGGCGCACTTCGCCCGCGGCGAGGTCGGGGTGCGGCTCGACAGCGCCGATGCCCCGCTGGCGCAGCGGGTGCTCGCGGAGCTGCCTGCAGCCGTGGGGACGGTGATCCTCACCGCCGCCGGTGCCGACGCGCTGCCGGAGCAGATCGCAGCCGCACGCACACCCGGCCGCCGCGTCTGGCTGGAGGTGACCTCGCTGGAGCAGGCCCGGCAGGGCGGCGAGTGGCAGGTGGACGGACTGCTCGCGAAAGGCAACGAGAGCGGCGGCTGGATCGGCGAGGAGACGGCGTTCATCCTGCTGCAGCGGCTGCTCTCCGAGACGGAGCTGCCGATCTGGGTACGGGGGGGCATCGGCCTCCACACCGCCGCGGCCTGCGCGGCGGCGGGGGCAGCCGGCGTGGTGCTGGATTCCCAGCTTGCGCTTACGCGCGAGTCCACGCTTCCGGAGCCGGTGCGCACCGCGATCACCGGGATGGATGGCAGCGAGACCCTCTGCCTCGGCGCCGAGCTTGGCCGCCCGCTCCGCGTCTACACACGCCCACGCTCCCATATCGTCGAGGAGACGGCGCGCCTGGCGCTCTCATTCGCCGGAGAGGTGGAGCAGCGGGATGTCGCCGCTGAGTGGCGGGATGCAGTCCGGGAGCGAACCGGCTGGGGAGAAGCCGGCGCGCAGCTCTGGCCGATCGGGCAGGATGCCGCCTTTGCCGCGCCGCTGGCAGAGCGCTACCGCACGGTCGGCGGGATCCTGGCCGCCATGCGCGAGGCGGTGGACGCACACCTCGAGGCGGCGCGCCGGCTGCGGCCCCTGGACGAGGCATCGCCCCTCGCCGCCTCGCATGGCACCCGCTACCCGATCGTGCAGGGGCCGATGACGCGCGTCAGCGACGTCGCCCCCTTCGCACTCTCCGTCGCCGAGGGTGGCGCGCTCCCCTTCCTGGCACTCGCGCTGATGCGGGCGCCGGAGGTGGAGGAGCTGCTTCGGGAGACGCAGCTGCGGCTCGGCGATAAGCCCTGGGGAGTGGGGATCCTGGGGTTCGTGCCGCTCGATCTCCGTCAGGAGCAGCTCGAGATCGTCCGGCGCTACCGTCCGCCCTTCGCGCTGATCGCCGGTGGCCGCCCCGACCAGGCACACGCGCTCGAGCAGAAGGGGATTGCCACCTATCTGCACGTCCCCTCGCCCGGGCTGCTGCGGCTCTTCCTGCAGGACGGCGCCCGCCGCTTCGTCTTCGAGGGGCGCGAGTGCGGCGGGCACGTGGGTCCGCGCAGCAGCTTCGTCCTCTGGAACAGCATGATCTATGTGCTGCTGGAGCAGCTGCCTGCCGGTGGGGCCGAGGAGTGCCACGTGCTCTTCGCCGGTGGGGTGCACGACGCGCTCTCCGCCGCGATGGTCGCTGCCCTCGCCGCGCCGCTGGCGGAGCGCGGCGTCAAGGTCGGGGTGCTCGTCGGCACCGCCTACCTCTTCACGCAGGAAGCAGTCGAGGCGGGCGCCATCCTCCCCGGCTTCCAGCAGAAGGCGTTCGAGTGCGAGCAGACGGTGCTCGTCGAGAGCGGCCCCGGCCACGCCGTGCGCTGCGTCGGTAATCCCTTCACCGCGGAGTTCGAGCGGGTGAAGCGGCAGCTCCAGCGTGAGGGCAGATCCGCCGAGGAGATCCGCCTGGCGCTCGAGGAACTGAACATCGGCCGCCTGCGCGTCGCCTCGAAGGGTGTAGAGCGCAACCCCCGCTACGGGCAGACACCAGGCGAGTCGAAGCTGGTAGCGGTGGACGAGGAGGCGCAGCGGCGCGAGGGAATGTACATGATCGGGCAGGTGGCGGCGCTGCGCAGGGATCTCTGCAGTATCGCCGAGTTGCACCAGGCGATCGCCGTCGGAGCGACGCGCCGTCTGGATCCGGCGATCGCCGTCGGCAGCGCCAGTAGCGAAGCCCCCGATCCCTCGCGGATCGCGATCATCGGCATCAGCTGCATCCTCCCCGGAGCGAAGGAGCTGCCCGAGTTCTGGGACAACGTCCTCGACAAGGTCTACGCCATCACCGAGGTCCCCCCGGAGCGCTGGGACCCGGAGCTGTACTTCGATCCCGATCGCAGCGCGCGCGACAAGATCTACTCCCGCTGGGGAGGATTCATCGACGACGTGCCCTTCGATCCGCTCGAGTTCGGCATGCCGCCGACCTCGCTGCGCTCCATCGATCCGATGCAGCTGCTGGCGCTGAAGGCGGCACACACCGCGCTGGGCGACGCGGGCTACCGGGAGCGGCCCTTCGACCGCAGCCGCACCTCGGTGGTGCTGGGAGCGAGCGGCGGCACCGGCGACCTGGGGGCGCTCTACTGCGTGCGCGCCGGGCTGCCGCTGCTCCTCGGCGAGGATGCGGCGGCGGTGATCGACCGGACGGAGGGGGTTCTGCCGGAGTGGACGGAGGATTCCTTCGCGGGCCTGCTCCCCAACGTGGCGGCCGGGCGGATCGCGAACCGGCTCGACCTCGGCGGGGTGAACTTCGCGGTGGATGCGGCCTGCGCCTCCTCGCTCGCGGCCGTTCACCTGGCGGTGCGGGAGCTGGAGACGCACGCCAGCGACGTGGTGATCGCCGGTGGGGTGGATACGGTGCAGAACCCCTTCGGCTACCTCTGCTTCAGCAAGACGCAGGCGCTCTCGCCGACCGGCCAACCTCGCACCTTCGACGCGACGGCGGACGGCATCGCGATCAGCGAGGGCGTGGTGATGCTGGTGCTCAAGCGGCTCGAGGACGCCGAGCGCGACGGCGACCGCATCTACGCCGTCATCCAGGGCAGCGCCGGCTCCAGCGACGGCAAGGCGAAGGGGCTGACCGCCCCGCGTCCCGAGGGGCAGCAGCTCGCGCTGCAGCGTGCCTATGCGAAGGCGGGGATCTCGCCGACGACGGTCGGGCTCTTCGAGGCGCACGGCACCGGCACGGTGGTCGGCGATCGCACCGAGGCCGTCTCGCTCTCGGCCTTTCTCGAGGAGAACGGCGCGCAGCCGGGGGCGCACGCGGTAGGATCGGTGAAGTCGATGATCGGCCACACCAAGGCCACCGCAGGGGTGGCGGGCGTGGCCAAGATCGCGCTCGCGCTGCACCACCGGGTGCTGCCGCCCACGCTGGGCGTGACCACACCCAACCCGAACGCGCGCTTCGGCGAGGGGCCACTCTACATCAACTCCGAGGCACGTCCCTGGATCCACTCCGCTCCCGAGCACCCGCGGCGTGCGGGGGTGAGCGCCTTCGGCTTCGGCGGCACCAACTTCCACGCGGTGCTCGAGGAGTACACGGGCGACTACCTGCCGCGCCAGGCGATCTCCGCGCACTGGCCGAGCGAGCTGCTCCTCTGGACCGCCCCCTCGCGTCCGGAGCTGCTCACGCAGATCGAATCGCTCGACCGCTCGCTGGCGGAGGGTGCGCGGCCCGAGCTGCCCGACCTGGCCTTCACGCTCGCCGCGCAGTACGAGGCTGCACGCCCGAGCGGCGCCTCGCAGCTGGCGATCGTCGCCACCTCGCTGGACGACCTGCGGGAGAAGCTGGCGCTCGCCCGCGGCGCCCTGCAGGGAAGCGAGCCCGCCGCCAATCCGCGCGGGATCTACTATGCCGATGCCTCCGCGCCGGCAGGGGAGGTGGCTTTCCTCTTTCCCGGCCAGGGCTCGCAGTACCCGAACATGCTGCGCGACCTCGCCCTCCATGTCGAGGAGGTGCGCGAAACCTTTGAGAGCGCCGACTCGGTGCTGGAGGAGCGCTTCGCGCGTGCGCTGAGCGCGTTCGTCTTCCCGCCGCCCGCCTTCACCCCAGAAGAGGAGCGCGCCCAGCAGCAGGCGCTCACCCGGACCGACGTGGCCCAGCCGGCGCTCGGCGCCGCGGACGCGGCGATGCTGAAGCTGCTCGACCGCCTGGGTGTGCGACCGGCGATGGTGGCCGGCCACAGCTACGGCGAGTACGTCGCGCTGCACGCGGCTGGCGTCTTCGACGAGCGGACGCTGCTGGAGCTCTCTGAGGCACGCGGCCGCAGCATTCTCGAGGCCGCAGAGCAGGACCTCGGCACCATGGCCGCCGTGAGCGCGGCAGCCGGGAGGGTGGGTGAGCTGCTGAGCGGCCTGGAGGAGGTGTGGATCGCCAACCTGAATGCGCCCGAGCAGACGATCATCTCCGGCACCCGCCAAGGCGTGGAGCGGGCGACGGAGCGGCTGCAGGCGGCGGGGCTGCAGGTGCGCTCGATGGCCGTGGCGTGCGCCTTCCACTCCCCGCTGGTGGCCCCCGCGCAGGCGCGGCTGGCGGAGCGTCTCGCCGCGGCCGAGTTCGCGTCTCCGCGGCTGCGGGTGTTCTCCAACACCACCGCGGCACCCTACCCGCCCGAGCCGGAGCAGGTCGCCGCGCTGCTGGCGGAGCACCTGGTGCAGCCCGTCCGCTTCGCCGAGCAGATCCAGGCGATGTACCAGGCGGGCGCGCGCATCTTCGTCGAGGTCGGACCCAAGGGGGTGCTCACCGGCCTCACCCGCCAGATCCTGGGCGATCGTCCGCATCTGGTGATTGCCACCGACCAGCCGGGCCGCAACGGAATCACGCAGCTGCAGCACACCCTGGCTCAACTCGCTGCGGGTGGCGTCACTCTGCGGACGGAACAGCTCTACCAGGGCCGGCCGGTCCGCCGCCTCAACCTACTGACGCTGCTCGAGGAGACGCGGGAGCGCCCGCTCTCCGCGACGACCTGGCTAGTCAACGGTGGCTCGGCGCGTCCGGCTTCGCAGCCGAGGACGCCCGTGCGCCGGGCAACTCTAGGTATGCTGCAGCCACCTGCCCCGGCTACCAATGGGGATCCCGCGAGCGTTGCTCCCTCCGTCGCGCCGGCGAGCCCGGTGGCGAACGCTGGCTCGATCATCGCACCCGGCACCAGTGCCGCCTCGCGGACGATGCTTCAGCATCAGCAGCTGATGCAGCAGTTCCTGGAGACGCAGCGCCAGGTGATGACCAGCTACCTGCGCGGTGCTCCGGCGGCTGCGGCTCCGCAACCGCTGATCCCGGCGCGATCCGAAGTGCTGTCTCCGGAGCCGAGCCGCGCAGCTGCAGTCGAGCCCGTTGTCGCGAGTGTGGCAACGGAGGTCGCGCATCCGGCTGTAATTCCCCCCGCTCCCATCGGACCCGCCGGGCGGCCGACGCCGGAGGAGGTGATGCAGCGTCTGCTGGAAGTCGTCAGCGAGCGCACCGGCTATCCCGCCGACATGCTGACTCCGGACGCGGATCTCGAGGCGGAGCTGGGGATCGACTCCATCAAGCGGGTCGAGATCATCGGCGTGCTCCGCCAGCAGTACCTGGACGATGCAGCCCTGAACCCCGCCGCGCTGGAGCAGCTGACGGCCGTGCGCACCCTGCGTGCGCTGGTGGCGCAGCTCGAGGAGCTGCTGCAGGCGCACGTGGGAGCCCCGCCTGTGGAGGCTCCGGAGCCTGCGGCAGCGCTGGCGATTGGCCCGGCCGCTGCTCCCGGGGAGGCCCGGCCCACCCCGCACGCCGACAGCCTGCCGCGGCTCGTACTGGATGTGGTCGAGGCACCGCTGACGGAGATCGGCGCCTTCGTGCCCGATCCGGGCCGCCTGCTGCTCCTGACCGACGATGGCGGAGAGCTCGCCACCGCACTCGCCGCGCGCCTCGAGGCGACGGGTGGACAGGTGGTGCGCATCCGCCCGGGTGCGGAGCTGCGTGAGCTGCGGCCGGGCCTCTGGGAGGTGGAGCTGGCGCGACCGGCGGAGGTCGAAGCGCTGGTTGCACAGATACGCGTCCGCTACGGACCCATCGGCGGCATCCTCCACCTCCTGCCGACGAATGGGGAGCCCGGTTCTCTGCCGGCCGATCTTGACGCCTGGCGGCTCCGGCTGCAGCACGAGGTCAAGGGACTCTTCTACCTGGCGAAGGCCGCGGCGGCCGACCTCAGAGGCGGAGGCGGACGCTCCGTCGTGCTGGCGGCGACCGCCCTCGGCGGCAGTTGGGGGCTGCCGCATGCCGGTATAGCTCCCGCATCGCAGCCGTTCCCTGGCCACGGCGCCATCGCCGGTTTCCTGCGAACCCTGGCGCTCGAGTGGCCGGAGGTGCGCTGTCGGGCGGTGGATCTGGACGCGAGCGAGCCCGCGGAGCACCGCGCAGAGGTGCTGCTCCACGAGCTCGTCGCCGGCAGCGAGGTGCAGGTGGGATATGCCGGCGGGCGCCGCTGGGCGGTGCGCGCGCTGCCGCGGCCGGTGGAGCCGAAGAGTGGAGACGGCCGCATCGCTGCGGGAGACGTGCTGTTGCTCACCGGGGGCGCCCGCGGGATCACCGCCGAGGTCGCCGTTTCGCTGGCCGAGCGCTACCAGCCGGTGCTCATCCTGACCGGCCGCTCCCCCCTTCCCGCGCCGGCGGAATCGCCGGAGACCGCCGCCCTGGCGAGCGAGGCGGAGATCAAGGCCGCGCTCATCGCCGGGATGCGGCAGAGGGGGGAGGAGATCACCCTCGCATGCGTGGGAGCGGCCTGCGCTCGCGTGCTGCAGGAGCGCGAGATCCGCAGCAACCTGGAGCGGATGCGCCGCGCGGGCGCCACCGTGCGCTACGAGGCGGTGGATGCCTGCGACGAGCAGGCGATGCGCTCGCTGATCGCGCGCATCGAGCAGGAGTGGGGTCGCCTGGACGGCGTGATCCACGGCGCCGGGATCATCGAGGACAAGCGGGTCGAGGAGAAGCAGCCCGGCTCCTTCGACCGGGTGTTCGACACCAAGGCCGACAGCGCTTTCATCCTTTCGCGGGTGCTGCGCCCGGAAAGGCTGAAGTTCCTGGTCTTCTTCTCCTCCGCGAGTGGCGCGTACGGCAACGTGGGGCAGGCGGACTACGCGGCCGCCAACGCGCTGCTGAACACCCTTGCCGCGGATCTGGATCGGCGCTGGCCCGGCAGGGTGGTGGCGCTGGGCTGGGGACCCTGGCGCAGCGGGATGGTCACCCCTGAGCTGGAGCGCCAGTTCAACGTGCGCGGGGTGCAGCTGATCGACGTTGCCACCGGCTGCGAGGCTCTCGACCGCGAGCTTCGCCTGGGGAGCAAGGGCGAGGCCGCGGTCGTGCTGGCCGGCGGAAGCTGGGGCGCGCAGCCCGCCGTGGCTGTTCCCGTGGAGCGCATCGCTCGACCCACCGCTGGCGCATATCCCCTGCTCGCGCACGCCACCGAGGTGCGCCGCAGCGGAGGCACCATCGAGGCGATCCGGACGCTCGACCTCGCCTTCGACCGCTACCTCGACGACCACCGGCTCGATAGCAAGCCTGTGCTCCCGCTGACAGCCGCGATGGAGCTGATGGCGGAGCTGGCGCAGCTCGGCTGGCCGGACCTCCAGGTGAGCGGGATGCGCGACATCCAGCTGCTCAAGGGCGTTATCCTCGAATCCAGCGCCCGGACGATCCGTGTGGCTGCCCGCGCGCTCGCGGATCCCCCCAGCGACCGCGCCGGGGCAGACGTGCAGGTCGAGATTACGGGTGCTGACGACGCGAGTCGCGTCCACTACCGCGCCACAGTCGAGCTTTCGAGCCAGATTCCAGCTCCGGAGTCATATTCCGATGACCTCGAGCAGCGCATTGCTCCCTTCCCGCTCAACGTTGCGGAGGCATACGCCCGGTGGCTCTTCCACGGTCCGGCCTTCCAGTGTGTGGACCGCATCGAAGGCTTCGCCGATGAGGGGATCGTCACCCTGCTCCGGCCATCTCGGGCAGCGGCATGTCTGGGGGCCGCGGTGCAGGGGGAATGGCTGCTGGATCCGGTGCTCCTCGACGGAGCGCTGCAGTCGCTGCTGCTCTGGGCACGAGGCAGACACGGTCTCACCGCGCTGCCGACCCGCATCCGCCGCTACCGCCGATTCCCACGGCAGGGGAGCGGGCCGGTGCGAACCTACGTGCTTGCACGTCTGCTCCCCGATCAGCATACGATTCATGCCACTCTGCTGCTCATGGACGAGGATCAGCGGGTTCAACACATCATCGAAGGGGGCGAGTTCGTGGGTAGCACCGCTCTCAACCGTCTGGCCGGCCAGGCGGCGCCCGCCGCAGCTTCCGCGGCCGCGGTGAACGCGGCGTCCGTCGTCAGCCTGGCTCCGATCTCGGAGGAAGCATGAACACGGAGGGTGCCGACGCGATGCTGCCGCTCACTCCGGACGGGGGCATCGCCATCATCGGCATGGCTTGCCTCTTTCCCGGCGCGCCGGATCTGGACGCCTACTGGGAGAACATCGTCGCGGGCGTGGATGCCATCGGTGATCCTCCGGAGGATGCGTGGGACGCGAGAGCTCTGCACGACCCTGACGGGACGCTGGGGACGCGGATCTACTCGCGCCGCGGCGGATACCTCGGTGAGCATGCCCGCTTCGATCCGCTGGCGCACGGTGTCATGCCGAGCACCGCGCAGGGGGGCGATTCCGACCACTGGCTGGCGCTGCAGGTGGCGCGGCAGGCGCTGGCGGACGCCGGCTATCCCGGCGAGGTGCCCTGTGCCGAGCGCACCATGGTCGTGCTGGCGCGTGGCAGCTACCCGACCGCGGGGACGGCCAACGTGCTGCAGCACGGCGCCATCCTCGCGCAGACGATCGCGCTCCTGGAGAGCCTGCAGCTGGGACTCACGGACGAGGATCTCGGGCGCATCCGCGATCGCTTGCGGGATTCGCTTCCGCCATTCGAGCCGGACAGCGTACCGGGCCTGATCCCGAACATCGCGGCGAGCCGAATCGCCAACCGGCTGAACCTGATGGGGCCGAGCTACACCGTCGATGCGGCGTGCGCGTCGTCGCTGATCGCCGTCGATCTGGCGACGCGGGATCTCGCGTCGGGCCGGTGCGATCTGGCGCTGGTGGGAGGGGTTCATCTTCCGCTGCCGAGCAGCATCAGCCAGCCCTTCTGCACGGTGGGCGCCTTTTCCGGGTCTGGACGTCTCCGTCCCTTCGACCGGCAGGCCGATGGCACTCTGCCCGGCGAAGGAGTGGGCATGGTGGTGCTCAAGCCCCTCGCTGCGGCGCGGCGCGACGGCGACCGGATCTACGCGGTGATCCAGGGTGTGGGCACGTCCAGCGACGGGCGGGGGATGAGCGTGATGGCGCCGCGCCTGGAGGGCCAGATCCTGGCGCTCGAGCGTGCCTATCAGGCCGCGGGCGTCGCGCCGCACAGCATCGGGCTCATCGAGGCGCACGGTACGGGCACGCAGGTGGGCGACCTGACGGAGATCCGCGCCCTCACGCAGCTGTTCGGCCCGCGCGAGGGGAGGGTGCGGCGCTGTGCGGTGGGGAGCGTCAAATCCATGATCGGCCACCTGATGCCGGCGGCCGGAATCGCCGGGCTGATCAAGACCACGCTCGCCCTGTATCACCGGGTGCTGCCGCCGACGCTGCACGTCGAAGAACCGAACCCCGAGCTGGAACTCGAGCGCACCCCCCTCTACCTGAATACCGCGACCCGTCCCTGGTTCCAGGGTCGCACCGAGGAGCCGCGGCGCGCCGGCGTGAGCGCCTTCGGGTTCGGGGGGATCAACGCGCACCTGGTGCTGGAGGAGCATCCCGTCGCGGACGAGAGCGCCCTCCCCAGCCACGCCCGCCGCTGGGAGGCCGAGGTCTTCATCGTCGCCGCGGCCTCACGGGAGCGGCTGATCGGGCGCGTCGAGGAGGTTCGGCGCTTCCTGCAGCGCCAGCCGCAGCTCGAGCTGCGTGATCTCGCGTACACCCTGAACATACCCGCTGACCCGGGGCCGGCGCGGCTGGCGATCGTGGCCTCGTCCGTGGAGGATCTCGAGAAGAAGCTCGAGCGCGCGCTGCAGCGCCTCTCCGATCCAGCGCGACGACAGATCCGCGATGCGCGCGGGATCTACTACTTCGATGAGCCACTCGGCCTTTCCGGTGAGCTGGCATTCCTCTTCCCGGGCGAGGGGAGCCAGTACCCCGACATGCTGGCCGACCTCTGCATGCATTTCCCCGAGCTACGCGCGCGCTTCGAGCTCACGGACCACGCCTTCGCGGAGCAAGGCTTCGACCTGCTGCCGACGGACTTCATCTTCCCGCACCCGACCGCCACCGCCGAGGAGCGCACTGGGGCGGAGACGCGCCTCTGGAGCATGGATGGCGCGGTCTCCTCGGTGCTGACGGCAGACTACGCACTGCTCACGCTGCTGCGCCGGCTGAAGATCGCTCCTGCCGCTGTGCTGGGGCACAGCACCGGCGAGTTCGCCGCGATGTTCGCATCGGGGATGATCGACCTCGCGGATGGCGCACTCGCCCGGCAGTTCTCCGTGGAGCTCTTCCAGATGTACCAGCGTTTCACCACGGAGGAGGAGCTGCCGCGGGTGGCGCTCGTCGCCGTCGGCGCCGAGTCGGGCGCGGTGACCGAGGTGCTGGAGCAGAGCGCTGCCGGCGGGGAGGTGCTCATCGCGATGGACAACTGCCCGCACCAGACGGTGATCGCCGGTGAGCCCGAAGCGGTCGCACGCGTGGTCGAGCGGCTGGCGCAACGGGGATACCTCTGCGAGCGCCTTCCCTTCGACCGCCCCTACCACACGCGCGCCTTCGAGCCGCTAGCGCCGCTGCTGAGGGACTTCTACACCCGCTGGGTGGTGAGCCCGCCGAGCCTGCGCGCCTATACCTGCGCCGCGACCGGCGGCTTTTCCGCGGATCTCGAGCAGGCGCGGGCTCTGGCCGTCGAGCAGTGGCTCCGGCCCGTCGCTTTCCGGCAGACGGTCGAGGAGATGTACGCCGACGGCATCCGCCTCTTCGTCGAGGTGGGGCCGCGCGGCAACCTCAGTGCCTTCGTCGAGGACATCCTGCGTGAGCGGCCGCACCTCGCGGTGCCGGTGAACGTGCCCAACCGCACGGGCATCCTGCAGCTGGCGCACCTGATCGGTCTGCTCGCCGCGCATGGCGTCCCGATGGATCTGGAATGCCTCTACGCCCGCCGCTCGCCGCGGAGGCTGGATCTGGAGGCTCCGCCTCCCGCGCCTGCGGTGGACCGGCAGATTCCGCTGGCCACAGGCTGGCCGCTGATGCGGCTCTCCGAGGACGCCGCTGCCGAGCTGCGGCTGCGCCATTCCGTCACTCCCATGGACGGCGTGCCGCTCTCCTCGCCCGAACCCATCACCTCAGTGGTGCCGGTGGTCCCGGCTGGCGCTGCGCCGGCACCGGCGGCGAGTGACCTCGTGGCGCAGCACACCGAATCGGCCAGGCTCGACACAGCCGGGGTAGTATCTGGCGTCAGCTACCCGGCGGCTCCCGCTGGAGATGCGGCACAGGTCCTCGAGGCGCATCTGGCCACTATGAACCGCTTTCTGGAGGTTCAGCAGGAGGTGATGCTGACCTACCTTTCCGGCTCCACGGAAAGCCCCGTCGCATTGACGCCGCCCACGGCGGGCGATGCTCATGCACCCCTCTTACCGGCGGCTCCGATCCCGCACGACCATCCCGCTCCCGCCGGGCCGCTGCCGGCTGCCGAAGCAGCACCGGCTGCCGCTCAGGCACCACCTGCGCCGGGTGGTGAAGCCCTTCAGGAACTGCTGCTCCAGCTGGTAAGCGAGCGCACCGGTTATCCATCCGAGATGCTCGATCTCGACCTGGATCTCGAGGCGGACCTCGGAATCGACTCGATCAAGCGCGTGGAGATCCTCGGCGCGCTCCAGCAGCGGAGCGAGAGGCTGGCAGCGCAGGAGATGGAAGCGCTGTCGGCGCGCCGCACGCTGCGCGGTATCCTCGAGCTGCTGCAGGAGTGCGCGGCGGATGTGCCTGACGCCGCGGCGTCTTCCGTGGCCCCGCTGCCCCTCATCGGCCGCGTAATCGCCCTGGACCCGGAGCGCGAGGTCACCGTCGAGCGGGTGCTCGACGTCGAGGATACACTCTTCCTTCGCGATCATACCTTCGGGCGGCGCGTCTCACGATACGACGCGGACCTCCTCGGGCTGCCGGTCATGCCGCTCACCGCCAGCATGGAGCTGATGGCCGAGGCCGCTTCGCTGCTGGCTCCGGGTCAGCGCCTGGTGGGGATGCGGCAGGTGAGGGGCTTCCGCTGGATCACGCTTCAAGACGGTCCGGTTTCGCTCTACGTCGTCGCCCGAAAGACGGCTGCTCACGAGGTCGAGGTGGAGATCCGCGCCGGAGGGGCCGCGGGCGAACGGCTCGTCCAGGCCGTGATGGTGTTCGCCGCCGACTATCCTTCGAGTCCACATCTCGAGCGAGCGCTCCTGCGCAATGAGCGCCCGGGGCCCTGGACGCCGCCGCAGCTGCACGAGGAGTACCTCTTCCACGGTCCCTCCTTCGCGGGGATCACCTCCTTCGATACCATGGCGGAGGATGGCGCGCGAGTCACCCTGCGAGTCCCCTCGCGCAGTGGCCTCCTGCGCGGGGTTCCCTCTCCCACCTTCCTCGCGGATCCCGTCGTCCTCGACATCATGGGGCAGGTGGCCGGCCTCTGGGCGACTGCCCACTATGCCGCCGACTCTTTCTTCCCCTTCCAGGTCGAGGAGGTGCGCCTCTTCGGTTCTCCGCTTCCCGAGGGGGAGCAGGTGCAATGTCACGCCCACATCTCACAGGCAACCGGAGAGCAGGTGAGCGCCGACCTGGCGGTGGTGCGTGAGGACGGGCGGGTCTGGCTGCAGTGCATCGGCTGGACGGACCGCCGCCTTACCATGCCCGCCGACGTTCGGCGCTTCCTGCTCTCGCCGAAGGATACGATGCTGGCGAAGCCGCTTCCTCGGGATCACTCTCAGCTTCCCACGGCCGCACGGTCGTACCGGCTCGGTACGGAAGATTTCCCGCCCGACCTCTTTTCAGCGGGGGGAGGGATCTGGCTGCACGCCATCGCACACACGGTTCTCGGCCGAGCGGAGCGGAGGCAGTGGCGCGTCTTGCCCGCGGAGCAGGGTGCCAGCTGGCTGATCGCGCGGATCGCCGCGAAAGATGCCGTTCGAGCGTACCTGGCTGAGCACCATGGTCTCGCGCTCTGTCCGGCGGATGTCACGCTAACGGAAAACCCGGATGGCACTCTGGTCGCCGCGGGAGCCTGGACCGGCCAGCTCGATGAGGTTCCGCGAGTTGGGATGCTTCGGCCGGGCGAGGCGGTGATCCTCGCCAGCAGTTACGCTTCAAGCGACATACAATCATGATGACTCGCAACGACGTGCTCGACGATGCGCTGCAGATGGTCGCATCACTCCGCAGCGGATGGGACGACGAGGAGATCACGGAGGAGATGCTTCTGCTCGGTGATCTCAACTGGCAGTCCATCCAGCTGGTGGTGCTGGCGAATACCACGCAGCAGCGTTACGGGCAAACCTTCCCCTTCGAGGAGCTATTCGCGGAGGTTTCGGACCGCGGGCGCCAGGACCTTACAGTGGGCGAGTGGGTGGACTTCATCCATGAGCACCTCGGCAAGGGAGAGCCGTTGCCAGAGGAAGAGCTGGCGATGTCCTGGGATCTCGACGCCCTCGACTAAACCTCCATGCCTGGCAGCGAAAGCGCGCCCTGGGCGGTGCGCATCGTATCGCGCCCGGACGTCCACGTCTGGTGCGTGGCTCTGGATGTGGATGCGGGCGAGCTGCAACGGCTGAGAGCGACGCTCTCGGCGGACGAGATCGCGCGCGCCGAGCGCTTCGTCCGCCAGCGCGACTCGGAGCACTTCATCGCCGCGCGTGGTGCACTGCGCTCCGTTCTGGCCGGCTATCTCGGGGTCCGGCCGGACGAGGTCGCCTTCGGTTACGGCGAGCGCGGCAAGCCGACCCTTGCGGAGGATTTCGCGGACCGGGAGATCCGCTTCAACCTCTCGCACTCCCATGGGCTCGCGCTGCTCGCCGTCACGCGGGGGCGGGAGGTGGGAATCGACCTCGAGTTCATCGAGCGAAAGCTCGAGCACGAGCAGATCGCCACCCGCTTCTTCTCCGCGTCCGAATGCGAAGAGCTGCTCGCGCTGCCACCCGCGCAGCGGAGCGAAGGCTTCTTCCGCTGCTGGACGCGCAAGGAGGCGTACATCAAGGCACTCGGGGAGGGACTCTCGCATCCGCTGGCCGATTTCGACGTTACCCTCACCCCAGGCGTCCCGGCGCGGCTGCTCGGCACGCGCCGCGATCCCGCCGCGGTGGCGCGCTGGGAGATGCTGGACCTGACGCCCCGGCCGGGCTACGCCGGCGCGCTGGTGCTGGCGATGGAGGCAGAGCCGCCGGCCTGGCCTCTCGAAGCGGTAGCCGACCGATGACGACCGCGGCGCCGCTGCGGCCGAGCCGCCTGCGCATTCTGGTGCTCGGCTACATCGTGCGCGGGCCGCTGGGGGGCCTGGTATGGCACCACCTGCAGTACGTGATGGGCCTCGCGCGGCTGGGGCATGACGTCTACTTCCTCGAGGATAGCGACGATTACCCCTCGTGCTACGATCCGGAGCACGATCGCATCGGCACCGATCCCACCTACGGGCTGCGCTTCGCGGCCGATGCATTCGCGCGCGTCGGCCTCGAGGGCCGCTGGGCATACCACGACGCCCACAGCGGCCGGTGGCACGGGATACCCGAGCAGCGGGTCCGCGAGGTCTGCCGCAGCGCGGATCTGCTGCTCAACCTCTCGGCCGTGAACCCGCTCCGCCCCTGGCTCGAGGAGGTGCCGGTGCGGGCGCTGGTGGATACCGACCCGGTCTTCACGCAAATTCGCCATCTCATCAACCCCGCGGCGCGCGATCTCGCCCTACGGCACACTGCGTTCTTTTCCTTTGCGGAGAACATCGGCCGTGATGGAGCCTCCGTCCCGGATGACGGCCTTCCCTGGCAGCCCACTCGGCAGCCTATGGTTCTGGATGCCTGGCGTTTCGAGCCTGGCCCGCCCGACGGCAGCCTCACCACAGTGATGCAATGGAAGAGCTACGCCGCGCGCGAATACGCCGGCCGCCGTTACGGAATGAAGGCTCTCTCTTTCAAGCCGTACCTGGATCTGCCGCAGCGCTCCGCCGCTACCTTCGAGCTGGCGCTCGGCAGCGCTTCCGCGCCTCGGGAGCGGCTGGAGCAGCTGGGTTGGAGCGTGCGTGACTCGCGTTTGCCGACCCGCACACCCTGGAGCTACCAGGAGTACCTGCGCGGCTCCAAAGCGGAGTTCGGCGTGGCCAAGCACGGATACGTGGTGAGCCGCAGCGGCTGGTTCAGTGAGCGCAGCGCCGCGTATCTGGCGAGTGGCCGACCGGTGGTGACACAGGAAACCGGCTTCTCGGATTGGCTTCCTGCCGGCGAGGGGCTCTTCCCGTTCGCCACCCCCGAAGAAGCCCTGGACGCCATCGAGGCCGTGAACGCCCGCTACGACTTCCACTGCCGCGCCGCGCGTGGGGTCGCCGAGGAGCACTTCGCTTCCGGGAAGGTGCTGAATGAGCTGATCGAGGGCGCAGCTGCCTATCGTGGAGCAGCGACGTGATTCTGATGGATCGGCATCGCAACCTCGCGGGCACGAGATAATCAAGGAGAAAACGTGGCTCGGTACAGAACATCGGTTCCCCACAGCCTCGGGCGGCGGGAAGCGCTGGCGCGACTCCAGGCGCAGAGTGACAGGATGCAGCGACTCGCGCGGGGCACAGGCAGGTGGAGCGACGATACTCTGGCGTTTGCGCTGGAGCTGCAGGGCGTCCGGATGCAGGGGACACTGCGCGTCGAGGAGAGCTCGCTCGAGTTCGACGCAAACTTGCCCCTGATCGCTCTTCCGTTCGGACCCTGGGTGGACCGTTTCCTCAAGCTGGCACTGATCCGGGGCGTACCTGAGCACCCGACGACGGCCCTCAGTACGAGCGAGCCGGCGGGTGCGGATGAGGCTGCGTCCCCGGTGGTCGCCTTCCTGCACATCCCGAAGGCTGGGGGCATCACGCTCAGCGAGTACATCTTCAATCATGTACGCATCGAGCAGAATGGTGATGACGGCGCCGTGAAAGAAGGGGTACTGCTCCTTCCGTATGGTTTCTTCAAGGAGCCCGGGCTCGCGGTGCCGGATCACATCCCGGAGCTGCTGCGCGCTCCGGGGCTGCGAGCAGTGCTCGGGCACTTCTGGTTCGGACTCCACGAGCATGTCAACCGACCGTGGAGGTATGTCACCCTGCTCCGCAATCCGGTGGATCGAATTCTCTCCCTCTATCACTTCCTGCAGCTGGCAGATCGTATGACGCTGAAGGAGTTCGTTTCATCCCCGCCATTCAAGGAAGTGGACAACGACCAGACGCGTCGCATCGCCGGGGTCGAACCGGAAATCGGGGCGTGCACGGCCGCCGATCTTCGCACCGCGCAGAACAACCTGCGTGAGCACTTCGCGGTGGTCGGAGTCACCGAGCGCTTCGACGAGACTCTCCTTCTGTTGAAGCGCAGGTTCGGCTGGACGCGGGAGGTGCTCTCCTACCCGAAGAACGTCAGCGAAGGCCGCACCCGCACGAGCTCGCTCCCACCGCGGGTGATCGAGGCGATCCGGGAGCGGAACCAGCTGGATCTCGAGCTCCACGCCTATGCAACCCAGCTGCTCGAGGAGGCGATCGCAGCGGAGGGAGCCGACTTTCACGACGAGCTGGAGCGCTACCGGAATCTCCGCTATGCCTCGTTGTAGCGCGTCCTGACATGGCGATTCCCCGACCGCTCTTCCTGATGGGCAGCAAGCGCTCCGGCACAACCATCGCCGTTAACGTGCTCAATGCCCATCCGCGGCTCTTCGTCTCGCACGAGGCGGACACTGCCTGGATCCTCTACCAGGCTCGCAATGGGCGGCCAGCCCGCTTCGAGCCGCACCCGCTCGACAGCGACATGCTGCTGCGCTCGACGCTGCGCCGCCACGGCCGCGTGCTGCGCTCGACGCTGGGCGACCCGCCCACGCACGCGCAGCTCGTGGAGGCGTTCTACGGCATCCAGACACGGCTGCTGAGGGACTACATGTCGCCGTCGCTGTCGGACCGGCTCTGGCGCTTCGGGGGAGAGGTGGGGAAGCGGCCCTCGCCGCGGCGGTTGTGGCAGGTGCTGCGCAAGAGGCGCGGGCCGGTGATCAAGGATGCCCTCGCCTGGATCGGCGACAAGAAGCACGCGCAGCATCTCGACCCCGAGGTGCAGAGCTTCCTGCGCAGCCACTTTCCCGATGCCCGCTACATCCACCTGGTGCGGCACCCGGCCGGCGCGGTGGGGAGCATGCTCGAGGCAGCGAAGGAGTGGTACGTGATGCCGGAGTACTTCATGGGCACCACGGAGGAGATACTCGAGCAGTGGGCGATCCATGAGGAGTGGGCGCTGCAGGCGATCGAGCGGGACCCTACCTGCGTTCTGGTGGTGCGCCTGGAGGACCTCTGTGCGGATCCTGTGGCCACCACCACCCGCGTCCTGGACTTTCTCGACCTGCAGATGACGGACAGCTATGCTGCCGATCTGCTGCAGCACGTGCGCGTGGGGAACCCGAACCGGCGCTACGCCGGGCTGCCGCTGCCCGAGGTCGCACGCGCAGGGCGGATCATGGAGCTGTATGGCTACGCAGACCAGGGAAGGACGCTGCCGCTCCCGCCGCATGAGGCGGTGGTGCGGCGAGAGTAGGCATTACCGGTGAGGCTGCGGCAAGAATCCCTGAGGCAGAGGAAATGGAGCGGTGATGTACGCAGGCGAGCGCTCCCGTTCGGACAAGGCAGGAGCGAACAGAAGAGTGGGGATACCTCTTCACGCCGGAGCTGATCGCGCAGGTGGGATTGGGATCGGCGGGTGCTCTCGGCGTCTCTCGGCCTTGAGTTTGCCGCTGAGCCGCCTGCCCTTGTGGCGCCGGGTCGTTGCGGCGCGGGAGGCGAGGTCCGGTCCAGACGCAGACCGCGTTTGCTTGCCCAACGATGTGTCGACAACACAGATTGCAGGGTGCCGTAGCGGAAACGCATTGGCGCCGCGTGTACCGGTGGTGCGCGCGCAGGCCGCAGGCGAGAGTGCGAGAGTGCAATGCTGAACGAACGAGTGACTGCCGTCATCGCCGCCGTCAAGAGGATTCCCGAGGAGCGGATCACCCTCGAGAGCACCTTCGAGGAGCTGGCGATCGACTCGCTCGATGGGGTGGAGATCGTCTCCGAGCTGGAGGAGGAGTTCGACATCTCCATTCCCAACGAGGTCGCCTTCGAGATGCGCAGCGTGCGGGACGTGGTCGAGAGCCTCGCCTCCGCGCTCGCGGGGACCGCGGACGATCCGGCCACCTCCGAGAGGTAAGGAGAGAGGATGCGCAGAGTTGCCATCACCGGAATCGGGGTGATCTCGGCGCTGGGTCCGGGACGGGAGGAGTTCTGGAGCTCGCTCGCGCAGGGCTGCCCGGGCATCGGCCCGATCGAGGCGGCGGACCGCACGCAGCTCCGCTTCCAGAACGGCGCGGAGGTGCGCGGTTACGATCCGCGGGAGCACTTCGAGGAGCGGCGGGCGGATCTGCTCGACCGCTTCGCCCAGTTCGCCCTGATCGCCGCCCGCGAGGCGGTGGAGGACGCCGGCTGGAACGGCGAGCTGAGCGCGCTGCGGGAGCGCACCGCCATCATCACCGGCTCCTGCGTCGGCGGGCAGACCACCTGGGAGGAGGGGTATCACCGGATCTTCCTCGAGGGGCGCCAGCGCCCGAACCCGCTCACGATCCCCAAGATCATGGCGAGCGCCGGCGCCAGCCAGATCTCGATGGAGCTGGGGATCACCGGGCCGGCATACACGGTCTCGAGCGCCTGCTCCTCCGCCAGTCACGCCATCGGCACTGCCTTCTGGATGGTACGACAGGGGACGGTGGAGATGGCGATCACCGGTGGCAGCGAGGCCCCCTTCACGCTGGGAAACCTGAAGGCGTGGGATGCGGTGCGGGCGGTATCGAGCGATACCTGCCGCCCCTTTTCGAGGGAGCGCAAGGGGATGATCCTGGGCGAGGGCGGCGCCATGCTGGTGCTCGAGCCGCTGGATGCGGCCCTCGCCCGTGGCGCGCGAATCTACGCGGAGATCGTAGGGTTCGGCATGAACTCCGACGCGCACCACCTGACGCAGCCCTCGCCGGACGGCGCGCTCCGTGCGATGCGGACGGCGCTCGCGGATGCCGGATTGCAGCCCGAGCAGATCGGCTACATCAACGCGCACGGCACGGGCACGCCCGTCAACGATCCCATCGAGACCCGCGCGATCCGCGATCTCTTCGGTGGACACGCCGATGCGCTGCCGGTGAGCTCGACGAAATCCATGCATGGCCATACGCTCGGCGCGGCGGGGGCGATCGAGGCCGCGGCCACGGCGCTGGCGCTCCACCACGGCATCCTGCCGCCGACGGCGAACTATCTCGCGCTCGATCCCGAGTGCGACCTCGACGTCATCCCCAACACGGCGCGCGCTGCCGAGGTCGAGTACGCCCTCTCGAACTCCTTCGCCTTCGGCGGGTTGAACGCGGTGCTTGTCTTTCGTCGCGCCGCGTACTGATCACCTGAAGCCGCCACCGGGAGTGGCTCTCCCTAGGTATTCTGGTAGATTCCCTCGATCTGGTCGCGGAAGCGCTCCTCGACCACCTTCCGCTTCACCTTCAGGGTGGGGGTGAGCATCCCCGATTCGATGGTGAAGTCCTCGCCCACCACCGTGATCTTCTTGGGCATCTCGTAGCGTGCCAGCCCCGCGAGGCGGCCGAGGGTCTCCTGCTCCATCAGCTCGTGCACGCGCGGATCCTGCACCAGGCGCTGGCGGTCCGAGGCATCGATCCCCTTCTCCTGCGCCCAGGCGCCGAGATTTTCGAAGTCGGGCACGACCAGCAGGGAAGGGAAGGCGCGCCGGTCGCCGAGCATCACCACCTGCGAGACGAAGGGGGACATCGCCGCCTGGCCCTCGATGGGCGCGGGCGCGATGTTCTTGCCGCCTGCGGTGACGATCAGATTCTTGATGCGGTCGGTGATGCGCAGGAAGCCTTCCTCGTCGAACTCGCCGACGTCGCCCGTGTGGAACCACCCCTCCTCGTCGATCACCTCCGCCGTTGCTTCCGGGGCATTCCAGTAGCCCTTCATGATGTTCGGGCCGCGCGCCACGATCTCGCCATTCTCGGCGATGCGGATCTCGACGCCAGGGAAGGGCAGACCGACGCTGCCGAGCTTGACGTCTCCGGGCCGGTTCGCGGAGAGCACCGGCGAGGTCTCCGTCAGGCCATATCCCTCGTAGACGGGGAGCCCGGCTGCCCAGAAGAAGCGTGCGATATCGGCCGAGAGCGGCGCGCTCCCGGAGATGAAGCCGCGCACCTTGCCGCCGGTGCGCTCGCGCAGCTTCGAGAAGACCAGCCGGTCCGCCAGCTTGTAGGAGAGGCCGGAGGGCTCACGCCCCGCCAGCCGGTTCTCGACCGTCGCCTCGCCCACACCCTTGGCCCAGGCGACGATCTTCTGCTTCAGCCCGGTCGCGCCCATCACCTTGGTGTAGATCTTCTCGAAGACGCGCGGCGCGGCGGCCAGGAAGTCCGGGGAGACCTCGATCATGTTCTCGCCCAGCTTCTCGATGGATTCCGCGTAGGCGATGCACGCTCCCGAGTACCAGTAGAAGTAGTCCACCGTCCGCTCGAAGGAGTGCGAGAGCGGCAGGAAGGAGAGCCCCACGTCGCCCGGGTTCAACAGCACGACGCGGTGCTGGTGAGTCGCCGCGACGTTGGAGGCGATGTTGTAGTGCGTCAGCATCACCCCCTTGGGGTCGCCGGTGGTGCCGGAGGTGTAGATCAGCGTCGCCAGGTCGTCCCTGCCGATCGAGAGTGCCCGCTCGCGCAGGTCGCTCGCGCGGCCCTCCGCGATGGCGCGCTGCCCCGCCTCGAGAACCTCTCCGAAGGAGCGAACGTCCGCCGCCCGGCGGGGATCATCGAAGGCGATCACCTGCTCGAGGGCGGGGACTTCCTCGCGGATCTCCAGGATCTTCGCGAGCTGCTCCTGCGTTGAGACCGCCACCACCCTGGCCCCACAGTCCGCGAGGATGAAGGCTACCTGCGCGGCGGGAAGGGTGGCGTAGATGGGAACCGTCACCGCGCCGAGGCCGAGCGCCGCGTAGTCGGTCAGCGCCCATTCGGGGCGGTTCTCGGAGAGCAGCGCCACGCGATCCCCGCGCTCGACCCCCATCTCCTCGAGCGCCGCGGCCAGCCGGGCCACCCGCTGCTCGGCCTCCGCGTGCGAGATGTCGCGCCACACGCCGCCCTCCTTGTAGCGCATGGCGTTGGGACGGCCGAAGCGATCGATCGCGTGATAGAAGATCTTGCAGAGGGTGTCGCGCTCGACATCCTCCTGGGGAGTGAACACGGGCTGGGGGGTAGATGCGGTCCTGGTCGCCATTCCGAACTCCTGTAGATGGGACGGGGATCCGCCGCGCGGGGGCTCCACCGAGCTCCGGTAGCCCGGGCTTCGAGTCCTCGCGCCTGGCGGGGTCTGGGCCAATATAGCGCCCCGGATGGGGCAGACAAGCAAGGCCGACGCCATCGCGCCGGCCTTGCTACGATCAGCAGAAGCGGTCGAACGCCTCCGTCAGATCGTCCGCGATCTCATCCGACGCGCGTCCCTCGATCTGATAGCGCTCGAGCATGAAGACCACCTCGCCGTCCTTGAGCAGCGCGATCGAGGGCGAGGAGGGGGGATAGCCGTGGATGTAGCTGCGGGCCTTCGCGGTGGCCTCGAGGTCCTGGCCGGCGAAGACGGTGAACGCGCGGTCCGGGCGCGCCTCGTTCTCGAGCGCCTGCCGCACCGCGGGGCGGGCGTAGCGCGCGGCGCACCCGCAGATGGAGTTGACCACCAGCAGTGCGGTACCCTCGGTGTCCTCGAGCGCCTCCTCCACCTCTTCCGGGGTGCGCAGCTCCTGTACGCCCAGGCGGGTCAGCTCCTCGCGCATCGGGCGGACCATGAGTTCGTGATAAGGCATGACCATTCTCCATTGAAATGCGTTGACCGGGATTCTGCGTCCCGAAGTGCATATCCTCCGTAACCTCTTTCCCCGCGGCGGTTCCTCAGCCGCGGGGGGTCGGCACCCAGGGGATATCTTGCCTCCCGCCGCGCCGGTTCGCCAGGCGAGCCAGGGTGAAGAGCAGATCGGAGAGGCGGTTCAGGTAGACGATCACCTCCTCCTCGACCTGCGCCTGGTGCGCGAGGGTGACGACGCGCCGCTCCGCGCGCCGGCAGACGGTGCGCGCCAGGTGCAGCAGCGCGGCTGCCTGACTGCCGCCGGGGAGGATGAAGCTCCGCAGCGGCTCCAGCTCCTCTTCGGCGGCGTCGATCCAGCTCTCCATCTCGGCAATGCGCTCCGCCGGTAGCCCGGGGACGTGCGCGCTGGCGCGACCGCCCTCCTCGGCGCGAGGAGTGGCGAGGTTGGCGCCGAGGGTGAAGAGATCCGCCTGGATCTGACGCAGCCTGCCGGCGATCTCCGCCTCACGCGCGTCCTCCAGCGAGGCGATCACCACCCCGAGAACGGAGTTCAGCTCGTCCACCTCGCCATAGGCGTCGACGCGCGCGTGGTCTTTGGAGACGCGTCCGCCGCCGAAGAGGCCGGTCTCGCCACGGTCGCCGGTGCGGGTGTAGATCTTCATCGCTCCTCAACTGTCGGTGCCGAGCAGCTCGAGCGCCGCGCGGCCGAGTGACCACTCGAGCCAGAGCAGCCGGCGCAGCACCTTGCGCGGCGTCCACAGCTCGCCGTCCAGCTCGAGCACACTCTCGCGCGCCTCCGGCGGCAGCGTGGTGAACTGCTGGACCACCAGCGCCATCGCGGTGTCCAGCCGCCCGACGATCCGCTCCGGCACCTCCGCGAGCGGCGAGGCGCCCAGACGCGTCAGCGTCCACCACTGCGCGCGTGCCAGCTCGTCGAGGATGCGGCGCACCGTCCAGCCTCCCGCGCGCGGCCGGTCCAGCTCGGCGTCCGGCAGCCGCCGCACGTAGGGCAGCAGCTGCCCGCGCAGGTCGCCGAGCCGCTGCACCCCCTGCTCGATCTCGGCCGCGGAGAGCGGCAGGAGGTCGGCCTCGAAGCAGGCGTGGCTCTCCCCCGTGCCTACCGCAGCGTCGGTACGGATCCACTCGTCCACCGCGATCTCGATCTCCTCCTCGAAGGAGGGCACGGCCGCCCCACTCGCCGCGAGAAAGTCGAGCCAGTCGCCGAGTGCCTCGGGGAAGGATGCGAGCGCCTCCTCGGCGCTGGCGCCCGAGACAGCACATCCCGGGACACTCAGCGCGTGCACCCAGACGGCGCCGTCGAGCCCCTCCTCGAGACCGACGGAGATGCGGGTGGAGATGGCGGTCGCGATCAAAGCGAGTCTCGTCTGGAACCGATATTTATCCTCATCACGCCTTTGCACCTCTCCCGAACAGCGCCCTCTCCCCCTGGCCCCCTCTCCCACAAGGGGAGAGGGGGAAAGTTCGGAGCCAGAACACGCATCAACCCCTCTCCCAGCATTGGGAGAGGGGTGCGAGCCCCAGCGAGCGGGGTGAGGGCTCGCGGAGCAGGATCAGAACCCGTACCTTGCCCCATCCTTCCCCAGCTCGATCTGCTTGAAGCTCTCTCTCGCCTCCGCGAGATCATCCTCGGAGACGTCCTGCGGAAGGTGCACCAGGACCAGACGCCCTACGCCGGCCTGCGCGGCGACATGCGCGGCATCCTGCATCGAAGTGTGGCCGGAGAAGCCGCCGGTCGCCTCGTGCACCAGGATGTCGGCGCCGTCGGCGAGGCGGGCGATCGCGTCGGAGCGCTCGGTGTCGGCGGAGTAGGCGACGATCCCGTCTCCACGGGCGTCTTCGACCCGCAGGCCGATCACCGGGACGCTGTGCTCGCCGGGCGCGGCGGTGATCCGCCAGTTGCCACTCTCCAGGACGCGGGCTCCCTCCTCGAGCGCCACCTCGCGCCACTCGATCCTGGGCAACCCCTCCCACCCGCTGGTGTCGAACGCCTCGAAGATGCGCCGCGCCTGCTCCAGCGCCGGCTTCGGACCATGGACAGGAATGGGGCGGCGCCGCTCGGCGAGCCAGATCTTCTCCATGAAGAGCGGGAAGCCGCTCACGTGGTCGGGGTGCTCGTGCGTGAGGATCAGCGCCTCGATGCTCTCCAGCGGCACCCTCTGCTTCAGCAGCCGGTGCACCACGTCCCCGCCACAGTCCACCACCACGCTCGACTGCTCGCCCTGGAAGGCGAGCATCGTGGTGGTGCGGCTGGCGTCCGAGAGCGCGGCGCCGGTGCCGAGGAGGTGCAGAGTAGGCATCAGATCGAGATCCTTGTGCTACACGATGAGCTGCAGGCCGGGCGGGCGGCATCGGCGCTGCCACCCCGACTCGTGCGGGCGCGGTGGTCGCAAGATGGACGCCAGGAAGCTAGAGATCCCAGTTGCAGCGGTGGTCGTCATCCTGCCGGATGGCGGTGTGATCGCGCGCGTACGCGGCTGCCACATTCGCCTCGATGGTGCCCGGCTCCGCGCGCGGCGGCGAGACGTTGTTGGCCAGCTGGATGTGCCGGGTCGAGTCGGCCGGGCTGCGCACGTGGTTGAAGGCGGAATCGATGCGGGCGAACGCGGAGCGACGAAGCTCGGCATGTTGGTGATAGACCTGTGCGTAGGTGTACGCCGCCCGCACCGGGCCGGGGAGCAGGGCTGCGGAGGGATCGATCCCGGGATCGTCGATGCCGTGCAGCTCCGCGAGGGTGACGTAGCTCTCCTCCGCCCGGGTGTAGAGCTCCCGGCTGATGCACGCATCGCGCGCCGCATCCTCCCGCATCCGCGTCACCTCGGGCGAGATGCCTGCGCGCTCATCGGCGCAGGCGGCGAGCAAGAGCAGTGATAGAACGGCCACGATCTTGTACATTCGTCACTCGGAGGTTCGCTGGCGGGTTTCCTCTTCCGCGAGGAAAATGCGCAAAGGACCCTGAAAGAGCCAGATCCGAACGCTCGTCAGCGGGGGTGGCTCTCTCGTGCCCGCCCGCGGCTGCTCCGCCGCGGCCAGCCGCGATTCCAACCCTTTCACGCCTCCGGCTGTCCTATGGGATAGATCACGAACCCGAGCACCGGATGCAGACACTGACCGGAGATACGCAGCGCTCGTCTTCGGATACAGATGCTGCCGATGTGTCGCTCGCCGCCGCTGGCGATGCGCAGGCGTTCGAGCGCCTCTACCGCCGGCATGTGGCGCGGATTCACAGCCTCGCCCGGCGGATGATCGGGGCGGAGAGCGCGGATGAGATCACGCAGGAGGTCTTCGTCCGCGCCTGGGAGAAGCTGCGCAGCTTTCGTGGCGAGGGCGCCTTCGGAGGCTGGCTGCGCCGAGTCGCGCTCAACGTGCTCCTCGCCCGACGAAGGGCGCTGGCGGCCGAGCGGCAGCGATCCGCGCCGCCGCCGGCCCACGAGAGCGTGGCAGCGCGAGCGCCGCTCGTGACGCCGGATCTCGCCATCGATTTCGAGAACGCCATCGAGGAGCTACCTGGTGGAGCGAGACAGGTTTTCGTGCAGCACGACATCGAGGGATACACGCATGAGGAGATCGGCGGGATGCTGGGGATCGCCACCGGGACCTCCAAGTCGCAGCTGCACCGCGCCTGCATGCTGCTGCGCAGCTACTTCGAGCGCTGAGGGCAGATGATCGCTTCCGATCCCTGGAGGGAGCGCCTCTCCGAGTATCTCGACGGCGAGCTGGAGAGCGGCGAGTGCGAGAGGCTCGAGAGGCATCTGGCCGGATGCGCGGAATGCACGCTGGCGCTCGAGGAGCTGCGGCGCGTGGTTGCGTTCGCCCACGCGCTGCCGGATCGACCGCCGTCTGGCGATCTCTGGCCGGCGATCGCGCGCGACATCCGTTCGGGTAGCCTCGCCCACCGCCCCGGGATCGCTCCTCCCAGCGCGGCAATACGCCGCCGCCCCTCGCGGCTGGTCGGCCTGGCGGTCGCGGCCTCCATCGCACTCGTCATCGTGCTGGCATTCTCCGGGGGGCCGGCGACGAGCCGGATCGTCGAGCGGCTGGCGGAGATCACCCACCTGCCGATCGGCCAGCGAGCCGCACGCGCGCCCGAGCTGCACCCCGTTCCCCCGCCGATCGTGCGACATCTCGTACCGGCCGGCGACGAGCTCGTCCTGGAGTTCGAGCGGCACCAGCTCGAGGGTGCGCTCGAGGTGCGCGTCGCGCAGGTGGACCGCGCCACCATCCAGGTCACCACCGGCGGCCAGGTGGAGACGGTGCTGGTGACGCCGGAGGGCTTCCGGGTACGGAACTCCGCACGCTCCGCCACCGACTACCGGGTCACCGTGCCCGCGAGGCTGGTGAGCGTCGAGATCCGCGTCGGCGATCCGCAGAACGTGTACGTCATCCACGATCTCTATCTGCCGCTCCGCTGGGTTTTTGGCCTGCAGGAGTACCCCGGGCAGTAGCGCCCGGCGCCATCCACCATGGCGAACCGCTCGACCGCAAGGGAGGTGTCCATGAGCTTCAAGATCCTGTCCGCCGTAATGGCGCTGATCCTCGCTTCCATCGCCCCGCTCGCTGCGCAGACGGTGCGCGGCCAGCTCGTCGAGGAGGGGAGTGGCAAGGCGATCGACGCGGCGCTGGTCGTGCTGGTGGACGAGGGCGGCAAGCAGCTGGCGGGCGCGCTGACCGACCCGGCGGGGCGCTTCACCCTGCGGGCCCCGGCCGCCGGCCGCTATCGGCTGCGGGCGGAGCGGATCGGCTACCGCGCGGCGCTCTCGCCGCCGGTGGTGCTGAGCAGCGGCCAGACACTCGACTACCGCCTCCAGACCCCCGAGGAGGCGATCTCGCTGGCGGGGGTCGAGGTGACCAGCCGCCGCCGCTGCTTCCTTCGCCCGCAGGACGGGCAGCAGGTGGCGACCCTCTGGGAGGAGGCCCGGAAGGCGCTGAACGCCGCCGCCTGGACGGAGCGCGAGCAGCTCATCCACTATCGCGCCGTCCGCTACGGGCGCGAGCTGGACCCGGTATCGAGCGAGGTGAGAAGCGAGCAGGCGCGGTCGCTGTGGGGAAGGGCGGAGAACCCCTTCAAGAGCATTCCCGCCGAGACACTGGTCCGGAACGGGTACGTGCACTCGGACACGTCGGGCGTCACCTACTACGCGCCGGATGCGCAGGTACTGCTCTCGGACGTGTTCCTGGACAGCTACTGCTTCCGGATTCACCGTGGCGCGGAGGGGCTGGTCGGGATCGGCTTCGAGCCCGCGCAACGGCGGCGCAACCCCGATGTGGAGGGGGTGCTCTGGCTCGATCAGCAGACCGCGGAGCTGCGGCACCTGGAGTTCCGTTACACGGGGCTTTCCGGTATTCTGCCCGCGCGGAGCCAGGGTGGACGGGTCGAGTTCCAGCGGCTGCCGACCGGCGCCTGGATCGTGCAGCGCTGGTCGATCCGCATGCCCCTGTTTGCCAGGCAGACGGGGCAAACTCACGTCGGCGGGGTGGTGCGCGATCTCCTCGCCGGGATCCGGGAGGAGGGGGGGGAGGTGCTGGAGGTTCTTGGCACCACCGGATCGCATCTCGCGCAGGCCTCGCGCGCGGCGCTCGAGGGGGTGGTCTTCGACAGCATCGCCGAGGCGCCGCTCGCCGGGGCAAGGGTCTTCCTGGACGGGACGAGCTACAGCGCAACCACGGACGAGGCGGGACGCTTCCGCATCGACGACCTTCCCAACGGCACCTACTTCGCCGCCTTCATGCACCCCCGGCTGGACAGCCTCGACCTGGCGCCGCCACGCGCGCAGGTGCAGCTGGTTCGGGACTCCGCCGCGCGGGTCGAGCTGGCGATTCCCTCGCGCGTCGGCCTGCTGGCGGCCGGCTGTTCGCCGGAGCAGCGGGCACCCGGCACCGGTGTGGTGGTGGGATTCGTGCACAACAGCGGGACGGACCTTCCGCTCGCCGGCTCCGAGGTGGTGCTCTCCTGGCCGGGCGGGCAGACGGTCGTCCGCACCAACCCCGAAGGCGCCTACCGGTTCTGCATGGCTCCACTCGGAGTCGCGCTCTCGGTACAGCCGCAGGTTCCCCGCGGCTACAATCGGCAGGGTAGCCAGGTCGGCGATCAGGTTGCGCTCACCCTGGACTCGGAGGGCATCGCTCACCAGGATCTCTCCGTCCGCTACGTCCAGACGGTGGCGCGCTCTCCGCAGCAGGATATCGGCACCACCGTCGGCCGTGCTGAGATCCGCGGACGGCTGCTGGATGCGGAGAGTGGGCAGCCGGTTCAGGGGGCGGTCGTACGCCTCCAGGGGCAGGAGGGAGGACGGACGACGGACCGGCAGGGGCGATTCGTGCTGCCGAGTCTGCGCCCTGACCAGTACACCTTGGAGGTAGAGCACCTCGCCTACGGCACACAGGCGCAGACGCTTGCGATCGGGGGAGGCGGGATAGTGGAGGTGGAGCTTCGGCTCTCACAGCACGCGATCGAGCTGCCCGGGCTGACGGTCGAGGTGCTGGCGGCGCGAGAGACGATGCGCCGTCGCAGCGGCACCCGGCTGGACCTCTTCACGCGGGAGGATATCGAGGATCTCTCGAGAACGATCCACCACGTCGGCGATCTGGCGCGCAGAATCCCGGGCCTGCGCGTGCGGGAACTTCTCCACTGGGGAGGAACGCGCGACTCGGTGTGCATCGAGTCCTCCCGCACCATGCCGGACCCAAACAATCCCGATCCCGCCTCGATCTGCCAGTCGGTCAAGGTTTACCTCGACGACATGGTGATTCCGGATGGGCCGCAGTTCCTGGTCAGCATCTCCCTCACGCAGCTCGAGAGCGTGCAGTTCATCCCGGGAATCGTTGCCCAGGCGCGCTACGGGCATGGTGCGGAGAATGGCGTGTTGTTGATCTACACCCGCGGCAACGGGCCGACCGCGAGCAATCGCCGGTAGCTCGCGACCTCAGCCAGCCTCCTGCAGATCGCCGAAGAGCATCCGCTCGATCAGCTCGCAGAAGAGGTGGATGAGGGTGATGTGTCCCTCCTGGATGCGCTCGGTGGCGCGGGCCGGTACGACCAGCACCTCATCGCACCGCTCGCGCAGCCGCCCACCGTCGCCGCCGGTGAGCCCCACGGTGAGCGCACCACGGCGGCGGGCGGCGTCGGCCGCGCGGAGGATATTGGCTGAATTGCCGCTGGTGCTGATCGCCACCAGCACGTCCCCCTCACGGATCAGCGTCTCCACCTGCCGCTCGAAGACGCTCTCGAAATCGTAGTCGTTGCTCCAGCAGGTGAGGGTGGGGGCGTCCAGCAGGTGGTGCGCCGGCAGCCCCGGACGCTCCCGCTTGTAGCGTGCGACCAGCTCCTCGACCAGGTGCATCGCGTCGCACGCCGAGCCGCCATTCCCGCAGGCGTAGAGCCGGTTGCCCGCGCGGAACGCATCCGCCATCCGCCGGGCGACGCGCAGCACGTCGGGCGCCTGCTCCCGCAGCGCGAGCTTGACCCGCGCCGATTCGTCAAGCGCGTCGCGGATCACCGTGAGTGGATCGGCCATCGAGGACAATGACGAAGGGGCGTGGGTGATTACTTGCGCTTCCTGGCACGGCGCGCCACCTGGAGCGCCTTCTCCGTCCAGGGGCGCAGCTCCTCCGGGTCCTCCAGCAGCTCGGCAGGAAGCTCGTGGTAGCGCATCGGGTGCGTACCCTCGCCAAAGGGACGGAAGGGCGCCATTCCCGCCGCCTCGAAGTCGGAACGGTTGGTGTCGTCCGTCTTGAAGTAGAGCGCGTCGTCGTCCATCAGCGCAAAGAACAGCCCGTCCGAGTAGATGCCCACGCCGCCGAACATGCTGCGCGCGCTCACCGGCGCGACACGGCCGAGCTGCTCCAGCACGTATGCACGATAGGAAGGAGTAACCGGCATCGTCTCCAGCCTCGATCAGATTCCCTTCAGGTGCTCGCCCCGGCGCTGAGTCAGCCTCTCACGGCGGTGTGATCCCGTACCGGCGCAGCACCTCGAGCGTGCGCTCCAGCGGCAGCGGCTCGATGGTCGTGCCGCCGTGGCCGGTCACACGGGTGGCGCGGAAGAGCGCGTTGTAGATCGCCTCCTCGGTGGCCTCGACGGTCGCCTGGAAGAGCGGCGAGAGCAGGTCGTTGGGCAGCAGCTCGACAGTGTGCAGCGCGCCGCGGCGCTCGGGAGTGCGGCGCACGCTCTCGGCCGTCGAGAAGCCGATGACGTAATCTCCCGACCCGTTGGTCATCGGCGAGCCGGTGCGCGCCAGGCCGAGGATCGCGCGAGCGGCGAGGCGCTCCAGGTTGCGCGATTCGAGGGGAGCGTCCGTCGCCACTACGATCATGATCGAGCCGTCCGCGTCGCCACGGTCCAGCTCACGCCGCAGGAAGAATTGCCCCAGCTCGCGCCCCACTGGCGCCCCCAGGATCTGCAGCACCCCGCCGTAGTTCGCCTGCACCAGCACCCCCACCGTGTAGCCGCCCAGCGAGATCGGGAGCCGGCGTGAGGAGCTGCCGATCCCCCCCTTCCACCCGAAGGCCACCGTTCCCGTGCCGGCGCCGACCGCGCCCTCCTCCACCGTGCCCTCGCTCGCCTCGCGCAGGGCGCGCAGCACATGCTCGGCACGCACGGGCCGGGAGCGGATGTCGTTGAGCTGCCCGTCGTTCGTCTCGCCCACCACCGGATTGACGCTGCGCGCGTCGGGATTCTGCTCGAGCATGAAGTCGAGCACCGCGTCGGCGGCGCGGGGGACACAGAGGGTGCAGGTGAGCACGATCGGGGTCTCGATCTCCCCCAGCTCGCGCACCTGCGTCACCCCCATCAGCTTGCCGAAGCCGTTGCCCACGTGGATCGCCGCGGGGACCTTGTTGCGAAAGAGGTTGCCGCCGTGCGGGAGGATGGCCGTCACCCCGGTGCGGATGGAGGCCCCCTCGCGCAGCGTCACCTGCCCGACGCGTACCCCCGGCACGTCGGTGATCGCGTTCAGCGGCCCGGTGGGGAGAATCCCCGGCGCCACGCCCACCTCGCGGGCGCGCGGCCGGGTCTCGGAGCGGGTTTCCTGTGCCATGGCGGGCAACGCGAGAGCGAGCAGCAGCGGCAGCGCCAGACGCCGGATCAGTCGTGAAGGGCAGGTAGACGCGCGCAGCAGGGAGGCTCCGTTGGCACTTCGGTTGCGTTGACGGCGCCTCACGGCGAAGATGCACGCGGGCGCCGCTCGATTCCAGCTTGAGGTAACGGTTGATCCAGGGCTACGCAAGAGCGCAGCGACGGGTCCGTCTGTGGTGGTGGCTCCTCGCGCTGGCCCTGCTCGGCGGGAGCGGTTGCGAGTGGCACGTCGGCGGGGAGCCGCGGCCCGCGGCAGTCATCATGCTCGGGGCGCAGCTCGGGCCCGGTGCGGCGCTCGGCGTGGACGGTGAGGGGCGGCTCTGGGTGGCGGCGGGCGACTCGCTCCGGGTGATGGATGCGACGAGCGGCCAGCTTCTCGCCAGCGCCGCGATCGGCGCTGCCGGCCCTCTGCACCTGATGGGGGGACAGGGTGAAGGGGAGGGGATGTACCTTCGGGCGGGGGAGCGCCTGCTCGCGCTCGACGGCGCAACCGGGGAGCGGCGTGCCGAGCGGGAGGTCCCCGCCACGCACGTCCTCACGCTCGATCCGCGCGGCCGCCATGTCTACGAGGGGATGGTGTCCGGAACGGTCTACGGGCTCGATCCCCGTACCCTGGAGCCGCGCTGGGCGTGGCCGCGGCTCGGCCGCGACGCGACAGGGCTCGCATCCTCCCCGGAGGGAGACCGGCTCTACCTGGCGCTCCGGGAGCCGGCCGAGGCTGGGGCAGGGACCACTCGCGTGCTCACCCGCGACGTGCAGACGGGGCGGGTGCTCGCCGAGACCCCGCTTCCCTTTTCCGTGCAGTCACTCGCGGCGGACGCGGCCGGAACCGTCTACGCGCTGCTCGGGGACGATGCGGGGGGCCTGGTGGCGGCGCTGCGGCCGGGAGGAGACGGGCTGAGGGTCCAGTGGCAGCGGCCGCTCCTGAGCCTGGGCCTGGCCGAGCCTGCGGAGCTGCGTGTCGCACCGTCCGGGGACCGGCTCGCGCTCTTCACGCGCGACCGGGAGCGCGGTCTGCAGCTGCTCGACGCACGCACGGGTGAGCCCCTGGGACGCCTCGGAGAGGGACCGCTGGACGCCGCGTCTGGAGCCGACGGCGTCCTCTACCTGCTGTATGAGGAGGAGATTCGCATCCTGCGCTGAAGCGCGGACCGCTGCACGGAACCGAAACCCTACCGGGTACGGTCCCGCGCGCTCAGTGTCCCATGTCGGTGGCTTCGCCGGGGGCGCGGCGCTTCTGTGCGCGCAGGAGGAGGATGGCGACGATGAAGGGCAGAATGTTGATCCCCACGCTCACCAGGGCGGGCACCGCCCAGGTGGGCTCGCTGAAGATGAAGAAGAGGATCACGACGACCCCTGGCAACACCACCAGGAAACCGGCGATCAGCAACATGAGCATGGCCAGGCTCCGCAGGCTACGGGTTGACACGCTGCCACGCTGGCGTGGGCTGGAAGACGCGCAATTCTATGTGCGGATCACGTCTTCACGCAACCCTTTCGCATGCCGTATGCCACCCGGGAGCCTCGCCGGGAGAGAGGGAGGAACCGGATGAACAGGCAGACCGAGCGCGAGGCGATGGTGCGTGACCAGATCGAGCGGCGCGGTGTGCGCGACCCTCGCACGCTCGCGGCGATGGCCACCGTGCCCCGTCACTGCTTCGTCCCGCCGGAGAGCGCCCACCTCGCCTACGCGGACGGCGCGTTCCCCATCGGTGCCGGGCAGACCATCTCGCAGCCCTACATGGTTGCCGTGATGACGGAGGCACTCCGGCCCTGGCCCGGCGCCCAGCTGCTCGAGATCGGCACCGGGAGCGGCTATCAGACGGCGGTGCTGGCGGAGGTGGTGGGGCCGCGGGGGGAGGTGTACACCATCGAGCGGCACGCCGAGCTCTCCCGCCAGGCGCGCACCATGCTGCGCGACCTGAGCTACCGCAACATCCGCTTCCGCATCGGCGACGGTACCCTCGGCTGGCCCGAGCACGCGCCGTACGACGGGGTGATCGTCACCGCCGGCGCCCCGGTGGTGCCGGACGATCTGCGCGAGCAGCTCAACGCCAATGGCGGCCGGCTCGTCATCCCCGTTGGTGGTGCGCGTGAACAGGAGCTGCTCTGCTACACCCGCCGCGGCACGAGCTGGGAGCGCGAGTCGCTCGGCTCGGTCTGCTTCGTCCCCCTGATCGGCGAGCAGGGCTGGTAGACGGGCAGGAAAGAGGGGCGAGGAAAGAGGAACGACAGGCCAGCCACCAGAGACGAGAGGAGATCGCCGTGAGAGTGCAGACCGAGCTGCCGGTGCCGGACTTCTACGATTCGCGCCATGCGGCGGAGTGGGGGTACAGACCCGATCAGCAGCGCCTCTTCGAGCTCGCGGGCGAGTGGCAAAGGGAGTTCGAGCTGCCGCCCGCGCCGGAGGATGCACGCAAGATCCACCTGCTGCTGATCGACGTGCAGAAGGACTTCTGTTTCCCCGAGGGCGCGCTGTACGTGGGGGGGCGCAGCGGGCGTGGCGCCATCGAGGACAACGACCGGCTGGCGCGCTTCATCTACCGCAATCTCGGCGTGATCACCGAGACCACCTGCACGATGGACACGCACTTCCCCTACCAGATCTTCTTCCCCTCCTTCTGGCTGGGCGAGGACGATCTTCCTCCCGCGGCGCACCAGGAGATCACCGTGGCCGACATCCGCGCCGACAGGGTGCGACCGAATCCGGCGCTGGCAGCCTGGTTCAGCGGCGGCGACTACGTCTGGCTGCGGCAGCAGGTCGAGTTCTACTGCCAGGAGCTGGAGAAGAAGGGCAAGTACAAGCTCTACCTCTGGCCGCCGCACTGCATCCTCGGCAGCGATGGACATGCGCTGGCGGGCGTGGTGCACGAGGCACGGCTCTTCCACGCCTTCGCGCGCCTCTCCCGCGCCTCCGTCGAGATCAAGGGCGCCACGCCGCTGACGGAGTACTATTCGGTGATCGGCCCCGAGGTGATGTCGCGTCACGATGGCGAGCCCCTCGCGCGGCGGAACGCCGATTTCCTCCAGATCCTCTCCGAATCCGACGCGGTGATCATCGCCGGTCAGGCGGCGAGCCACTGCGTCAAGAGCACCATCGAGGATCTGCTCGAGAGCCTCGACGAGCGACTGGTGCGCAAGGTCTACATCCTGCGCGACTGCATGTCCTCGGTTGCAGTCGCGGATCCGAACCAGCCGGGGTGCTTCGTCTTCGACTTCACGCCGCAGGCGGAGGAGGCACTCGGGCGCTTCGCGGAGGCGGGGATGCACGTGGTCGAGGCCACTACCCCGATCACGGAGTGGCCGGATCTGCAGCTCGGACGGCAGTAGTCAGGTGTAGGTAAGCGCCAGAAGCCAGTTATCCCTGACCGGCCTGGTATATCTGCTTTCCTGCACCATGTCAGTGCTGTATCTTCTGCCTGCCCGGCTGGAAACCTGCTCAAGGGACATCCTCCATGCTCAACTTCTTCATCAGCTACAACAAGGCGGATCGTGCCTGGGGCGAGTGGATCGGCTGGGAGTTGAAGGCGGCAGGCTACAGCGTCAGGCTACAGGCGTGGGACTTCCATCCCGGCTCGAACTTCATCCTGGAGATGCAGAATGCGACGGCAGGCGCCGATCGCACCATTGCCGTCCTCTCCCCTGACTATCTGGATGCTCTGTATACCCAACCGGAGTGGGCGGCTGCTCTCGTTCAGGATCCCACCGGGGAGAAGCGGAAGCTGGTACCCGTGCGGGTGAGGGAGGTCGAGTTGAAGGGTATGCTCGCAGCGGTCGTCCACATCGATCTCGTTGCGCTCAATGACCAGCAAGCGAGGAAAGTGTTGCTGGATGGTGTTCGCGGAGCTGGCATGCCGGATCAGCCTCCTGCCTTCCCGCCCACCGCCGCGCGCTCTGTGCCCGACCGCCCGCGCTTCCCCGGCACCCCGCCGCCGGTGTGGAACGTCCCACATCCTCGCAACCCCAACTTCACCGGTCGCGACGAGCTTCTAGAGCAGCTACACACGGATCTGACTTCCGGACACGCCGGCGCCGTGCCGCAGGCGATTGCCGGCCTCGGAGGGATCGGCAAGACGCAGCTTGCGCTCGAATACGCCTACCGTCACACAGGCGACTACGACCTGGTGTGGTGGATACGAGCGGAAGAGCCGACCACCCTGCCGGCGGACCTCGCGGCACTCGCGCGGGCGCTGGAGCTTCCGCAGGCCGAGTCCCCGGACCTCTCCGCTGCCGCCGCTCTCCGCCGGCTGGAGGGCGAGCGCAACTGGCTGTTGATCTACGACAACGCGACCGGGCCGGTGGCGCTGCGGGGCGCGCTACCGCGAAGCTCCTCGGGCCACGTTCTGATTACCTCGCGAAACCCGAACTGGCGCAGCATGGCCAAGAATCTGGAGGTCCCGAAGCTGGAGCGCGACGCATCCGTGGATCTCCTCTTGAAGCTCTCCGGTGATAGCGACCGTGCGGCGGCGGCGTTGCTCGCGGACGAGCTGGGTGACCTGCCGCTGGCGCTGGAACAGGCGGGAGCGTTCATCGAGGCGTCGGGCAGCACGATTTCCGCGTACCGGGACTTGTACCGGAAGCAGGGGAAGGAGCTGCGCGCCCGGCCTGCGGAGTCCGCCGAGTACCCGCACTCGGTAGCCACGACCTACGAGATCTCGATCCAGCGCCTTGCCGCGGAGGCACCCGCGGCGACGGAGCTCCTGAACCTGCTGGCCTTCGCGGCTCCCGAGGCCTTGCCATTGTCGGCGCTCACCGGTGCAGGTGAGGCGCTGCTGCCGGAGCTTCAAGAGCTGGCCGGTGATCCGATCGCGCGTGTAGATGCCATCGCCGCGATTCGCAAGCTCTCGCTGGCGCAGGTCGTGGAAGACGGGGTCTCGATGCACCGGGTCGTGCAAGCAGTCGTTCGCGATCGCGTCGGAACAGAGCGCAGCCAGGAGATCATCGCTACGCTGGTCGAGGTGTTATCTGCGGCATTCCCGTTCGACCAGCACAACCCCGAGACCTGGCCTTCGTCCGCCGAGCTTCTGCCCCACGTATTGCAGTCTACGGAGCATGCGGTTGCGATGGATGTTAAGTCCGAGTCCTTGGGCCGCCTCTTGAACGGAGCCGGGTTGTACCTCCGCGTCCGAGCTGAATTCGCACAGGCCAAGGCCGCCTTCGAGCGGGCGCTGCGGATCTTTGAACGGGTCCTGGGGCCGGAGCATCCCAATGTGGCTACGTTGGTCAACAACCTGGGCATTATGCTTCGGGATCTGGGGGATCATGCGGGGGCAAAGGCCGCCTACGAGCGGGCGCTGCGGATCTTCGAGCACTTCCTCGGGCCAGACCATCCGAATACCCGGATCGTGCGGGGCAATCTTGAGGCACTCGGATAAGGTCGGATGGACTCATCGGGCAGCGCTTCGTTCTTGTGCGAAAAAGTTCCTCAGTGAGCTAGGATCCGCGAGGGCGCACTCGAGATCAGCGTGGCTCGACGTAGGAGCGGAGCCAATCGGCAAGGCTGATCCGTCACGGTCTCCAGCGGCAACGCGCGACATTTCGAGCACAAAGGAGGAGGATGCTGGAGTTGCAGTCCTCGCTGGTCAAACCCAAGCTGTACCTGGACACCGCGGTGCCGAGTGCGTACTGCGATGCGCGCACTCCCGAGCGGTAGCAGCTCACGCAACAGTTCTGGACGGAGCGGCTACCAGACTTCGAGGCTGTGATCGCGACCCTCGTTCTGACGGGCGAGGTGGACAAGATCGCCATTTGAGGCGGCTGCGAGATGATCGTATTCCGCACATCCCCTGTTCCTAGGGAGCATGTCTGATGGATAGTGTTGAATACGTTGTTGAACTGTTGAAGGGGGAGCCGGTGGATACCGTCGAATTCCTCCACAAGGATTTCGCGTTCGTGGCGGCTGTGGCATGTATGCGCGCGATTGCGCAGGAGCGTGCGGATGGCCCGGAGTGGGTAGAGAGGGTGCTTGGAGTCTGGAAGAATGGGATCGAGACGCTGGTAGGGCAGGCCTTCGACACGGCGCTGCACGTGGTGGAAGGCGATGAGCGATACCCGGTGCGAATCGACGCGGAAACCGCGCGGCGTGAGTTCAGCGAGGCTCTGGGCCGCGTGGAGGCAGACCTGCGCTACTCCCTGTTGCGACCAGCGGAACAAGATACAGGCGACACGGTTGACCCTGCTGCGGGGTAGAGGTAGGCTGAAAGCAGGACAGGAGCAGCACCATGAACCCGGAACCGAACATGTCTCAAACGACGATCCCCCCTGCCCTTCTGGAGCGTATCGAGCAGGCTGCGGAGAAGAATGGTGTTACGCCGGTCGAGCTGCTGGAAGGCTGGCTGGAGCGCGAGGAGAAGGACCGCAACTGGCAGGCGCTGCTTGGATATGGCCAGCGCCGGGCGGCGGAGCTGGGGATTACCGAGGGCGAGGTGGAGCGCCTGATCGAGGAATCGCGGCGTGAGGCGCGCGGGCGGTAGTGCAGACGGTCACGGCAGATACCAATATCCTCGTTTCCGGCCTGCACTTCGGAGGCAAGCCCCGGCAGTTCCTCAATCTCGCCCGGGCAGGCAGGTTCCGGCTGGCGATCTCCCCAGATATCCAGGGCGAGCTGCGCCGGGTGCTGCGCGATAAGCTGGGCTGGGAGCAGGCTCGGCTGGATGAGATGGATGCACGCTTGGCCGACTTCACGATAAAGGTGAACCCAACGCAGCGCCTCCAGGTGGTGAGGGACGATCCCGACGATGACCAGGTGATCGAGTGCGCGGTCGCCTCCGGCTCCTCGGTTATCATATCGGGGGACCGCCACCTGCTGAACCTCGGCCAATACCAGGACATCCCGATCATGCGGGTAGCCGATTTCCTGCGCCGGATGCAGGAGGCGGAGCAGGTCGGTGATGACGGAGGCTCAGGTGGTGAAGCTCAAGAAGGAGCCGGATAAGCTTTTTGGCCTTGCACGGCTACGAACCCATCGAGATCGTCGCACTCCCAGAGCTGTGGGAGTGGAGGTGAGGAAATGTGACAGATTCCTGTACAGGAAAGAGGGGCGATTCGTCAGGAGATTGCCGTGGAGTTTCCCGACGATGAGCTGATGCAGGAGATCCGCTATGTACAGCGAATCCATCAGCTTAAGACCGAGGGAATGAGCCTGGAGGAGAAGATCGCCTATTATCGGAAGAAGGCCGGTGGAGTTGCGGTCGAGCCCGGCACCGGCGACGGCCACTAAAGCTGCGATCCCGCGCAGCGCTGCGCACCGGCCCTGCGAGTAGCGCTACGCGGCCAGCGTGTAGCGCTCGTGTTGGCAGTCCATCAGGATCAGTCCCGATCCGCAGGGGTAGGCTCCGAGATCAGCGTGTCTCCATGTGCGTGCGAAGCCAGTCGGCAAGTCTGATCTCGTCACGGTGGCCAGCGGCGACCTCGAGCATCAGGGCGACCACTTCAGGTTCATCCGCCACGATGCGAAAGCCATTGAGCCCGAGAAAGACGTACATGGCCTGGAACGCCACCCGCTTGTTGCCGTCGATGAACGGGTGGTTCCGGGCGATTCCGAACCCGTACGCAGCCGTCAGCGTGGGGAGATCGGCCGTGGTGTCGTAGTGCCACCGGTTTCGCGGCCGTTCGAGGGCAGACTCCAGGAGCCCCTCGTCTCGGATGCCAGGGGAGCCTCCATGCTGGCGGACCTGTTCGGAATGGATAGTCTGCGCGACCGTACGCCTAACCCACCGCGGCTCAACTCGCTCCTGGTTCACCTGGCCAGCTCGCGCATGGCATTCCGATACTGGCGCGCACCCTCGGCGTAGATCTCCATCGCCTCCGCGAAGTCCGGATCGTAAGGGGTAATCAGAATCCCGTTTTCGACCTCGACCAGGTGAACGCGATCTCCCTCTCCGAGGTTGTAGCGCTCCAGCATTGCCTTGGGGATCGTGGTCCCAGCCGAGTTGCCGATGGCGCGAATCGTGGTCTCCCTCGTCATGCTCAGCCTCCGGGTATCAAACAATCGCTACACTGTGTGGCAACAAACGTAATAACAGCGCGGTGGCCGTACAAGAGGGGCAACCGGGTCCACCTCCAGGCGCGGATAGATTCGCGTCCTGACCCAGGCCCCACCTTCTCGCGCCGCGCCGCCCACAGCGCGCATACTGTTCCCGAACTGCCTCCGAGCGACAGCTCTTCGGGGAGAATCCTCGCTATTACACAGGTGTCGCTGTGTCCCTCTTCCCATCGACTGGAAAAGAGGGGCTCGGCGCATTCCCCGCGCCGAGCCCCTCGCTGTTTCGCTGCTGCTTGTGGGTTATCAGTGCGTCTCGACGCTGATCATTGGTGTGATCCCACCGGTGGCGAAATTCGGCAGATCGCCCGCAATGGCCTGAAACGCTTCTGAGCCGAGCGCTTTCCGCAGCGCCTCCTCCGACTCGAACCACATCTCCGCTTTGCGGTAGAACGGCGGCGACTGCCCGTCCAGCGTCTGGGTGAACTTCGTGAACGTGGCGTGAGTGGCGCCGAGATCGCCAGCGTGTTTGCCCACCAGTGGCATGTGCGTTTCGTCGTAGTACTGCTCGAAGGCATCCGCATCGGTGGGGTGATGGTACAGCACGACGACGGCGGCTCTGGGCATGGGAATCTCCCGAGTAGGGTGGGGAAAGGGTGTGAAGGCACGTGGCCTCCGTCCCAGACTAGCTTTCCGCCGCCCACCGCGCAACGGCGCGGCGGAACACCGTCGGTCGGGACGGAACCGCACGGCGCCCGGGCCAGTGGTAAGGTTCGATCATGGAGCGTGCTCCTGCTCGTTGAAGATGTCCCGCATTGCCGTCTCCAGCGCCTGCCGCAGCTCCGCCGCCGTGGAGCCGAGGTGGAAGGCGGCCACCGCCACGGGGCGCAGCAGGCCGACCAGCGTGTCGGGCCGCTCCGCATCCGGCAGCGGGTTCTGCCGACGCTCGGCCACCCGCGTGCCCCGAGCCCCGTCGGTGACCACCACCCCCAGCCGCTCCAGCTCGCTGTAGGCGCGCGCGACCGTCCCCGGCGCGATGTCCAGCGT